>NZ_NSGD01000051.1:0-1722 GCF_002294955.1 Mesorhizobium sp. WSM3864
GTTGGCGCCGGAGTTGGAGTCGGGCGGAGTGTTGAAGGCCACGGGCTGTTGGCCGGCCGTGACGCTGACAGTGAAGGTGCTCGTGGCGCTGCTGCCATCGGACGACGTCGCTGTCACCTGGAGATTGATCGTCGGTTCGGACTGGGCGTTGAGCGTGCCGGTGCCCGAGCGCGTGACGACCCCGGTGCTGGAATTGATGGCAAAGCGCGAGTCGTCGATCGTGTAGGTGACTGTCGAGCCGGCATCGGGATCCGAGGCCGAAGCGGTGATGCCGACGGCAGTGCCGGCGGCAGCGTTCTGGCCGATCTGGTTGGCCCCGGAGTTGGCATCCGGCGGCGTGTTGAACGCGATCGGCTCCGGGCTGTCGAGGACACCGAGGGTGAAGCTCTTGGTGGCGGTGCTGCCGTCGGAAGAGGTTGCCGTCACCGTCAGATTGATGGACGACTGGGTTTCGAAGTCGAGCGTGCCTGTGCCCGAGCGCGTGATGACGCCGGTGCTGGAATTAATGGCGAAGCGTGCATCGTTGATGCTGTAGGTGACGGTCGCGCCGGCATCGGGATCGGTGGCCGAAGCGGTGATGCCCGTGGGTGCTCCCGCCGCGGCGAGCTCGGCGATCTGGTTGGCGCCGGGGTTGGAGTCGGGCGGAGTGTTGAAGGCCACCGGACTTCCGGATCCCGGCAAGACATATTCGATGTGCAGCAGCGGCGCGCTGGCGGGATTGTATTCGTAGGAATCGGCGGTGCGCGTGCCGGTGCCGGTGATCAGGAAGGCCATGTCGTTGAGCGCCGCCCAGCCCGAGCGGCTGACGATCTCCTGGACGACAGCCGTGAGGTCTGGCGTGCGCTCGGCCTGGACGTGCTCGCCCACCGTGGTCCACGGGGCCGGCGTCCAAGCCGTCGACGCGTCGGTCGTTGCCCGTGACGATACATTGAAGCTGGTGCTGGTGAAGGGGCTTGCGTCGTCGGTGTCCTGGCCCTTGATCAGCAGCGAGGCCGCGCCGGTCTTCACCTCATTGGCCTGGAACTGGATGTAGGCGCTGGTGATGATCGCGCCTTGCGGGACGTCGATACCGGTGAAGCGGAGACCGACCGTCTGGCGGGTAGAGCCGTCAAAGCCCAGTTCCAGATCACTGACGTTGCTCGAAATCGAGCCGGAACCTTTCTCCTCGACATCGTCGCCTGCGGCCGCCACCCTGGCCTCGAAAGTCCCAGGCGTGCTGCCGCCGGTGACGTCAACATTGAAGGCGTGGGTGTTGGTGCTGCCGTCCGACGAGGTCGCGGTGACCGTGAGCGCAACCGTCGGCTCGGACTGGGCGTTGAGCGTGCCGGTGCTCGAGCGTGTTATGACACCGGTGCTGGGATTGATGGCAAAGCGCGGGTCGTTGAGACTGTAGGTGACCGTCGAGCCGGCATCGGGATCCGTGGCCGAAGCGGTGATGCCGACGGCAGTACCGGCGGCAGCGTTCTGGCCGATCTGGTTGGCCGCGGTGTTGGCATCGGGCGGCGTGTTGAACGCAACCGGTTCCGGGCTGTCGAGGACGGCGATGGTGAAGACCTTGTTGGCCGTGCTGCCGTCGGAAGAGGTTGCCGTCACCGTCAGGTCGATCGACGACTGGGTCTCGAAGTTGAGGCTGCCTGTGCCCGAGCGCGTGATGACACCGGTGCTGGAATTGATGGCAAAGCGCGTGTCGTTGATGCTGTAGGTGACCGTCGAGCCAGCATC
>NZ_NSGD01000052.1:0-1706 GCF_002294955.1 Mesorhizobium sp. WSM3864
ACCTGCGCCTCGAACAGCTCGTGGATGCACTTGTGCGACGGATAGTCCGCTTCCGTCCGGTTCAGCTCCTCCAAAAGATGGGCGCGCTCGGCGGCCGGCAGGATGTCGAGCTCTCGCACCGGCTTGCCGGGCGCCTGCTCCAGTGCCTGGGCCAGCTCTTCGAGCGCCCGCTGCACGTAGCCGCAGACCCGGTCCCCACAGATCGGCTCCACCACCTGTGCGGTGAGGCCGAGCGCATCGCCAAAATCCTCCACCGACAGGCTCAGCGGATAATTGGTGCGCTCCTCCTCGCCCAGCCATTCGATGCCGGCCATGACATCGTCCGTGCTGGCGGCCGGCGTGTTGTGGCGATAGTTCATGAGCGCACTGAACAGCGGCGCCGGTGCTGCAACGCCGCTGCAGCGCTGCGCCAGCGCCAGCGAGGCATGCTCATGCGCCAGCAGCTGCGAAAGCCGCCCGTGCGTGGCCCGCACGCTGGCCTCGACCCCGGTGCCGTCGAGGTCGAGCCGCACCGGCAAGGTGTTCATGAACAGGCCGAGCGCGCGGTCGGCGCCGGGCCCGGCCTGCATGCGGCCAAACAGCACCGTGCCGAACACAACCTTCTCGCGCCCGCTGCTCAGCGCCACCACCTGGCCCCAGGCCAGGTGACAGAGGCTCGCCAGGCTCACACCCAGCCGCCGCGCCTGCGCCCGCAGCCGATCATTGAGCGCGGCCGGCAGCATCCGATGTGCCTCACCGACCCCGCTGCCGTCGCCATGAACCTCGCTTAAACCGAACGGCAGGCTCGGCTGCTCGATGTCGCCCAGCATCTCCCGGAAGAACGCTTCATGCTCTTCGGAGGAAGCTCCTAGACGCGCCTGCGCCACCAGATTGCGGAATGGCTGCGGCGCACCAAGCTCATGCGAGCGACCCTCCAGAACCGCCCGCACCTCGCCGCGCATCACTTCCGAGGCGGTGTGATCCCCGATCAGGTGATGATGCAGCTCCAAAAGCAGCCAGCGCCCGCCACCCGGCTCGCGCGCGATCACAAACCGCAACAAGGGCGCGCGGCCAAGCTCGAGGCGGTATTGGCGCGGATCGTACCGGCGCTTCAGTTGCTCATGACCGGGATCGCCATTCTCGTCCAGCTCGACCTCGGCAACCTCCAGCCGCGCACGACGCCACACCACCTGGGCCGGGCTCGACAGTCCCTCCCAGACAAAGGCCGTGCGCAGCACGTCGTGACGGTCCACCACTTGCTGGACCGCATCAAGATAGCGCTCCAACAGGGCGCGGTCGGCAAAGGCCATCTGCGAGACCAGGAGATACGGATCGCCCTTCCCGGCCAACAGATGATGGAACAGGATGCCGTCCTGCAGCGGCGACAGGCCATAGATATCCTGGATGTTGCCAACCCCGCCCGGCACAGTCGCCACCGCCCGGTCGATCTCTTCCTGGCTCAGCTCGATCAGCGGCAGCATCGGTGGCGTGATCGCGAGAGTGTGCTCGTCGATCAGGTTGGCCGGCACGGCCACCTCACTATGGCTGCCAAGGCTGGCGGCCAGATCGCAAAGCACCGGCCGGGCCAACAGGGTGCGCACCTCGACCCCGAGCGACTGCCGCCGCAACCGCTCCATCAGCTGCACCGCTAGCAGCGAATGGCCGCCGAGCTCGAAGAAGTGGTCGTGGCGGCCGACCCGATCGAGCCCCAGAAGCTCGGCCCAGAT
>NZ_NSGD01000053.1:0-1652 GCF_002294955.1 Mesorhizobium sp. WSM3864
ACCTGCGCCTCGAACAGCTCGTGGATGCACTTGTGCGACGGATAGTCCGCTTCCGTCCGGTTCAGCTCCTCCAAAAGGTAAGTCCGCTCCTCGCGCGACAGCAGCTCGATGCGGCCCACCGGCTGCCCGGCATCGGCAACCATCGCCCGCAGCAGCGCCAAAAGATAGCCGCGCTGCCGCTCGATCGTGGCTTCGTCGAACAGTGCGGTCGCATAGTGCAGCTTTCCGGCGAGCTCCTCGCCGCTCTCGCCAAGGCTCAGCTCCAGGTCGAACTTGACCTGGTCGTAGGCATTGCCCACAGCCTCGACCGCGAGCCCGGGCAGGTCAAGCCGCTCGACGGCCGCGTCCTGCCAGGCCAGCATCACCTGGAACAGCGGCGTGTGGTCGAGCGCGCGCTGCGGCTTGACGATCTCAACCACCTGCTCGAACGGCAGGTCCTGATGCTCCTGCGCGGCAAGCGCGGTGCGCCGCGTGCGTTCCAGAAGCTGCGCCACGCTCGGCGCCCCCGACAGATCCAGGCGAAGCGCAAGCGTGTTGACGAAGAAGCCGATCAGCTCTTCGATCTCGCGCCGGCCGCGATTGGCGCTCGGCACGCCGATGACGATGTCGTCCTGCCCTGACAGGCGCGACAGAACCGCCGCCCAGGCCGCCAGCACCGTCATGAACAAGGTCGTGCCCTGCTGGCTGGCCAGCCGCTTCAGCCCGCGCGTCAGCGCCGGATCGATGACCACCGGCACGCCGGCCCCGGCAAACGACTGCTGGGCTGGGCGCGGCCGGTCCGTCGGCAAGGCAAGGCGAGCAGGAGCCCCCGACAGGGCCTCGCGCCAGTGACGGGCCTGGCTCTGCAGCCTGTCCCCCGACAGCCACTGCCGCTGCCAGGCAGCATAGTCCGCATACTGGATGCCGAGCGGCGCCAAGGGATCATCATGCCCGGCAGCGAAGGCCCGGTAGAGCTGACCGAGTTCCCGCACCAGCACGCCCATCGACCAGCCATCCGAGACAATGTGATGCTGCGTCAGCAGGAAGACGTGCTCCTCATGCGACAGCCGGATCAGGCGAGCGCGGATCATCGGCCCGCGCGAGAGGTCGAAGGGCGTGTGCGCCTCTTCACGGCACAGGTCCTCAAGGGCCGCCTCAGCATCGGCCCGGCCGCACAGGTCATGCTCGACCGGCGGCAGACCAGCATCCGCCGGCAGGACCCGGACCCGGGGCTTGCCGTCGGGCGCGACAAAAACATGGCGCAACGCCTCGTGACGCGCAAACACACCATCGAGGCTGCGCTGCAGGGCCGCCCGATCGAGCCGGCCCGTCAGCCGCAAGGCCATCGGGATGTGGTAATTGGTGCCGGCCTCGTCCAGCTGCGCCAGGAACCACAGCCGCTGCTGGGCGAAGGAGAGCGCAAGCGGCTCATCGCGCGACACGGCAACAATCGCCGGCAGGTCTTTGCGATCGGCGCGGCTCAAATCTTCAACGATGCTTTCCGCCAGATCGCAAAGCACCGGCCTGGCGAAGAGCGTCGACAGCGGCACCTCGACACCGACGGCCGGCGAGAGCCGGCTCAGCAGCCGCACCGCCAGCAGCGAATGGCCGCCGAGCTCGAAGAAGTGGTCGTGGCGGCCGACCCGATCGAGCCCCAGAAGCTCGGCCCAGAT
>NZ_NSGD01000054.1:0-1588 GCF_002294955.1 Mesorhizobium sp. WSM3864
ATGCTATTGATCATGCTCCGGATAAAAGCCGTTTTTGCCCCACGGCATAAGCACGGCGAGATCTCCGCCAGCCTGGTATGGGTCAGTGAGCATCACGCAGGTATCGAAATCCTGTCTTAGACCGAGTTTGTGCATAGCGCGGCGAATAGAGCGCTGCAGCGCAGTGAACTCGGGTGGATCGGACCGCTTTGCTCTGGCGATGTAATCGCGCGCCGGACCGCTCAGCTCCCAATACCATTTCTTGCAGAATTCCAGGCTGTAGAATGCCGCGGCGGCAGCAATCTGCCGGCCTCCCTTAGTGTCGGGCTTTATCTTGATCTTGCCGGTTCCATTGTCATCGAAGGGAATGTCCACTTGCCAGCCGACATAGGGCAAAGACATGACGCTGATGTTGGGTGCTGCTTGGAGGTGTGCGGTGGTGGCGCCAAGCACGAAGACGGTGGCGAGCCCTAAGGTGAGGCAGATAGCCCTTAGCATTGAAGTCCTCCAAGGAGCACTGACCAGACGAACTGTTTGATCGGAAACGGTGCGGATTGAGATCGGTTTTTGATAAGCCTTTGGAGCTCGGCATTATCCCGCCTTGAAGACCCCAGCGCGCATACGTTCGAATTGATCAGCGTCGATGGCACCGTCGTCGCGCAACTTTTTTAGGCGTTCCAGCCGATTGAGCATGTCCTCGCTTGGCAATCGCGAGACCGGCGGTGACAGCGGAGCGACGTTCTCAAAACGCACCCATACGACGTCATTGGCGGTCAGGTTGAGGCCGGATTCACCGCCGTTGGTTCCTCTTGGGTCAGCAGTGATGTGGATGGCCTTGCACGCCCAGATCAAGCAGCCGAACCAAACGATGCCCGTGGCCCCGAGAAAGGTGTTGAGCAGGAAGATCACCCATCGGTTCGGGTGGCGCCGCAGGAAGGCGATGATGGTCGGAATGAGGAAGATGATCGTTGCGACCAGCAGAAGCGTCAGCAATTCGGATTGCGTATCGTTCATATCAACCTTGTGGTGCCGGGTGCGTTTGGAGGCGAGGTTCATTGCCTGCTCACCCGTCAATGACGAAAGCGAGCTCTCCCGCGAAACCCACCACCGCGCAGCCGAGCCAGAGCCATAGATAGCGCCAGCCGCCGCCGACGATTGCGGCCCTTCGCCAAAAATACCCGACCGGCGAGAGCAGCACGAAGGGCGTAATCCATCGGTTGCCTGGATTGAGCCCTTTGCGATTGAGCTGCCTGACGTCCAGGACGCACACCACGATGACGGCCAGCGTCCACCAGAGCTGAGAGGCGTTGTTGAAGTCGCCAGCACTTGGATCCACTTTGGCTGCCTTGGCGGTGACATCGACAAGCAGCATGGCCAGCGGTGAGAAGGCAATCACCTCAGCACAGTACGAGCTGATACCCGGCGCCTCCGCTTTTTTGCGCGCAGCAGAAGGTTGAGGCACTGCCGCCGTGGGCGCCGGGCTTGGCTGCGCGCCGGGTAACGGAGGCGGCAAAATCGGCGGGGCTACAGAAGCACTGTCCTTGAATTTCGTCTGGCTGGCTGGCGCCCATTCCGAGCCGAGGGCAGCGGACCATACCCGCGCTTCCAG
>NZ_NSGD01000055.1:0-1272 GCF_002294955.1 Mesorhizobium sp. WSM3864
TGACCTTGCCCCTCTGATCTAATCCGGTTTGAAGTTCGTTCTGGCCCATCGAGAGGACCAGGACATGAAGCGCAGCCGCTTCTCTGAAGAGCAGATCATCGGAATTTTGAAGGAGCATGAGGCCGGGGTCTCGGTCGCCGACCTGTGTCGGAAGCACGGCGTCAGCGATGCTTCGATCTACAACTGGAAGGCCCGCTTTGGCGGGATGGATGTCTCCGAGGCTCGGCGACTGAAGGCGCTGGAGGACGAGAACACGCGGCTGAAGCGGCTTCTGGCCGATGCCATGCTCGACAATGCCGCATTGAAGGATCTCGTGGGAAAGAAATGGTGACGCCCGCGGCCAAGCGGAAAGCTGTCGCTTACCTGAAGGAAGGCTTCGGGATGAGCGAACGGCGGGCGTGTAAAGCCATCGGCTGTTGCCGCATGACGGTTCGCTACGAGACCAGCAGGCCGGACGACCGCGAGATTCGCGAGCGGATGAAGGCGATCGCGCAGGAGCGTCGCCGGTTCGGCTACCGGCGTCTCCTCGTGATGCTGAGGCGGGAGGGCCTGGTCGTGAACCACAAGAAGCTGTTCCGGCTCTATCGGGAGGAGAAGCTCGCCGTTCGCCGACGTGGCGGCCGCAAGCGGGCGATCGGGACCAGGGCGCCGATGCTGGTGCCGCTGAGGCCCGACGAGCGCTGGTCGCTCGACTTCGTATCGGACCAGCTCACCGACGGGCGCCGCTTCCGCATCCTGGCCGTCGTCGACGACTGCACGAGAGAGTGCCTGGCACTCATCGTTGATACGTCTCTCTCGGGCATGCGAGTTGCCCGCGAACTGGACCGGCTCATCACCGAGCGCGGCCGGCCGCGGATGATCGTCAGCGACAATGGCAGCGAGTTCACCTCCAACGCCATCCTCGCCTGGGCGGATCAGAACCGCGTCGAATGGCATTACATTGCGCCCGGCAAGCCGATGCAGAATGGCTTCATCGAGAGCTTCAACGGCCGACTGCGCGATGAACTGCTCAACGAGACACTGTTTACCTCGCTGGCTCAGGCGCGCGTAGCCATCGCCCTGTGGCGCGCCGACTACAACACCGCGCGGCCGCACTCCCAAATCGCCTGGCAGACACCGGCCGAGTTCGCCATCACCTTCAATCCGCGACGGTCGCTCGCGCTGCGCTATGCCAAAGGCTCCGCGCCAGCGACTGTCGCTTCACCCGCCCAGCAGGGCACAACCCAGGCCGGAAACGAACTCAAAACTGGATAGAAACTGGGGGCAACGTCA
>NZ_NSGD01000056.1:0-1218 GCF_002294955.1 Mesorhizobium sp. WSM3864
CCCCCTCGAGGGCAGGGCTATCGCATATGAGTAAAGAGTTCATAGAAGAAGTCTTTGCTCCAGTTGGCCCTGCGCATCTTGCTGGCGATTGGTTTGTCGAGCGGATGGGCAGCCAAGATGTTTTGGGCGAGCCTGCGGATGACGGCCAGGTTTTGTGGCGCGTTGTCCTTTCGGGTGCGGGCGTCATCCTCGTGGAAGACAACATCAAGGCTCCAGTGCAACTGGTTCTCGATCGTCCAGTGGGCACGAACCGTCTCAGCCAATTTGTTGGGCGTCAGCACCTTGGAGAGGGCGATATAGCGGACCGATGTGGTCGTCTTGCCGTCGGCAGTGGTGCGCAGGGCCTCGACGCGGCCAATGGCCTTGAGGCCGGGGAAGGCGGGCGCGTCCTTGAGCCTGGCAAGCGGCAGCACGCTGGCGCGGCGCACTTCGGTGCGGCCATGGCCGCTGTCGCGTGTTTCGAAGCCGGCGATCTCGCCCGCCGCGGCGAAGCTTTTCTCGGCCGCGGCAAACAGACGACCCCGGTTGGCCTTCAGCCCAAGGGCATAATGCGCCTTCTGCGCCAGCAGCGCCTTGGCCGTCTCGGGGCGACAATGCAAGGCGTCGGCCGTCACCGTGCAGCCCTTGAGATCCAGGCTCTTCAGCAGCGCCAGCGTCGCCGCAACCTCGTCGGAGGCCGGCGCCCGCGTTGCCGCAATCGCCAGCCGCGTCTCGGCATCCCAGGCACTGACCATCAGCGGCGGCATGAAGGCGCGGCCCTTCTCATAACCGCGCCTCAGCGCCTTGCCGTCGACGGCCACCACGCCACGCGGTGGGCCGAGCCCAAGCTCACGCCGCAATGCCGCCATGAAGGCGCTCAGCGCATCCGACAACTCCTGCGGATCAAGAAGCCGAAACACCCGGCTGAAGGTGTCGTGGCTCGGACACCCATGCTTCAGCTCGATGAACTCTTTCAGCTCCTCCTCGCGCCCCTCTGCGAACTCCGCAATATCCACACAGCTTTTGGCCCCGCACAGCGTCGCCGCCAGCGCCAGAAACAGAAGTTCAGCAAGATCATGCCGCGCCTTGATGTCGCGCGGATCGCGAACTGCTTGCAGGATCGACAAAACAAGCCGCACTCGGGCCTCCTCTGCTACGAGAAAGCCTCTCAAGAATCCTTCTTTTGCGGCTTGGCAATAGCCAATCAACTTATCTGCGATTCCCCTGCCCTCGAGGGGG
>NZ_NSGD01000057.1:0-1176 GCF_002294955.1 Mesorhizobium sp. WSM3864
ATTATTCTTTGATGGTGACGACGATGCCGGCACCGACGGTGCGGCCGCCTTCACGGATGGCGAAGCGCAGCTTCTCTTCCATGGCGATCGGCACGATCAGCTCGACGTCGACGGTGATGTTGTCGCCGGGCATCACCATCTCGGTGCCGGCCGGCAGCGTCACGATGCCGGTCACGTCGGTGGTGCGGAAGTAGAACTGCGGCCGGTAGTTGGTGAAGAACGGCGTGTGACGGCCGCCCTCGTCCTTGGTCAGGATGTAGGCTTCGGCCACGAACTTCTTGTGCGGCTTCACCGAACCCGGCTTGGCCAGAACCTGGCCGCGCTCGACACCCTCGCGGTCGATGCCGCGCAACAGCGCGCCGATGTTGTCGCCGGCCTGGCCCTGGTCGAGCAGCTTGCGGAACATCTCCACGCCCGTGCAGGTGGTCTTGGCCGTCGGACGGATGCCGACGATCTCCAATTCCTCGCCGACCTTGACCACGCCGCGCTCGACGCGGCCGGTCACGACCGTGCCGCGGCCCGAGATCGAGAACACGTCCTCGATCGGCATCAGGAACGGCTTGTCCAGCGGACGAACCGGCGTCGGGATGTAGGCGTCGACCTGCGCCATCAGCTCGCGGATGGCGTCCTCGCCGATGGTCTTGTTCGAATCTTCCAGCGCGGCCAGAGCCGAACCCTTGACGATCGGAATGTCGTCGCCGGGGAACTCGTTCTTGGTCAGCAGCTCGCGAACCTCGAGCTCGACCAGCTCGAGCAGCTCGGCGTCGTCGACCTGGTCGACCTTGTTCAGGAACACCACGATCGAGGGCACGCCGACCTGGCGGGCCAAAAGGATGTGCTCGCGGGTCTGCGGCATCGGGCCGTCGGCGGCCGAAACCACCAGGATCGCGCCGTCCATCTGCGCGGCGCCGGTGATCATGTTCTTCACATAGTCGGCGTGGCCGGGGCAGTCGACATGGGCATAGTGACGGTTGGCCGTCTCATACTCGACATGCGCCGTCGAGATGGTGATGCCGCGCGCCTTCTCTTCCGGCGCCGCGTCGATCTGGTCATAGCGCTTGTATTCGCCAAAATACTTCGTGATCGCCGCCGTCAGCGACGTCTTGCCATGATCGACGTGGCCGATCGTGCCAATGTTCACATGCGGCTTGGTGCGCTCGAATTTACCTTTTGCCA
>NZ_NSGD01000058.1:0-1159 GCF_002294955.1 Mesorhizobium sp. WSM3864
GGCAGGGGAATCGCATATGGTTTTTTGGGACTTGAAGTTGGCCTGAGAAGGGATTCTTTGGACAGGCAGTCTAACGAAGGAGAGACTGCCATTTCCAGCCTTGAGAGCTATTTCGGCGCGGTGCCCGATCCGCGCGCTGGCAATGCCACGCACCGGCTTGGCGACTTAATCGTGATGATGATTGCGGCGAGCCTGTGCGGGGCGAGCAACGCGACGGAGTTCGCGCTGTTTGCGCAACAGCGCAAACAGGCGCTGTTGCGGTTGATCGAGTATGAGGTGGCGCCCAGCCACGACACCTTCTCGCGGCTGTTGCGACTGCTCGATCCGGAGGCGTTCGGTCGCGCCTTCGCGGCCTTTGCCGCAGGCTTTGCGCGCGCCTGCCAAGAGGCAATCTCGCTCGACGGCAAGGCGCTGCGGCGAGCCTATGAGAAGGGCCTTGCGGCCAGTCCGCCCTTGACGGTGTCGGCCTTTGCCGCCGAGACGCGGCTGTGCCTGGCGGCGGTCTCGCCGAGCGCCGGAGAGAACGAGGTCGAGGCGGCCCTCAAGGTCATCGAACTCATTGATCTTACTGGCAGAATGGTCACAGCCGATGCGCTCCACTGCCACACGCGCATGGCAAAAGCCATCACCGAACGCGGCGGCGACTACCTGCTCGCGCTCAAAGGCAACCGCCGCCATTGGGTTGGCCATGCCAAACAACGGCTGGCCGAAATCACCCCTTCAGTGGCGGAGCGGACCGAAACCAGCCATGGCCGCAATGAATGGCGGCAGGCCGAGGTCGTCGCCGCAACCGAGCCGCTGATGGCCGGCCACAAAGCCTTCATCCGCATCACCAGCCAGCGCAATCAAGCCAAGCCGCTGACGCGCCTGTTCATGGCTTCGACGCTGCTCTCACCGCAGCAGGCGCTCGAGCTCACAAGGGCTCATTGGCAGATCGAGAACGGGCTGCACTGGATGCTCGACGTCCATCTCGACGAGGATCAATCCCGAGCCCGCAAGGACAATGCTCCGGCCAACACCGCGCTCCTCAACCGCATCGCCAGAAACATCCTTCAGGCCGCCGATCTCGACAAAGTTCCCATCAGCCACCGTATCAAGAAATGCGCCTGGAATGACGACTATCTCACCCAGGCTCTGACCCATATGCGATAGCCCTGCC
>NZ_NSGD01000059.1:0-1129 GCF_002294955.1 Mesorhizobium sp. WSM3864
GCGCCGGCAGACGAGCCAAATCCTGTCCCCCACACCACGCAAACGGCCCGCCAACGCAGGCCGTTTGCGTTTGCGGCGGCGCGCTTCGATGCGAAGCCGCCAGCGAGGTCCTCGGGAGCAACAAGCACGGCGGCGTCCCGCAGGTAGCGCAGTTGGACAGCCCCTCGCTCGATCGAAGGGTATCAATGAAACCTCGAGCGCCTGTTGGACATCCTGGCCATTGCGCGAGATCACCGGTTTTCGCCGATAGCGGCTGAACGAAGGTGGTGCCGCGATTGACGCCGCCCATGACGAGATCGGTCTGTGCACCGCACGGCGCGGAGCTGCGGCCCGAGGCTGAGGGAGCTCTCATACCTTTCCCCGCTGCATGGCACGTAGAACGCTGACGATCATACAAGAGGGCCTAAGTTCGGCGGATTTCGACGCGCTCGCCGGCGACGCTGGCTGGGTCAAGGCCTGAGCGGCTAGTCGAGTAGCCGAGGTCTCGCGGCTTGCAGGGAGAGGGGCAGGTTAAATCTCCGGACCGACCTTATGGAAGGCGACTGGCCTGTCTGTCGATGGACGCCACATGCTTTCGGCGACGTCGAACCCGACCGGCTCGCCGACGTCCTTTCCCAGCCATTCTGGGTGAAGCCGCATCCAAGAAACCTGGTCGAGCGATTCGATGACGAATCGAGCGGCATATCAATGCGGGCACCGTCCCGGATGTCTCGCCGGGGTTCGTTGCTCGAGCAAAGCAATGAACCGGCTATCCAGTCGCTGCCACATGGAATGACGCTGTCAGTTGAGCCGGTGATCCCTCAGTCGTGGGCGGCAGATCGGTCCGGCCACGCCCGAGAAAGTGCGGCGACCCGACGCGACGGCTACCATAAACTTCGGGGGCACCATCATAGCAGCCGGCTAGTGCATATCGCCCGAAATTCACAGCGATTTCGCGACAACGACGTGCATCAAATGGGATGCAAAGCGCATCGCTGGAATTCGTTCGCCGACATGCTGAGAAAGTTCGAAATCGCTGTTGACACCCCGAATGGCTCCGACTATATACGCCTCACCAACGAGGGCGGCGCGCCGCTGGCGGCCGAGAAGTTCGCTTCTCAATCTGCCCTCTGTGAAATTCAAGAGAGCC
>NZ_NSGD01000006.1:0-330427 GCF_002294955.1 Mesorhizobium sp. WSM3864
GGGATGATGATCCCGCCGGCTGTCTTGGATTCGGATTCAACCCGGCGAACGACCACGCGGTCATGAAGCGGGCGGAACTTGGACTTTGCCATGTTGTCTTCCTCGAATGAGAACGGTGAGAACTGTTCCTCCATCCGGCGAGGCCGCCGGATATAAGTTAGCACTCACCTAAGGCGAGTGCTAACGTGGCGCTGAGATAGGCTGATGGCATGCGAGAGTCAAGGCGCGCGGGGAGGGGCAATGGCGCAATTTTTCTCAGGCGGAGCGCTGGGCGGAAATGCGGTGGCTGCGCGAAGCGTGGGCGAGCAATCCAGCTCGTTTAGTCCAGGCGCTTCGGCGAGCGCAACACCAGCAGCGGGCAGCGTTCGGCCAGACCGTATGTGCCGCTAGAGGTCAGCCGGAGATCTTCGAAGAAGGTCCGGCCTTCCTCGATGAGCGCTGCCGCGGGGGCGAAACTGTAGACGGCGGACGAGTTCCGGTAGACGTCTATGGTTCCGATGACCGGCAGTTCCCATCCGGTTCGGGCCGAAAGCTCCTCGCGGTCGGGAAACACCCTTTCGAACTGTTCGAGGATGGCTTTGACCGGGATCGTGTAATCCGGCGCGTCGCCGATCGCGGTCATGGCCACGCGCCATTTGAGCTCATGGAAAGTCGAGACGCCGCCGCTTAGTGCCAGAGCGCGGACATCCTTCGGGTCGTCCGGCGTTGCGGGAGAGGCGTAAAGCCTGATGCCGGCGCGGCCGTCGGACTTGAGCGCGCGTGCGATCGACGCAAATAGCGTGCGCCTGAGGCCGGCATCGCCGATGACCGAGAGACATCCGTCGCCGATCAGCGCCTCGACGCTTGCATCGGCGCACGGCAGATCGAACCAGTCGCCCTGCACCGCCTTGCGCGTATCGGTGTCGCCCGGCCAGATGCCGGCAATCATGTCCGAAGACTCGTCGACCGCCGTCATCGTGGCGCCGAGCCCGGCGAGCTCGGGTGTCACGCCGAGCATCACGACATCCGACGGGGCAAGGTCGAGTTCGCGGTCGTAGCTTTCGACAACCTCCGCCGGCGGCCGCAGGGGTGTGCCGAGCAACTGCCAATGTTTGCGAATTGCATTCCAATGCTCGGTCATGCAAACCCCAGCCCGGTAGCGCGTTGTATCCGATCGAATAGTGGACGACGCTTGATAGGCCAAGGGAACAATGGCACGCATCGCCGTCATCACGCATGAGTTCGACCGCTTCCAAAGCCGGCGCGGGCTGCTATGGCGCCGGGACAGCCCGTACATGCTCTTCGATCTGCTGGAGGAACTGAAGAGGCGCGGCCATTCGGTGCAGGTCCTCAGCGGCACGTCGGCGAAGCCGGCCGCCGATATCGCGGTGCTGCATGTCGACGCGACGGTTACGTCGCCCGATTATGTCGAGTATGCCCGCGCCTTTCCCTTCTGCCTCAATCTCGGCGCCGCCGACATTTCCAAGCGCCGCATCAGCGGAGCCGTCGTCGGCAAGGACGACGGCTGGAAAGGGCAGGTTATCGTCAAGAGCAGCCTCAACCATCGGGGAACGCCGGAACAGCAACTGAATCGGCGCGCGCGGCGCGCCGGCAAGCCGATGCCCTTCCCCGGCGTCGAATCTTTCGACCAATACCAGATCCATGCCTCGCTCGCCGACGTTCCGGCCGAGCTGTTCGGACGCGAGGACCTCATTGTGGAAAAATTCATTCCCGAGCCTGAGCCGGATGGCTTTGCCGCCCGTTTCTGGCTGTTCTGCGGCGAGCGCGAGCGCTGCACACGCCACGTCTCGCCGCAGAGCCTGGTCAAGGGCGACGACACGATCCGTCGCGAGGCGGTTCCCGTACCGGACGAGCTTCGCGCGCTAAGGCGCAAGCTCGGCTTCCACTACGGAAAGTTCGATTTCGTCATGCATGAGGGCAGGGCGGTGCTGCTCGATGCCAACAAAACGCCTGGACGCGCCCGCAATCTGTCGAGCTTCATCGCCGCCGGCAATGCCAATCTTGCCGACGGCTTCGAAGGGTTGATCCGCCAACACGCTTAGATATTCATGCCGCCCGAGACCTCGATGCGCTGGGCGTTGACCCAGCGATTGTCCTCCGACAGCAGCGAGGCGATCATCGGCCCGATATCGTCGGCGACGCCGGCGCGGCCGAGCGCCGTCATGCCAGCCACGACGCGGTTGATCTCGGCGTCGTCGCGCACATGGCCGCCGTTGAAGTCGGTGGCGATGGCGCCGGGCGCCACGGTGTTGGCGGTGATGCGGCGCTGGCTGAGCTCCTTGGCGAGGTAGCGCGTGAACACCTCGATGCCGCCCTTCATCATCGCATAGGCGGCCGAGCCCGGAACCGAGAAGCGCGCCAGCCCGCTCGACACGTTGACGATGCGGCCGCCATCGTTGATCAGCGGCAGCAGCGCCTGGGTTAGGAAGAACACGCCTTTGAGATGGATGTTCATCAGCGTGTCGAATTCCTCTTCCGTGGTCTCGGCGATCGGCTTGCGGAGGCCGGTGCCGGCATTGTTGACGAGATAATCGAAGCGGTCGCGCTGCCAGGTTTCCTGGAGCGTCTTTGTCAACGCCGCGACGAAAGCCGGGAAGGTGGCAACGGCGCCGGCGTCGAGCTCAAGCGCCGCGGCGCGGCTGCCGGCGGCCTCGATCTCGGCGATCGCCGCCTTCGCCTCGTCGGCGCGCGAGCGGTAGGTGAGGATGACGTCGACGCCCTTGCGGGCGAGGTTGAGCGCTGTGTTGCGGCCGAGGCCGCGGCTGCCGCCGGTGATGAGGGCAATGGCGCGAGTGGTCATGGTGAAAATCTCCGTCTTGGCGATGGTGATCCATATACTCGCGCGAATGACCGATATAATCTGGCATGGATTGCCAACTCTATTCAAGATTTGCGAACAATCAGCGATGGACAGGTTCGACAGCATGCGGCTCTTCACCCGCGTCGTGGAACGGCGCAGCTTCACGGCGGCCGCTGCCGATCTCGGCCTGCCGCGCTCCAGCGCCACCGCCGCGATCAAGCAGTTGGAGGAGCGGTTGGGCGTGCAGCTGCTGCGTCGCACCACGCGCCACGTCACCACCACGCTCGACGGTGAAGCCTATTACCAGCGCTGCATCGGCATCCTGGCCGACATCGAGGATGCCGAGGGCGGCTTCGGCGCGCATGAGGTGCGCGGGCGCCTCAGCGTCGACGTCAACGGCCATATGGCGCGCACTTTCCTGCTGCCGGAACTGCCGGCGCTGCTCGTCCGATATCCGGGCCTGACCGTGCATATCGGCGAAGGCGACCGCCTCGTCGACCTCGTGCGCGAAGGCGTCGATTGCGTCATCCGGGCCGGCACGCTTCCCGACAGCGACATGATCGTGCGGCGTCTCGGCATCGCGCGCGAAATCACCGTGGCCAGCCCCGCCTATCTCGAACGCCACGGCGTGCCGCGCACGCCGGACGACTTGGCTGGGCACATGATGATCGGCTTCGTGTCGTCGCGCACGAGGCAGGTGATGCCGCTGGAATTCACCGTCGACGGCATGGTTCGCGAGATCGTCCTGCCGTCGCGGGTCACGGTCGCCAATTCGGACACGAGTGCTGCGCTGGTCCGGCTGGGCTTCGGGCTGTTCCAGGCGCCAAGGCTCCGATATGCGGACGACCTCGAGGCAGGCCGGCTGGTCGAAGTGCTTCCCGATTTCCCGCCGACGCCCACGCCGATCTCGGTGCTCTATCCGCCGAGCCGGCAGTTGTCGCCACGGGTCAGGGTGTTTGTCGATTGGCTGGTGGAGATCCTGGGGCCGAAGCTGGATGCGGGGTAAGTTGGCAATCGCGGAGGGGATCGTATCCAGCGGTCGTCATACTAGGGCGGAGCAAGGAGCGAAGCGACGCGCGCAGACCCTAGGATCCATGCCGTGACGCTAAGGCGTTGCAAGGACTGCAGAATTCTCCGCCGTTGCGCTCTATGACGGAGTCGCGGCATGGATCCTCGGGTCAAGCCCGAGGATGACCACCGTTAGGGCATGCCTACAAAAACAGCCGCAACTGCGCGTGGATGATCGACCGGTAATCCTCGATCGTGCGCCGGCCTTCCGCCTCGTCCTGCGTCAGCGCCAGCCGCACGACCCCGCCGGCGAGCTGGAAGATCAGGAACACCACGCGCCCGAACGCCTCGCGCTGCTTAGGCTTCAGCATCGGCGCCACACGGTCGCAGAACATCTGCGCCTGATGCCGCGTCTCGGCGATGTCGAGATGCTGCAGCGCCTTGTCGGCCTGGATCGCGTTCTGCAGATCCTGGATCGCCGGATCCGCCGCGACACGGCCGTAGTAATCGTCGAGCAGCCGATCGGCTGCAGCGGTCACGTCATCCACTCCCCGGATATCGGCGATGATCGCGCCGAAGCGAGCCCGGCTCTCCTCCGAGAAACGCTCGTAGAGCATCGCCAAGATCGCCGACTTGCTTGGAAAATAATGATAGACCGTGGCGATCGGCCCGCCCGCCAGCGCGCCGACTTCCTTCATCGTGACCGCGTCTATGCCCTTCTCGCCGATCAGCCGCATGGTCGTAGCGAGGATCGCGTCGATGCGCTCGCGGCTGCGCTCTTGCTTGGGCCTGCGCCTCGGTTCCGTCGCCGTTTGCCTTGCTTGCCTCATCTCGCGCGGGCGTCGTGGATTCTCGGTTGACAGGAAACTGATCAAGTATCAGTTTCGGGAATGCTGACAAGTTGTCAGTTTTTTCACCGGGCTGCAAGGGAGGGCGCCTCGTGACTGCAACCGATGCCGCGCATGCGGAAAATGGCGACTGGCTGGTCGGCAATCCGACCGGCCTGCAACTCGCCGCGGCGCTCTGGATCGGCTCGGTCGGCCTGCTCATCCTGGGCTTGCAGCCGGTGCTGCTCGGCGCGCTCTATAGCGAGGGTCATGTCACCGGTGACGAGCTGGCGCTGGTCGCCACCGCCGAGATGATCGCGATCGCCGTCGGCTCGGCGATCGTGGCGATGCTCTTGCCGGCGCGCAACATGCGCTGGAAGAGCGCCGCGCTTTTGGTGCTGCTGGCGCTCGCCAATTTCTGGACCGCCTATACGATGAGCTCCAATGCGCTGATCGGCGCGCGCACCCTCGCCGGGCTGGCTGAGGGTGGCTTGGTCGCCGTGGCGACCGAATTGATCGCCCGCTCGCGCCGGGCCGAGCGCATCGGCGGCTATTTCGTCACGCTGCAGACCTTGGCGCAATGCGCGCTGGCGCTGCTGCTCGCGCTTTATGCCGTGCCTGCCGCCGGCGCGGCCGGCGGCTTTGTCGCGCTCGGCGTTGTCTGCCTGTTGTCGCTCGTCGTTGCGTGGATCGTGCCGGACGACTACGCCGACCTGCCGAAGGACGAGCATTTTGCCAATGTGCTCACCGTGCCGGCGATCACGGCGCTGCTGTCGATCTTCTGCTACTTCATGTTCTTCGGCGCCGTCTGGGCATTTCTGGAGCCGCTCGGCGCCGAGTTCGGCATAGACGGCCGCACCGTCGGCCTGATGGTCTCGGCAAGCCTTGCCGCGCAGGTCATGGGCGCCATGACCGCCACCGTCTTCGAAGCGCGCATCGACTACCGCTTCGCCATCACCGTCATCGGCGCCATCGCGACGATCAGCTCGGTGCTGCTCGCTTCCGGCCCCGGGCTTTCGGTCTTCTGGTCGGTGGCGCTGGTGATGGGCTTCATCCTGCTCTTCATCGTGCCCTATCAGATCCGGCTGGCGATCACCGCCGACGAGACGCGCAATGCGGTACTGCTCGTGCCGGCGGCGCAGCTCTTCGGCCTCGCCATCGGCCCGGTCGCCGCCTCGCTGCTGATCGACGGCCAAAATTTCCGGCCGGTGCCGGAATTCGCCGCGGCAAGCGCGTTGGCCAGCGTGGCGCTGCTCGGCGTCTTCGTGCTGGTTGCCGGGCGCCGCGTTCCAGCCTGAGCGGGAGGTGACCATGGCAAACGCCTGGAGCAACTGGTCGGGTTTCGTGAACGCCGCGCCGAAGCTGATCGCCACGCCAGCCGATGTCGGCGAGCTGGCCGATCTGGTGCGTTCCGCGCCCGGTCCGCTGCGCGTCGCCGGCGCCGGCCATTCCTTCACGCCGCTGGTGCAGTCCGACGGCACCATCATCTCGCTGGCGAAGATCGAAGGGCTGGTTTCGCATGACGCCGCAGCCAATCGGGCACGCGTGAGGGCAGGCACAAGGCTTGGCGCGCTGATGCACATCCTGCAGGACATCGGCCAGGGCCTGCCCAATATGGGCGACATCGACAAGCAAGCGATCGGCGGCGCGCTGGGCACCGCGACGCATGGTTCCGGCCCGACGCTCGGCGCCTATCATACGCAGCTCGAGGCGGTGCAGTTCGTCGACGGGCAAGGCAAGCTGCGCGAATACAGCCGGGCGGGCGACCAGGATATGATCCATGCCACCGGCGTCGCGCTCGGCGCTTACGGCGTGCTCACCGAAGTGACGATGAACAACATCCCGACCTACCGGCTGCGGCGCCGCAAATGGGTGTTGCCGATCGGCGATATGCTGCGCGACTTCGAGACGATGATGGCCGCACACCGTTCGGCAGAGTTTTATTACATCCCGTTCTCCGGCCATGCGCAGTTCATCGCCAGCGATCTCAGCGACGCTCGGCCTTCGCCGCGGCCGACCGAGGATGACGAGGAGAGCCTGGCGACATTGCGCAAGCTGCGCACCGTGCTGCGCTGGCTGCCGGCGCTCCGCCGGGCGCTGATCAAGGGTGCGGTCAAGAAGGTGCCGGCCGAGGATTATGTGCAGGACTGGCTCAACGTCTACGCCAGCGACCGTCGCACCAAATTCAACGAGATGGAGTATCACCTGCCTTACGAGGACGGTCCGAAGGCGCTAGCCGAGATCATCGCGCTGAGCGAAAAGCACTTCCCGGAAGTCTATTTCCCGATGGAGGTGCGTTCGGTCGCCCCGGACGAATTCTGGCTTTCGCCCTTCCACAGGAGGCTGACCTGCTCGATCGCCATTCATCACGACGTGGCGAACGATCCGCTTCCTTTCATGCGCGCGGCCGAGCCGATCTTCCGCAAATATGGCGGGCGGCCGCATTGGGGGAAGATGCACAGCTTGACGGCGGCGGATTTCAAGAAACTCTATCCGCGCTGGGATGACGCAATGGCGGTGCGCCGCGACATCGATCCTGGGAACCGCTTCGTGTCGCCCTATATGGCCGGCCTGTTCGGCATCCAACAATGAGCGCCTATTTCGCCGAGCTGTCGAAGGCGCTCAAGGCCGCCGAAATCTTTCGGCCCTGCCTGGTGCTCGACCGCGACCGGCTGGACGCCAACATCGCGCTGGTGAAGCAGAGGCTGGCGCCGGGTCTTGCCGTGCGGTTGGTCGACAAGTCGCTGCCTTGCCTGCCGCTGCTTTCGCATATCGCCAAGAGGCTCGAAACCGGCCGCTTCATGACCTTCCATTCGCCGGTGACGCAGGCGGTGCTCGACGCCTTTCCCGCGGCCGATCTCCTCTATGGCAAGCCGATGCCGGTGGGTGCGGCGAAAGCGGCGCTGGCTAGAGGCGACGCCGGCGGGTGGTCGCGCGTCTGCTGGCTGATCGACACGCCGGAGCGCCTGTCCGAATACGGTGCGCTCGCCGCAGCGTTCGGCACCGAACTGCGCTTCGCCTTCGAGGTCGATGTCGGCCTGCATCGCGGCGGCTTTTCCGGTCCTGCCGAGATCGGGGCGCTGGCCATACCGAAGGGCCTGCGCTGCGAAGGCATCATGGCCTATGAAGCGCATGCGCCGGAAATTCCCGGGCTGTTCGGCGGCGCGGCCGGCGCGCTGAAAAAGGCCGCGGCGAAGGCTGCCGAGTTCGTCGCGGCCCTCGATGCGGACCAGCGCCGCATCCTCAACATCGGCGGTTCCAAGACGGCGCTGCTGCATGGCGGCGGCGTGGCCAACGAAGTGTCGATCGGCTCGGCCTTCGTGCTGCCCAGCGATTTCGACACGCCCGGCCTCGACGGCTTCCGGCCGGCCGCTCTCATTGCGACGCCGATCCTGAAGGCGCTCGATCCGGTGCTCCCCGGCCCGGCGGCTATCTCCCGCACGCTGCAGGCGCTCGGCTTCTTCCCGAAGAAGGCCTGCTATCTCTATGGCGGCAAGTGGATGGCCGAACCGGTGTTCCCCGCAGGCATGAAGCCGAACGGCCTGATCGGGCTGTCGTCCAACCAGCAGTTCATGGGGCTCCCGGCGGGCGCGGAGGTGAAGCCGGGTGACTACGCCTTCCTGCGGCCGACGCAGAGCGAGGCGGTGCTGCAGCATTTCGGCTCGCTCGCGGTGTTTGCCGGTGGGCGGATTGTCGAGTTCTGGCCGGCGCTGCCGATGGGGTAAACGGGCGCGCCAACTGTCTTCGATCCTTCGCGCCCCCCTCTGTCCTAGATTGGCTGTGTCGGCGCTTCGCATATCCTGAAATGTTGGAAATTGGCGAAAGCCAACGCGACAGCCGATCTCCCCCCAAGTGGGGGAGATGTCCGGCAGGACAGAGGGGGGCGCTGTCCCGCCGGCCCAAAGAAGCTCGGCACAACCATATTATTGACTCAGTCAACTAAATGATCGATCCTGTCCGCGACAGGAGGAATTCCCATGACCATCCACGATCACCCCGGCAAGCAGCGCATCGATGCCGTGCGCGCCTTCAACCGATTCTACACCCGCCAGATCGGCCTGCTCGACGAAGGCCTCCTGAAGAGCCCTTTCTCGCTGACCGAGGCGCGCGTGCTTTACGAGCTTGCCCATCGCGACGGGCTGGTCGCCAGCGACCTGGTGCGCGACCTCGATCTCGACCCCGGCTATGTCAGCCGGCTGCTGAAAAAATTCGAGGAGCGCGGCCTGGTCGAGCGCGCCGCCACGGAGGCCGACGCGCGGCGGTCTTCGATCGCGCTGACGCCCGCGGGCAGGGAGGCGTTCGCGCCGCTCAACCAGGATTCTCACGACCAGGTGCGCGCGCTGCTCGATCGCCTGGCGCCGACCGACCAGGAGCGTCTGGTCAAGGCGATGCGCACGGTGCAGGACCTGCTCGGCGACAAACCCCAACCCAAAGTTCCCTATATCCTGCGGCCGCTGCAGGTCGGCGACATCGGCTGGATCACGCATCGCCAGGGCCTCATCTACGCGCAGGACTATGGCTGGGACGAAACCTACGAGGCGCTGGTTGCCGAGATCCTCGGCGAGTTCGTCAAGAACTTCGTTCCGCAATGGGAGCGCAGCTGGATCGCCGAGCGCGAAGGCGAGGTGGTCGGCTCGGTTTTCGTCATGCGCAAGTCGCCCAAGGTGGCGAAGCTCAGGCTGCTCTATGTCGAGCCGTCGGCGCGCGGCCTCGGCATCGGCCGACGGCTGGTAGACGAGTGCATCGCGTTCTCGCGCGCCAAGGGCTACAAGACGCTGACGCTGTGGACGAACGACATTCTTGGCTCGGCCCGCCGCATCTACCAGGCGGCGGGCTTCAAGCTGGCCGAGGAAGAGCGCCACCATTCCTTCGGCAAGGATTTGGTCGGCCAGACGTGGAATTTGGAACTGTAGCGCCTTTTCCTTCTCCCCTTGTGGGAGAAGGTGGATCGGCGCGCAGCGCCGAGACGGATGAGGGGTGTTCCAGGGAACGCCGGCGTCTCACTCCACTGGAACACTCCTCATCCATCGCCTTCGGCGAGACCTTCTCCCGCAAGGGGAGAAGGAGGAAGGCGTCTCAACCTTTGATCGGCACCCAGATCTCCAGCCCGCCATTGCCGCTGCGCGGATCGAATTCGGGGCCGTAACGCTCGAAGTCCGGGGCGTCGGCGATCTCATGTCCGGATGCAGGCAGCCACCTGTTCCAGATGGTATTGACCGTGCGTCGGATGGTCGAGATGTGCTCGCGATGCGCAAACACGGCATATTTCTGCGCCGGCACTCGAACCCGGTAAAAATCCTTCGGCAGATCGGAAAAATCCGACACCTCGACGCCGGCGACATAGTCGAAATTGCCGGCATCGTCGCCATTGGTGCAAACGCCGTAGGCGACGTCAGGAACCTCGCCGGGAATGTTGCCGATGTAGGGTCCGAAGCGCTGCCACAGCATTGGGATGCCGGCGCTGGTCTCGCAGCTGTAGCGCTCGCCGAGCCCGGCGATGAGAAACGCCCGGCTGGTCTCGAAGCGCGGCGGCTCGAGCGCGGTGAGAAGCGAACTGTCCATGAGGATGGGCTCCACGAGGTCGAGGTTTTGGGTCGAGCCTCCAGCGCGCACCAGTTCCGGCGTGGTGCCGAACTGGTCGCGGAAGGCCCGTGTGAAAGCCTCATGCGAGCCGTAGCCGGCATCGAGAGCGACCGCCAGGATGTCGCTCGCGCCGCCCGCGAGCTTGCGCGCCGCTTCGCTGAGCCGCCGCGCCCGCATATAGCCCATGACGGACCGGCCGGTGGCGGCGCCGAAGGCGCGCGTCACATGGAAGCGCGACACGCCGCTGCTTGCCGCGACATCGTCGAGCGAAATCGCATCCGGCAGATGGCTTTCGACAAACCACAGCGCTTTCTCGGTCGGGTTCATGGCTCCTCTTCGCATTGGCCGGATCATGGTGCCGTCTCTCGGAGCACTCAGTTTGATCGAAATTGCGCATCCCGCAATCCATTCGCCGATCGACACGGTTTGCGCGTGGACCACGGCACAGGCGCTAAGCGCTTGCGTCGATTTGGAAAATTCCCCCCAATAATAGTCAGCTCGGCGTTCGATCGCTCAATTGACCGCCGCAAAGGCTGCGGCATAGGTAGCGGCTGGAAATCTGCGCAGAAGGATCGGATAGTCGGTGGGTGGCCGCTGCGACGAGCCAACCTCCTGATGTTGCCGGGTTTGCAAGACGCTGCATCAATGCAGCGCCTTGGCGTCTGTGGGGCGCAAAGCATCGAGAAGTTTGGATTGCGCCTGGTCCATGGACAGGCGTGGGGGTGACTTGTGACGTTCAATTTTGCCGAAACTGTTGCGCATTGTGCGCCGTCCCGAGGGCGTGCGTGCAAGGGATTGGCCCTTTTGACCGCCAGGTTCTGCGTTGGGCTGCTGATCGGTCTGGCGCTTTGGGTGGCAACCGTAGTTGAAAGCCGCGCCCAGTCGAGCACTCCATCGATCACTGTCACCTCGCGCCCGGCCCAGTTCCGCTTCGTTGGACAGGTGATGAAGCTGACCTTCACAGCCTATTCCGGCAACAGGGTGTTCACGACCGCGACGGTCGACCCGCGTGGTCTCGGTCCGAATATGCCGGACTGCGAGAGCCCGCCGCAGCAAACCGGCGCCACCTTCACCTGCACCTCGACCTATACCGTGACTCCGCTCAACATGGCGTCGGGTTCGTTTTCCGGCGCGCCGATCCTCAAATGGACCACACCCAGCGGCAGCAGGACCGGCGCCAACTTCACCGTGCCGCTGGCCCCGCCGGACACCAACCCGCCGAACCTTATCCTGCCGTCCAACATCACCGTCGGCACAGACACCGGCAAGCCGACAGCCGTCGTCAACTACGCCGTCAGCGCTGTCGATCCCGAGGACGATGTCGCGGATCTGCTGTTGACCGGCGGGCTCGCCTCCGGCGGCACCTTTCCGCTCGGCGTCACCACGGTCAGTTACTCAGCGACCGATCCGTCCGGCAACGTCACCAACGGTTCCTTCACGGTCACCGTCGAGGATCGTGAAGCCCCGGTGGTGAGCCTTCCCACCGACATCAGCGACAACGCGCCAGCCGGTGCGACGGGCCAGGCCGTGACCTTCACGGCGACCGCCGCCGACAATGCCGACCCGAATCCGACCGTCTCTTGCGCGCCGGCCTCGGGCAGCACCTTCGCCATCGGCGAGACCACGGTGAGCTGCACGGCCAAGGACGTTGCGGGCAACACCAGCGCTGCCAAGACCTTCAAGATCACCATCAACGACGTGACCCCGCCTGCATTGAGCGTGCCTGCCGACATCGCTGCAAACACCGATCCCGGCAAGCCGACGGCAACGGTCACCTACAGCGCGACGGCCACCGATGCCGGCGATCCAGCGCCCGTTGTCAGCTGCCTGCCGGCCTCCGGGAGCGCCTTCGCCACGGGCGAAACCACCGTTTCCTGCACCGCCAGGGACGCCAGCAACAACATTGCCGGCCCAGCGACCTTCAAGGTGGCGGTCAGCGACCACGAAGCGCCGGTGGTGACACCGCCTGCGGACATAACCGTCGGCACCGATGCCGGCGTCGCGACCGCTGTCGTCACCTATCCCAATGCCACGGCCAAGGACAATGTCGACGGCGATGGCACCGTCACGCCGGTCGTCGCCTCGGGCAGCCTGCCTTCCGGCAGCATCTTCCCGCTGGGCACAACCACCGTCTTCTTCGATGCCACAGACGCCGCCGGCAACACCGGTACGGCAAGCTTCAAGATAACGGTCAACGACACGGAGGCGCCGACGCTGAGCCTGCCCGCCAACATTGTCGTCGCCACCGATCCCGGCAAGGCCGGCGCCATTGTGACCTACAGTGTGTCGGCGACCGACGTTGTTGATGGTGCCGTCACGCCCACCCAGACGAGCGGGCTTGCTTCCGGCGCCGAGTTTCCGGCCGGCACGACAACCGTCACCTTCACCGCCACCGACAAGCAAGGCAACACCAGCTCGGGATCGTTCACCGTCACCGTGCAGGACCGTGAGGCTCCGGTGGTGAATGTTCCCGCCAACGTCACCGTCAACACCGAGACCGGCAAGAACACCGCCACTGTGACCTACAACGTCTCGGCCACCGATGCCGCTGGTGGTGCTGTCACGCTCACCCAGACGGCGGGGCTGGCTTCCGGCGCCAGCTTTCCGGTCGGCACGACAACCGTCACCTGGACGGCCACCGACAGTACGGGCAATGTCGGTTCTGGGTCCTTCATCGTTACCGTCGTCGACGCCGAAGCACCGGAGCTGACAGTGCCGGCCAACATCGTCGTCGACAGCGATCCCGGCAAGGCCAGCGCCACCGTGACCTACAGCGTGTCGGCGACCGACGCGGTGGACGGCGCGGTGACACCCGTGCAGATTGCGGGGCTTGCTTCCGGCGCCAGCTTTCCGGTCGGCACGACAACGGTGACCTTCAGGGCGACCGACAGCCGGGGCAACGCCAGCGATCCGAAGTCTTTCACCGTCACGGTGACCGATAACCAGGCGCCGGCGCTGAACGTGCCAGCCAACATCAGCGTTTCCACCGATGCCGGCAAGCCGACAGCCAAGGTAACCTACAATGTGTCGGCGACAGATCTGGTCGGCGGCGACGTGCAGCCGCAACTGGTCGCTGGCCTTGTCTCCGGCAGCGATTTCCCGATAGGCACCACGACCGTGACCTACAGGGCCATTGACCAGCAAGGCAATGCGAGCGCCGAACGATCGTTCACCGTTACCGTCGCCGATGGCGAGCCGCCGGTGCTGACCGTGCCGACCAACATCACCGTCACGGTGGCCTATGGCGAGACCTCGGGCACGGCGAATTGGGCGCCGCCGACCGCCACCGACAATTCGCAGGGCACAGTCAGCACGACCCAGATTGCGGGCCTTGCCTCCGGCAGCAGCTTCCCGCTCGGCACCACGACCAACACCTTCGAGGCCAGGGACGCCGCCGGCAACACCGCCACGGCCTCGTTCACGGTGACTGTCAGCACAACGCAGCCCGGCAACGTCACCTTCCTGGTCAACTCGCCTGCCGACGGCAGCTTCGGTTTCTCCTCGCCCGAGCCGGCGCTCAATGTGGCGGTCAACAGCAGCGGCGGCCATGGCTCTTCCGGCGCCATCGCACTGGCGCCGGGCACCTACGCGTTCAGCTTCACGGCGCCGAACGGCGTCGACATCGCCTCGGCTCAGTGTTCGGACCCGGGCTCGGCCATCAACGCGGCCAGCAAGAGTGGCAAGCTGAAGGTGGTCCCGGGCGGCAACATAAGCTGCACGATCTCGACCAGCGATTCCGCCGACAAGGCGGTGGCGCTGATCGGCTCGTTCCTGGAAAGCAGGTCCGACATCATCATCGCCAACCAGCCCGACATCGACCGCCGCATCGAACGGCTGACCGGCGCTTATTCGGGCAATGGCGGCATGACCGCCTTCGGCATGCCGATCGGCGGCAGCCAGTTGCCGATCGGCCTGCAGATCGCTGCCGACCGCACCACCTTCGGCTACAGCCTGCAGCGGGCGCAGATGAGCGAGCAGGCCAATGAAGGCACAGACCAGACGAGCGCCGTGCAATCCGGAACCGGCGCGCCCGGCACGCAACTGCCGCTCAGCGCTTACTGCGGCCGATTGCCTTCGGCCAATGCGCCATTCCAGCATGCATTCGGCCCGGACACTGCCGGCTCTGTTGCTAGCACCGAGGCGCCGTCCGACCCGATGGCCCGGCGTTTCGATGTCTGGACGGAAGGCACGATCGGCCGTTTCAAGTCGGGCAGCGGCGACGGCAGCTTCGGCATCGCCCATGCCGGCGTCGACTATCTGCTGAGCCCGGCCATGCTGGTCGGCCTCAGCCTTCAGGTCGACTGGCTGGACCAGGATCGCGAAGACGGCGCCGCCGTCACCGGCGTGGGCTATCTTGTCGGCCCCTATGCCACGGTGCGGCTCTCCGACCATTTCTATCTCGACGCGCGCGCCGGCTGGGGTCAATCGTTCAACCAGGTCTCGCCGCTTGGGACCTTCAATGACAAGTTCGACGGTAATCGCTGGCTGGCCACCGCAGCATTGATCGGCAGCTTCGACATCGAACGCTGGAAGATCAAGCCTGAAGCGCGGTTGACGATGTTCGAGGAAAAGACCGATGCCTATGTTGACGGTCTCGGCGTCGATGTGCCGTCTGTCGACGTGCGCACTGGCCAGTTCGCCTTCGGCCCCAGCATCAGCACGGATATGCAGTTGGAGGGCGGTCTGGTGATGACACCGTTCGTCGACCTGCAAGGCATCTGGACCTTCATGCAGAACAATACCGCGACAGCGTCGACGGAAACGCCCGGACTGGCCGAGACCGGCTTGCGCGGGCGGGCCGAAACCGGCGTCGCGCTTTCAGCGGGCAACGGCATGTCGATCAACGCCTCGGCCTTCTATGACGGCCTGGGCAGCAGCAGCTACAGCGCCTTAGGTGGCAAGCTGGGGCTGAGCCACAGGTTCTGAGGGCCGACGACCGGATCACTACAAGCCTCGATCAATCCCGACGCGAGCTTGCCCGTCAGGCAAACCGGATTGAATCCCGACCGGCAAATTCGAAAGCCTTGCGCCTGTTGCCGTTACTTGTCGCTTTGCATTTGGCGGGGCAGCGATCCACTGCGCTGGAAGCCGGTTTGATCGAAATTGCGCAGTGCGCAATAATAGCAACGTGCATGCCGGGTTGAGTGGGATCGACTCGGCATTAGCGGCACGCGGGAAGGGGTGTCCCGATGACGACGGCGACGGCCGATCAGGTCTTCCGGTTTGGCGGGTTCACGCTCGACCTCGCCAAGGGAACGCTGCGCGGCATCAACGAGCCGCTGTTCCTGCGGCCGAAAGCCTACGCGCTGCTTTCGCATCTCGCCCGCAATATGGGCCGCGTCGTGCCGAAGTCGGAGCTGATGGATGTCGTCTGGCCCGGCGTCTATGTCACCGAGGATTCGCTCACCCAGTCGGTGCGCGAGATCCGCAAGGTGCTGGGCGAGGACATGGTGCGCACCGTCTCCAAGCGCGGCTATATGCTTGCCGCGGAAGCCGAAGCGGCGCCCGAGATCAGCAGCCAACCGATCGTGGCGGTGGTGCGCTTCCGCAACGAGAGCGGCGATCCGGCCGACGAGGCGATGGTCGACGGCTTTGCCGAGGATCTCATCAACGGCGTGGCGCGCTTTGGCACCGTGACGGTGCTGGCGCGCAATTCGAGTTTTTCCTTCGCCTCTTTCGGCCGCGCCGAATGGCCGCAGATTCGCGCCCGCATCGGCGCAGACTACCTGGTCGAGGGCTCGCTGCGCCGCCAGGGCGAGCATGTCGTGGTGGCCGTCAGCCTCGTCGACATCGCGAGCGCCAGCCAGCTCTGGGGCGACCGCTACCAGTCGCAGGGCGCCGGCCTGTTCGCGATCGAGCGCGACATCGTCGAGCAGATCGTCAGCCGCCTGGTCACGCGGGTCACCAACGCCGGCCTCGAGCAGGCCTCGCGCAAGCCGGTGACCAGCCTTGCCGCCTACGAGCTCCTGCTGCGCGGCTTTGCGCTGCTGCGCGATCCCGCTCAGACCGACCAGCGCGGCGCAGAGGCCTTGTTCGAGGCGGCGATCGCCAAGGATCCGAATTACGGGCTTGCCTATTCCTATCTCGCTTTGGCGCGCTCGCTCGACGGGGAGTTCGGACGCGCCACCGATGCTGTCCTGGAAAATGCGCGCGACCTTGCCGACAAAGGGCTGGCCCTGTCGCCCGACCAGCCGACCGGCCATCGCGTGCAGTCGCTGATCCGCCTCTATATGCGCGATCACGAGGCGGCCGAACATCACATGCGCATCGCCTTGCAGCTCAACCCTTATGACGCCGACAGCATCGAGCAGATGGGAATGCTGCTCACCATGCGCGGCCGGCCGCTGGAAGCGCTGACCTGGCTGGCGCGCGGCATCCGCATCGATCCGTTGCATCCGCACTGGTACCAGTTCGACCGCGCGCTGGCGCTCTACATGATGGGCGAATACCGGCAAGCGGCGGAAGCGCTGGAGCTCGCGACGCGGCCGGCACCCTGGATCAGGACGAGGCTGGCCGCCTGCTATGCCCAGATGGGCGATAGGGACAAGGGGCGGCGGCAGATCGCCCTCATCGAGGAGGGCGCTTCCTTCTCGCCGCTCGACTATGCGCTGCACGGCGTGCCGTTCGAAAATCCGGCCGATGCCGAGCATCTCTGCGAAGGCGTCAGGCTTGCCCTCGGCTAAAACATCTCGCACCCGGAAGTGTGCAGCGGCTCTGGGATATCAAAACAAAAACTTAAAGCGCGTCGCCCGAATCCGTTTCAGCGCGACGCGCTTTGGGCTGTGCCCGAGCCGCCTCAATCGACGACGACCACGATGTAGCGGCCTTGATAGGGCCGGTAGTAGGTCCGGCCGCAGCGCCAGACGTCGAAGCCGTTGACCTTGGTGCGAACGCAGCCTGCCGGCAGTGTGGCGACCCAGGCGGTGGTGTGCCTCAGCACACGCCATGTCGTGGCGCGCCGGGCGACGCCCGCGGCGCTGTGCGGTGTCCAGGGCGCCCCGATGCGGGCTTCGGCGGTACCGACCAGCGACAGGGCCGGCACGGCCGTGCCGACGATCTCGACGGCGGCGAGGCCGATCCCGAGCAACGCAGCTGCCGAGCGCATTTTCCTGAAAGATTTCACAGGCATTTTCGTTTCTCCTGAGGTTGGTGTTCAGTTCTAGTGGGAGGATGAAGCGGCCAGCCGGGTCGAACCCGTCAGCGCCGCCAGGTGAGCAACCACGAACAGCCAGTGCGCCGCGGTTGTGACGTAGCCGACGACGAGCACGTCGGCGGCGATGAAGAACTGCCAGAATAGAAGGTTGGCCGTTCCGAGCAGCACATGCACGGCAGCCAGCACGGCGTGCCAGTTGCGGGAGTAGGCGATGCGCCAGAGCGTCACGCCGATGATCAGGGCCAGCCCGTGCGCCTCGATGAAGCCGATGCCGGTGCCGGGTGCGTTGTTGAGCAGCACGGCTTCAGCCCCGCGCCCGAAGAACGAGCCGGCAATGTCGGTGGCGAGCCCGCCTGCGGAAGCAAGGACCAGGAAGCCGGCATTCACGCGAACGAGAAGATTTCCAAAGAAGGGTGTCATGATCGTTCCTTTCCGTTTTGGATGATAAAGCTCGCCACGGCGGCGTTGGCCGCCGTGGCTGCTGGGAGGGCGCCGCTCAGGCCACCAGCGGCTGGGGCTCGGCTGCGGCCGCGGTCGGTTCGGCCGCGGGGGTGCTCTCAGCCGGCGCCTTGATGCCGAACCAGGTGACGTAGAGCGTCGGCAGGAAAACCAGCGTCAGCACGGTCGCCACCAAGAGGCCGCCCATCACCGCATAGGCCATCGGCCCCCAGAACACCGTCGGCGCGATCGGGATCATGCCGAGGATGGCGGCCGCCGCCGTCAGCAGGATCGGCCGCAACCGATGCGTGGTGGCGCTGATCACCGCTGCCCATGGTTCCTCGCCGGCGGCGATGTGCTGGTCGATCTGCGCGATCAGGATCACCGAGTTGCGGATCACCATGCCGATCAGCGACATCACGCCGAGGATCGCGACGAAGCCCATCGGAGCGCCCGAGAGGAGCAGCGCGCCGGCGACGCCGATGATCGCAAGCGGAGCGGTGAGCAGCACCAGCACCAGGCGCTGGAAGCTCATCAGCTGCACCATCAGGACGGTGGCCATGATGAACAGCATCAGCGGGAACACCACGAAGATCGAGGCCTGCGCCTTGGCGCTGTCCTCGATCACGCCACCCTGCTCGACGCTGTAGCGCGCCGGCAGTTCCGCCTTGAAGGCGGCGATGGCGATCTCCAGCCGCCGCGTGACCAGCGTGGCATTTTCGCCCGGCGCGACATCGGCCTGGACGGTCACGGTCGGCAGCCGGCCGCGGCGCCAGATCAGCGGCGGCTCGGTCTGGTAGGTGAGCTTCGCCACCTGCTCGAGCGGCACCCGCCGTCCGCCGGAGGCGCTGATCGTCAGGCCGCGCAGCGTGTCGATGCTGGCGCGTTCGGTTTCCACCGCGCGGGCAACGATGTCGACGAGGTAGATGTCGTCGCGCATCTGCGTGATCTTCGAGCCGGAGAGCACCGCGTTGATCGTCTCCGACAGCTGCTGCGAGGAGATGCCCAGCGCGCGCGCCCGGTCCTGGTCGACATCGACCTTGATGACCTTGGCCGGCTCGTTCCAGTCGTAGTTGATGTTGCGCACCGAGGCGTCGCTGCCCAGCACCTGCGCGAACTGCTGCGCGAGGCCGCGCGTCTTGTCCGGATCCGGACCGCTGACACGGAACTTCAGCGGCCAGCCGACCGGCGGGCCGAGCTCCAGCGGCGTGACGCGGACCATGACGTCGTCGAAGCCGGTCGACAGCTGCTTCTCCAGCCGGTCGATCACCGCCTGGCGCACGGCGTGGCCCTTGGTCACGATCACCGCCTGGGCGAAGAAGTCGTTGGCGAGCTGCGCGTCGAGGGGCAGGTAGAAGCGCACCGCGCCCTGGCCGACATAGAAGCTCCAGTGGTCGATATCAGGATCGGCGGCGAGCAGCTTCTCGACGCGCTCTACCACGGCATCCGTCGACTTGATCGAAGCGGTGCGCGGCAAGGTGAGGTCGAGCATGACCTCGGGCCGGTCGGACTTCGGGAAGAACTCTTGGCCGACGAAACCCATCGCCACGACGGAGAGCGCGAACAGTCCGGCCGTCGCCGACAGCACCAGCCACTTTGCCCGCATCGCCATCTCGAGCAGCGCCTGGAAACCGCGGCCGACGCGCGAGGGCTGATGGCTGCCGCCATGCCCCTTGATGCGATCGGGCAGCAGGAAGACGCCGGTGAGCGGCGTGAACAGCACCGCGACCACCCAGGAGACGACGAGCGCGATCGCCACGACAGCGAACAGCGAGAAGCAGTATTCCCCGGCGCCGCTCTTGGCGAAGCCGACCGGCACGAAGCCGGCGATCGTCACCAGCGTGCCGGTGAGCATCGGGAAGGCGGTGGAGGTATATGCATAAGTGGCGGCCGAGATCTTGTCGTAGCCTTCCTCCATGCGCGAGATCATCATCTCGACCGCGATCATGGCATCGTCGACCAGCAGGCCGAGCGCGATGATCAGCGCGCCGAGCGAGATGCGCTGCAGCGAGATGCCGAAATACTCCATGGTGACGAAGGTGATCGCCAGCACCAGCGGGATGGCGACCGCCACGACGACGCCGGGACGCCAGCCGAGCGCCAGCAGCGAGACGGCGAGCACGATGGCGATCGCCTCGCCGAGGCTCTTGGTGAATTCGCCGACGGATTCTTCCACCACATGCGACTGGTCGGCGACCAGGCCGAGCTCGGCGCCGAGCGGCAGCTCGGCCTGCATCTCATGCATCTTCTCCTTGACGGTCTCGCCCAGCGCCAGCGCGTCGCCGCCCGAAGTCATCGAGATGGCGATGCCCACCGCAGGCTTGCCGTTGAAGCGGAACATCGGCTGCGGCGGGTCGGAATAGGCGCGCTTGACCTCGGCGACGTCGCCCAGCCGGAAGTAATGGCCGTTGGCGTGGAAGTTGATGGCCTTGAGGCTTTCCTCGGAGGTGAAGCTGCCGGACACGCGGATGGCGATGCGCTCGGGGCCGGCATCGACCGTGCCACTCGGCGTCAGCGCGTTCTGCGCCTGCAGCGCCTGCGACAGCGTGCCGACATCGAGGCCGAGCGCCGCCACCTTCTGCGTCGAGAATTCGAGATAGATCTTCTCGTCCTGCTGGCCGATGAGGTCGACCTTGGCGACGTCCTTCACCGTCAGCAGCCCGGCGCGCAGGCTGGTGCCGAGATCCTTCAACTCACGATGGCTGAGGCTGTCGGAGGTGAGCGCGTAGATCAGCGAATAGGTGTCGCCGAACTCGTCATTGTAGAACGGGCCCTGCACGCCGGACGGCAGCGTCGGCTTGATGTCGTCGAGCTTCTTGCGCACCTGGTACCAGAGCGGCTGCACCTGGTCCGCGGCCACCGTGTCCTTGAGGTTCACGAAGACGACGGATTCGCCGGGCTTGGTGTAGCTCTTGACGTAGTCGAGGTCCGGCAGCTCTTCGAGCTTCTTCTCGATGCGATCGGTGATCTGCTCCACCGTGTCGCTGGTGCTGGCGCCCGGCCACATCGTCTTCACCACCATGGTCTTGATGGTGAAGGGCGGGTCCTCCTCGCGGCCGAGGCCGCCATAGGCGTAGAGGCCGGCAAGGGCGGCCGCGATCATCAGGTAGACGATGAAGCTGCGGTGCCGCAGCGCCCATTCGGAAAGATTGAAGCTGGTCATGATGTGGTTCCTTTTCAGGGCGCGCGCAAGCGCGCTCCGCCGGCGCCTGCCGGCTGGCCAAAACAAATGACGGTTTGGGTTCGGTCAGCGCCCGCCGCTTGGCGGGCGCTGTCGCAATTCAGGCCAGGCTGTGCATGGTGCCCGGCACACGGTAGGGCGCGCGCTCGGCGGTTCTCGGCCTGATGGCGAGGCCGGCGAGATAGCGCTGGAAGGCGGCTGCCTCCTGAACCGGCGAGGCGAGCGCGACATGGCCGTCCGGCCTCACCAGATAGGCTGCGTCGCGCTGCAGGCCGGCTTTCCCGGATGCGTCTGTCCAGGCGAAGGCATGCACTGCAATTCCTGTCGGTGCGAGCATCGCCCGGAAATCGCAATTGACCTCGCCATAGACATGGACCTGCCAGTCGAGCGAGCGCAGCGGCTCGAAATTGTCGCCGCCCGCGCCCATGACATTGCCGGCGACATAGGGCAGGCGATCGCCGCCGCTGACCTTGCCCGCCATGCCCGAGCTGATCGGCCCGGCGCGGTACTCGATCGCCGTCTGCGAGATCACGCCGAAGAATGCGCGCGACCCGAACGATGTGTGGAGCCCGATGTTCATGACCTTCGGCATCACGTAACGCCGGAACAGGCCGACCAGTCGCGAGCGGTTGGTGATGAAGCGGAACACCTTGTCGGTGCTTTCGATCAGCTTGTGGGCAAAGGCGATGCGCTCCGGCTCGTAGCTGTCGAGCAGGCGCGGATCGGCACGGCCCTGCACCACGGCGCCTAGCTTCCACGCGAGGTTCACAGCATCGCCCATGCCGGTGTTCATGCCCTGGCCGCCGGCCGGGCTATGGATGTGTCCGGCATCGCCGACGAGGAACACGCGGCCGGCGCGGAAGCGCTCGGCGACGCGATGATGGACGCGATAGGTCGAGAACCAGTTGACCTCTTCGACCGTGACGCCGGTGTCGCGCTCGACATCGGCGCGGATCGCCTCGAAGCTGATCGTCTCGTCGGCCTCATGCGCCTTCGGCACGATGCCGATGAGGCGCAGCGAGCCCGACTGCCGGACCGGCATCACGATGGCGAAGCCATAGGTGCTGATGGTCGTGTCCATGCCATTGCGGGTGACGTTGCCCGTGCCCTTCACGTCGGCGACGTAGAAGGCCTGTTCGTAGGTACCGCCCGGGAAACCGATGTTCAGCCCATGGCGTACCGTGCTGCGGGCGCCGTCGCAGCCGGCGAGATAGGCTGCGCTGACGGTCTCCGTCTTGCCGTTCCGCGCAAGGGTCGCGATGACCGCGTCACCCTTGTCCTGGAAGGCGACGAGTTCCGTACCGCGCTCGACCTCGACGCCGGCGCGTTCCAGATGCGTGATCAGCACGCGTTCATGGATATCCTGCGGCAGCGCGAAGGCGAAGGAGTAGGGGCTGATGCCGCGGCCAAAATCGGAAAGCGGCAGCCGCGCTGCGACGCCGGCCGGCGTATGCAACGTAAGCCTTTCCAGCCGGATGCCCTCGGCAAGGATGTCCTCGACAATGCCGATCTGGCGATGGAACTCCAGCGTGCGCGCCTGGACGGCGAGCGCGCGCGAGGTTTCACCCGGACCGGTGGCCTTGTCGAAGATGCGGACCGGGACGCCGAGCCTGGTCAGCCAGAGAGCGAGCGTCAGCCCGGTCGGACCGGCGCCGGCAATCAAGACCTTTGTCTTGGACATGGTCATTTTTCCTCTCCTTCAACGATACGCACTTTTTCGTGTTCCCGCAGCCGGTTCACGCCGGCGGTGACGACCAGGTCGCCTTTGGCGAGCCCGCCGCTGACCACGACACGGTCGGTCTCGTAGCGGGCAACCGTGACCGGCTTGAGCTCTACCGCCGACGAGGCGGACACGACCCACACGGCCGGCTCGCCGCCCTTGTCGAACAGCGCGCTGCCCGGCAGCACCATGACCGTCGCGCCGCCCATCTCGGCGCGGCCGGCGACGCTCGCGCCGAAGCGCATCTCGTTGGGCGCATTCTCGATCGAGACCTTTACCTGGAAGGTGCGGGTCGCGGCGTCGGCCATAGGCGCGATCTCGCGGATGCTGCCGACCGCGGTGATCGCCGGATTGCTGAGCAGCGAGACAGTCACTTTTGGCGGTTGCTTCGTATCGGGCGCGTTGGCGAAGACCGCTTCGGCGATCGAGAACACGGCGTCGCGGCTCTCGGGATCGGCAACCCGCACCACCATCTGTCCGACATTGACCGACTGGCCGGCTTCGGCTCCGGTGGCGGTGACGATGCCGTCGAATTCCGCATGCAGCTCGGTATAGCCGAGCTGGTCCTTGGCCATGTCGAAGGCGATGTTCGCCGACTTCAGCTTGGCCTGCGCCGAACGCAGATTCTTCAGTGTCGCGTCATAATTGGCGCGGGTGGTAAAACCCTTGGCGAGCAGCGCGCCGATGCGGGCCTCCGCGGCTTTTGCCTCGACAAGCACGGCCTGTGCGGCCGCGACATCGGCCTCGGCGCTGGCGAGCCGGTTGCGATAGTCCTGGTCTTCGATGCGGGCGAGCACCTCGCCCTTCTTCACCGTCGAGCCGATCTCGGCGACGCGTTCGAGCAGCTTGCCCGATACGCGGAAGCCGAGGTCGCTTTCGAGCCTCGGCCGTATCTCGCCGATGGCGATGCGGGTATCCGCGCTGAGCATCGGGACGGCCGCCATGGCCTTGACAAGCTTCGTCTCGGCCACGGCGGGCTTCACGTTCGAGGCCTCGCTTCTGGCGCCGTGCCAGACCATGGCGCCGCCGCAGGCAAGAACGGCGATCGATCCGGCGACAAGGCGGCGCCGCAGCGGCCTGTTATGAAAAAGTGCAATCATGTTGTCTCCATGACCAAGGTTGCGGCCGCGCGGGGAGGATGCGGCGACCGGGAAATCAATTGGCTGGAGGAAATCGGGCTTTGCTGCCTGTCTTTCGCCAGCCCGATCTTCTTGGCGCTTCGGGCTCCGGAAATCCCGAACGGTTTCTGAAAATTTTCCGATGTTTGGGTGAGGCGGCCTTGGAATTGCGCAGGGAGACGCCGATGCGGACGGTCAAATCGTCCAGAAATAGCGCACCAGGTGGAAGAAGATCGGCGCGGCGAAGACCAGGCTGTCGGTGCGGTCGAGCATGCCGCCATGGCCCTCGATCAGATGCCCCCAGTCCTTCACGCCCTGGTCGCGCTTGATGGCGGAAGCGACCAGCCCGCCGAGAAACCCCATCGTGCAGGCGACGAAGGCGACGGCCGAGGCCTGCAATGGCGAGAACGGCGTGATGAAGGCGAGCAGCGCGCCGAGCAGGCTCGAGGCGACGAGCCCGCCGATCAGCCCCTCCCAGGTCTTCGACGGCGAGACCTTTGGCGAGAAGCGGTGCTTTCCGAACAGCTTGCCGAAGATGTACTGCAGCACGTCGCTGCCCTGCACGACGATGATCAGGAAGGCGACGAGCAGCAGGTTGCGGCCCTCGAAGCCGGGCACGTTCAGCGTCAGCAGCGCAGGGACGTGGCTGACGCAATAGACCGCGATCATGATCGCCCATTGCTGCGCCGAGACGCGCTCCAGGAAGCGCTCGGTATCGCCGTGCAGTGCCGTGATCGCCGGCATCAGCAGGAAGCAGTAGACCGGGATGAAGATCACGAACAGCCCGTACCAGGCCGTCCACACCAGCCAGTACTGGAACGGAATGACGATGCCGAACATGCCGAGCAGAACCCAATGGTCGCTGCGGCGGCTGTGCGTCAAGGTCACGAACTCGCGCAGCGCCGCGAACGAGATCAGCGCGAACAGGATGGTCATGCCGTAGCGGCCGAAGAAGAAGGCGACCGTCATCAGCGCCACCATCACCCACCAGGCATTGATGCGCTGGGTGAGGTTGGTGAGCGTCGCGCTGAGCGGCTTCGGCGCCCGCGCCGACAGCACGGCGGCGGTGGCGCTGGCGGTGGTCAACACCACGAAAAGGCCGATGATCAGGATGCTGATTTCGTGGCGCATCATTCGTCTCGATCAGGGCGGGGATTGAGCGCCAGAAGTTCGGCCCGGGCGCGTTCGAGGAAGGCGCGGCGTTCCTCGCCCGGCGCCACCGCCACCGGCGCGCCGAAGACGACGCGGCAAAGCAGCGGCACCGGCAGAAACTGGCCCTTGGGCAACACGCGCGACATGTTCTCGATCCAGCACGGGATCAGCTCCACTTCCGGCCGCGCCATCGACAGATTGTAGAGCCCGGAGCGGAACGGCAGCAGCTCGTCGCTCATGTTGCGCGTGCCTTCCGGGAAGATGATCAGCGAATGACCTCGGTCGAGGACGGAAAGCATGACGGAGATCGGGTTCTCTTCCGGCCTCGTCCATTGCCGGCTGATCAGCACGGAGGAAAGCATGTCCTCGGCGATGAAGCGGCGCAGCCGCGACTTTCGCCAATATTCGGCGGCGGCGATCGCATGTGTGGTGGCGCGTTCTCTTTCGCTGAGGCAGGCCGACAAAAGGATGAAATCGCCATGGCTGGTGTGGTTGGCGAAATAGATGCGCTGCCGGTCCGATGGCTGGCAGCCGCTCCAGATCGGACGCACGCCGGTCACCGCCCGGGCCAGAGCCGACAGGCCGACCGAGGTCGCCGTCTGCAACAGGGGGAAGGTCCGGAGCGACAGCCTGTTCATCCCGGCATCCAGAATCCGGCTGTCAGGAACGCGAGGACGAAGATCGCGAAGGCGATGCGCTGCCGGGCAAGCAGGCGGCGCGTTCCGGCGATGCGGTCGTCGAGCGGGCGCGGAGACGAGGAGGCCGGCTTGAGCCGCATCCGCGCCAGCACGTCGTCGACAGCGGCGCATCCCGAACGCTCATTGTCATGGCTCGCCATCAGCCGGAACAACAGCGCGTCGAAGGCGAGAAGCGCCGAAAACCCAAGCATCACGACGGCGCTTGCCGCGGCGACCAGCAGCGCCAGCACCGCGATCGGCGCCTGGAGCGCGCCGCGCGCCGAAGCGACCAAAGGCGCGAAGCCGTCGCAGACGAGCACGATCGCGGCCGGCCATGCGGCGTGCTTGATCAGCATGTCGGCAAAGGCGGCTGTCCGCCGCTGGTAGGTCTCGTCCGTCATGCCGGCTCGTCCAGTCCGACCTGAAGATGCACCGGTCGTCCGGACGCGGCGAGCTGCTTGCGCGCCTGGGACGGCGTGTGCGAGCGGCCGCTCGCGACGAGCCATCCGGCGATGACGGTGGCACTGCGCTGGAAGCCGAGCGCGCAGCAGACCAGCACCGTGCCATGCCGGCGCGCCGGCTCGATCGCCGCCACCGCTTGGTCGAGCGTGTCCGCCGGCGGCGGCAGCAGATCGAGCATGCCGAAGCTTTGCCAGCGACCCGGCGCGTCGCCCGGTCGCTCAAGCTCGGCGGCGAGATCGATCACCGTGCCGAAGCCGTCAGCCTCGGCGGCGTTCGGGAACCGCCCAAGGAAGACGCCGTCGCTGACCGGCACGACCGGCGGCAGCTTGCGCGTCCATGCCCAGACATTGACCCTGGCGCCCAGACGATAGGGCCAAAGCAGGATGCGGCTCGCCAGCGACACACGGCCATCCGCGGTCTTCTGGAACACTTTCGCGCCGGCCCCGGCATAGGCGAAGGCGACGATGGCCAGCGCCAGCGAAGGCCATAGAAGCAACAAGGCGAGGGCGGAGAAGAAGGCGCCGGCCGCAGCGCCCGTTAGCGCCAGAGCGGCGCCCAGCGCGTAGTATAGCGCAAGCCGCCGTGCCTTGCCGTCGGCAGTCAGGTGGGACCCGGCGAACGGCAGCTCGCCCTGTGCCGGAAAGAGCCACAGGGCGAAGAAGCCGAGCAGCGCGCCGGTCGGGATGTCGATGAAATGATGCTGCCAGGTGGTCAGCACCGAGGCGCCGATCAGAAGGCACCAGCCGTGCCAGAGCCCCAGCAAAGGACCGGCGAGGCGCTGGCGCCAATGATCCCAGATGATCACCAACAGCGCGATATGCAGCGACGGCGCCTGGTTGAACGGCTTGTCGAAGCCGCCGAGCACCGCAAACAGGAAACCCGGCAGGCCGCTCGTTTCCGGCCGCACGAAGGTGGCGGTCAGCGGAAACAGGATGAAGCAGGCGACGGCGACGATCTGCGCGGTGAGGTAGCGGCCGGCCAGCCGGTCGACGCCCTGGCGGCTGTCGTTGAGCAGGAGCGACAGTCCGTAGAACAGGTTGATCGACCAGTACGGCACGATCGTCCAGGCGACGAACGGAACATGGTGTTCCCAGGAGAACACGATGCTGCCGACATGATCGCGCGTCGAGGCGAGCCAATTGGCGAAGCCGTAGGTCGAATAGAAGAACGGCGCGAGGAAAGCGAGCCACAGCGCTGCGCGCAGGACGACACGCCCATAGGGCTCGGCGCTGGGTGAAAGTGGCGGGGGCTCGGCACTGGAAGGCATGCGGCGGTGGTCCTAAAGCCGCCTTGCCAGCGAGACGGTGAAGATCCCCCATTGGTCGATGCGCTGGTCGAGCTTCTCGAAGCCTGCCGCCTCGACCAGCTGATCCATCTCGGCTTGCGTGCGCCGCCGCATCACCCAGGCCTGGCCGCCGCGATGCGAGGTCAGGCTGCGCGCGATCATTTCGAGCTGCGGGTGCCAGGGCTGGTTGGTGTAAATGAGCAGGCTGCCTGGCTGCATGGCGCGGGCAAGGCCGCCGAGCGAGCGCGCAATCAGCGCATTGTCGGAGAAGAGCTCGTAAAGGCCGGAGACGATGGCGAGGTCCGGCGCCGGATCGATCGCGGCGAGCCCGTCGCCGTCGAAGGCGTCGGCGCGCTGGAACGACACGCTGGCCGGCAATTGCCGCTCGGCGATCAGCTTGCGGCCGAGCTCGACATTGAGGTCGGAATAGTCGCGCAGTCGAACGCTGGTCGGTTGCTCCCGGCTCATGTCGATCGCATCGAGGACGTAGTGGCCGTGACCAGACGCAATGTCCAGGATGTTGGTCGGCCGCCCAGCGGCCTTCAGCATTGCCAGCGCCGAGCCGATCAGCTCTTCGATGTGAAGCTTGCGCTGGCGGATGCCGCGCCAGCCGATGGCGTCGAGGAAGGCCCGGTCGACCATGCGGCCGATCGGCCCCAGGCCGCGCGGCTCGTTCTCATAGACATAGTCGAGCGTCGAACCGGAATCGAAGCCGGTGGTAACGCCGACCTTCATGCCTTGCGAGAACCAGCTGCCGATGCGGATGAAGGCGCGACTCATCGCCCAGTAGAGGCCCCTGGGCGAAAGCAGATCGAGCGGCGAGGCGAGGCGGTCGGCCTCGTCGCGCGTGTAGCCGGCGATGTCCGCCTGCTTCAGGTCGACAGCTTCCGCCGGTGCCGCGAACTGCGCTTCGAGGAACGGCCGGATCAGGTCGAGCGCCTTGGCGCGGTCGCGCTCGCCCAGCGTATCGTGGAAGAAGCCCGGCAGCACGTGGCGCTCCTTCGCGCGGCTGCCGAGATTGACGAAGAACTCGTGCTGCGGCGCGTGCCGCACCACCCAGTCGCTGCCCGACAGAAGAAGCTGCGTCGGCACGGTGATGGCGCGCGCATCGGCAACGATGCGCGCCGCGTGCTGATAGAGCTCGACCAGAATGTTCGAGGCGATCGGCCTTGTGATCAGCTTGTCGTTTTCGAAGGAAGCGATGCGCATAGGGTCATGAGTGAGAAGGTTCGCCTTGACGTAGGAATTGACGAAGAAGCGCCCCTTGATCTTTTGCCACAGCGCGATGCCTTCCTTGGCGAAAGGGACATAGAGTTTCACCGAGAAGGCGGGCGAGGCGAGCACCATGGCGCGCAGCTTGGGCGCATAGTCGTGCACCCACGCGGCCGCCAGCACCGCGCCGAAGGACTGCGCGATCAACGCGATGTCCTGCGCCGCAAAACCGTCCCTGGCGGCGATCTCGCGCATGAAACAGTCGATATCGCGCACCAGCGCGGCGAAAGACGGAGCGTAGCCGCGCTCGCCGGCGGAGCGGCCGTTGCCGCGCGCATCCCAGGCATAGAAGGCGTAGTCGGGCAGGCTGAGTTCGTCGACGAGATGCGCCATGCGGCCGCCATGCTCGTGTCCGCGATGGAAGAGCACGACCGCGCCCTTGGCCGTGGCCTGCATCGCCGGCCAGTAGCGGTAAAAGATCCGCGTGCCGTCATGGCTGCGGAAGGTGCGTTCCTGCGCCTGCCGCGCAAGGCTTTGCGCCGGCGCGCTGGCGACCTGTTCGTGAAGCATGGTGGTTCCCCCGGACGGCATGGCGAGTCTCGGTGCTCAGCCGGTGCTGCCAATAAGACCGGCGCGTATCCGGTTTATGGCGGTCAGCAGCGAAAGCGTAGCCATGACCGGAAACACAAACGGCGCGATTGCCTCCGGCCAGAGCCCGGCGGCGGCGAGCACGGCGACCACGCCGAGCGCCAGCGCTCTGTCGCTCTTGCCGAACGGCCCGGCATAGTTTCGCCCGATCCCGGCGGCGATGCCGAGCACGCCGGCGAACTCGGTGAGCGCCGCGGCGATGGCAAAGGCGACAACGCCCCAGGCGCCGAATTGGGGAAGGGCGGCGAAGGGCAGGATCAGCGCAAGGTCGGAGACGACATCGCAGATCTCGTTGAGGTACATGCCGAGCGTCGAGGCCTGGCCATGCTCGCGCGCCAGCATGCCGTCAATGGCGTTGAGCGCCATGCGCAGGAAAAGCACCAGGGGGATGAGGAAGAGCAGCGGGCTCCAACCGGGGAGGATCGCGATCGCCGATCCAGCCGCGATGGACAGCAGCGCAGCCGCGACCGTTATGCCGTTGGCCGTCACACCCATCGCCGCCAGCCTGTTGACCAGCGGCCGCAGCCTGTCCTGGAAAGCCGGCTTCAGCGCGTAGAGCGTCGGCATTGCGATGATCCCCCGATCCTCGCCGCCAGATGTATCACAAACATGCCGAACGGCACCAGCACAGCTGCTAAAACACTGTGAATCCCAGACAGTTGGCACCATGCCATGCACCCATCGCCTGAAGACGACGCCGGAGCCGGCGCTCTGTGGCGCTCAAATGCCCTTGCCGACGTCCGACCGCGCAGCCCTGGCATGGCCGCATGCGGTTGCTGGTTTCTGGAACAACGCATGCCACTTGAATAGTAAGCACGCTTATTATATATGCCGCTCATGGTTTCAGACGGCATCGACAGATTGGGATTTTTGATCCATGACGTGCAGCGCCTCATGCGCAAGCGTTTCGAGGCGCGCGCCAGCGGGTTGGGCCTTTCCTCGGCGCAATGGCGGCTTCTCGTCCGCGTCGCCAAGGAGGCCGGTGTCGCGCAGGCGCGGCTCGCCGAGCTGCTCGAGATCGAGCCGATCAGCGTCTCTCGCCTCGTCGACCGGATGGAGGAGGGCGGCTGGATCGAGCGTCGCGCCGACGCGGCCGACCGGCGTGTGCGCATGATCTTCCCGACCGAAAAGGCCAACGCAGCCTACGCCGATGTCAAAAGCCTTGCCGGCGAGGTCTATGAGGAATCGCTCATCGGCGTGTCGCCGGAAGACCGTCGCATCCTGATCCAGGTGCTTGACACCATCGTGCAGAATTTGACGGACGGCGAGACGTCGTCCCTCGAAAAGATCAAGAATTCGGAAGGGCGGGCAGCATGAACGCGGCAGCCAAGAAAGCAGACGACAACGTCACCAAGCTCGAGATGGAAGCGCCGACGAACCCGGACGCTGCGCCAGTCTCCGCGGCAGCGGAGCCGCAGCCCGCACCGGCAGCACCGAGGAAGAAGCGCCGCACCGGCCGTTTCCTTTTGATGGTCGCCCTGCCGCTGGCGTTGCTCGCGGGCGGCGCCTATGTTTGGGTCACCGGCGGTCGCTACCAGGAGACCGAGAACGCCAACCTGCAGCAGGCCCGGATTTCGATCGCCTCCGACACGGCCGGCCGCATCGTCCAGGTCGGCATTGCCGACAACCAGACGGTCAAGGCGGGCGACCTTCTCTTCGTCATCGATCCCGAGCCTTACAAGATCGCGCTGGCCCAGGCCGACGCGGCTGTCGCCGCCGCGCGGCTCAATGTCGAGCAGCTGCGCGCCGCCTACAGCCAGGCGATGGCGCAGCAGAAGTCGGCCAAGAGCGAGGTCGACTATGCGCAGTCGCAATATGACCGCGCCGCCGATCTCGCTGAGAAGGGCATCAATGCCAAGTCGTCGCTGGACGAGGCCCGCAACGACCTCGACAAGGCCAAGCAGCAGCTTGCGGTCGCCGAGCAGGGCATCATCAGCGCCAAGGCGGCGCTTGGCGGCAACCCCGACATCGAGACCGACAAGCATCCGAGCGTGATGTCGGCGCTCGCCGCGCGCGACAAGGCCGCCTACAACCTCTCGCAGACCACGGTGAAGGCGCCGTCCAACGGCATCGTCTACCAGGCCTCGTCCTTCAAGGTCGGCCAGTATGTCTCCGTCGGCACGCCGCTGTTCGCGCTGGTCGAGACCGACGACACCTGGATCGACGCCAACTTCAAGGAGACGCAGCTCACCAATATGAAGCCGGGCCAGAAGGCCGAGATCGTGGTCGACACCTATCCGGGCCGGACCTTCGAGGCGACCGTCAAGGCGATCGGCGCCGGCACCGGCGCCGAGTTCTCGCTGTTGCCCGCCCAGAACGCCACCGGCAACTGGGTCAAGGTCACCCAGCGCATTCCCGTGCGCCTGGAACTGACCGACCCCGACGCCAAGATGGCGCTGCGCACCGGCATGAGCGCGACGGTCACCGTCGATACCGGCGTCGCGCGCGGATTGCCGTCGATCTTCGGTCACGCCACGGCCGGCGAGCACGCGCAATAACGCAAGGTGAAGCCCGAGGCATGAGCCTCCGCAAGGGACTGCTCTGAAGGGAGGGGGGTGAAAGCCGAGCGTTTGAGGCTAGCCGCGTCGCGGGTCGATCCCAGGCAGAGGCTTTCGACACGGATCGGTCGGTCCTCAGGTTTCCGGGCGGCACGCATCCGCTCCATCAGAGACTTTCGGTCGATGTAACCCCCACATCGATCCTCGCGTCCCACCGCGACGAGGGTCTCAAAGGAAGGCCTCGCCGCCCGGAAACCCAATGTACCCGTTTTTGTTACCTGCTGGAAGTTCAGCACCATGAGCACGCCCGAACCCTTCAAGGAAGTACCGCACCGCGGCCTGATCACGGTCGCGCTGATGCTGGCGACCGTCATGCAGGCGCTCGACACCACGATCGCCAATGTCGCGCTGCCGACCATGACCGGTGACCTCGGCGCCTCGCCCGACAACATCAACTGGGTGCTGACCTCCTATATCGTCGCCGCCGCCATCATGACGCCGGTCACCGGCTGGCTCGCCGACCGCCTCGGCCGCAAGGAGCTGTTCCTGGCGTCCGTCGTCGGCTTCACCATCTTCTCCATGCTTTGCGGCATGGCGTGGAGCCTCGAGACGATGGTGCTCTTCCGCCTGCTGCAGGGTGTGTTCGGAGCGGCGATCGTGCCGCTGTCGCAGACCTTCCTGCTCGATATCAATCCCCGCGAACGCCACGGCCAGGCCATGGCCATCTGGGGCGCCGGCATCATGCTGGGACCGATCCTCGGCCCGACGCTCGGCGGCTGGCTGACCGAGAATTTCAACTGGCGCTGGGTGTTCTTCATCAACCTGCCGGTCGGCATCCTCGCCTTCATCGGCATGGCCGCCTACCTGCCTGTCGTCGCCAAGCGCGTGCGCAGCTTCGATTTCTTCGGCTTCGCCATGATCTCGCTCGGCGTCGGCGCGCTGCAGCTGATGCTCGACCGCGGCGGCGAGGTGGACTGGTTCTCCTCGACAGAGATCTGGATCGAGCTTGCGCTGTCGATCACCGGCTTCTGGGTGTTCATCATCCACACGGTGACGTCCGAACGTCCTTTCATCGACCCGAAAATCTTCCTCGACCGCAATTTCGTGACCGGGCTCGGTTTCATCTTCGTCATGGGCGTGCTGATCCTGGCTTCGATGTCGCTGCTGCCGCCGATGCTTGCCAACATCTTCGGCTACCCGACCGTCACCATCGGCGTGGTGCTCGGCCCGCGCGGCATCGGCACGATGATTTCGATGCTGTTCGTCGGCCGCATCATGCACAGGATCGACGCGCGTATTCTGGTCGCGATCGGCTTCCTGCTCACCGCGCAGTCGCTCTACACCATGGCGAGCTTCACGCCGCAGATGGACAACTGGCTGATCATCTCTTCGGGCGTCATCCAGGGCCTCGGCATGGGCATGGTGTTCGTGCCGCTCTCGGCCGTCGCCTTCGCCACGCTCGACGCGCGCTACCGCACCGACGCCACCTCGCTGTTCAGCCTGGTGCGCAATCTCGGCTCGTCGATCGGCGTGTCGGTGGTTGCGGCGCTGATGGTGCAGAACACGCAGGTCAACCACAGCGAGCTCGGGGCCTTCATCAACCCCTACAACCCCAACCTATGGGCAGCCTCGCCCGCGGCGGCGAGCGGTGATCCCATGGCCCTTTCGCAGGTCGACAGGCTGGTCAACGTTCAGGCGATGATGATCTCCTACATCAACGACTTCAAACTCCTGATGGTGATGACGCTGCTTGCCGTCCCGTTCGTCATCCTGCTGCGCAAGCCGAAGGCCGCGCCCGCGGGCGGCGCGCCGGCCGCGCATATGGATTGATGTTTTGGTGGCGGTCTCCGTGCCAGTCCCAATCACGCTGACATTGCGGCCATAAATGCAGCTCGGTTATGTCCGCCGAATTGACCGCTAAGCGGGCGGCGGCGAACGCAACTGGTTGTCGCTGAGTGTGCAATCGCTACATGCATTGCGGTCCGCAGAGGAGCGTTCCGCTCCTGGTGAAGCCGCTCTGAGGCCACGCCAACGATCGCCCGGCGACGCGCACCGGCTGGTCAGAATGGATAGCCGCCGGGGTAACGTCCGGCCTGCGGATCAGTGTCCCTGGATGCAAAGAGCACGCGGGCTTTTCCGGAGGCGGCGCTTCAGTTTAGCGGCCCAGCACCAGTGCCCAGTAGCGCAGGCTGGGATCGCGGCCGTCGCGCACGTAAGCCAACCCGAAGCGGCTGAAGTCCGGGTCGAGCATGTTTCGCCGGTGGCCGTCCGAATGCATCCAGATGTCGAACAGCTTTTGCAGGTCGAAACGTCCCTCGGCGATGTTTTCGCCCGCGGCGCCACGCACGCCGTTGCCCTTCATGCGCGAGGCGAAATCCTTGCCCCAGCCGGTCGTGTGGCTCATGCGGGCGCGCGACGCCATATAGCCGGCCTGCTGCAGCGCCGCCTGCTCGAGCTGCGCGTCCGGGATGAGCGCCGGCAGTCCGGCCGATGTGCGGATTGTCCTCAACGTGCCTGTGGCGGAGGACGACACGCCGGCGGCTTCGCCGGTCGGCAGCTGGACGCTGTTGCAGGCGGCAATGCCGCCGAGCGCCGCAAGGCCGACGGTCTTGAGCAATGTGCGTCTGTCGAGATGGGGGGAATCGGTGGTCAGGCTGGTCATCCGGCCTCTGATACCGGCGATCGTGGCTTTTGCCGGGCAGCCGATGAAAATCGCGTTATGCGGCGACATCCTCCGGGAGATCGGATATCATCCCGGCGTTCTAGAAGTGGCAGCCACGGGCGGGCCACCCAGGCGGTGACCGCCCCCCGAGCGATACGGAGGACGGTTATGGCTGGTTTTCATGTCATGGCGGACGCGCAAGGGCTGCATGTGCAGCCCACGGTGCGCCACATCACCACGTCGGATCTGTGGGACGCGCTAAGGCTCGGCGCCGAGGATTTCTGGGCCAAGCCTTCGCACTACGTGTTCCTTTGCCTGATCTATCCGGTCGTCGGCCTGATCCTGACTCGGTGGACCTCCGGCTCGAGTGCAATCCAGCTCGTCTATCCGCTGATGTCGGGCTTTGCATTGATCGGTCCCTTTGCTGCCATCGGCCTCTACGAGATCAGCCGCCGGCGCGAGCTCGGCATGAGCAGCCGCTGGCACCATGCGCTCGACGTGCGCCGTTCGCCGGCGCTGCCCTCGATCGCGGCGATCGGCGTCCTGCTTTTCGCGCTCTTCCTTCTGTGGCTGTTCACCGCGCAGTCGATCTACACCAGCCTGTTCGGCGCAGAGCCGCCGGCCTCCGTCGGAACCTTCCTGCGCGACGTGCTGACGACCGGCAAGGGCTGGACGTTGATCCTGCTCGGCAACGCTGCCGGCCTCGTCTTCGCCGTCGTGGTGCTCGCCACCACCGTGATTGCCTTCCCGCTGCTACTCGACCGCGACGTCGGCGCCGTCTCGGCGATCGAGACCTCGGCGCGCGCCGTAATAGTCAACCCGCTGCAGATGGCGCTCTGGGGCCTGACGGTCGCGGTGCTGCTGGTGATCGGCTCGATCCCACTGTTTGCCGGCCTTGCCGTCGTCATGCCGGTCCTCGGCCACGCGACTTGGCATCTCTATCGCAAGGTGGTGGAGCCGCAGGATATCCGGCCCATCCGCCGGCCGATGTAGGCCGCGCCGGCTCGAACAAAGCAGACGGCCCGAAGCGGTTTACCGAGCCTGTTTCATGAAGATGTTCTTGAGGTCGCTCAAGGTGGCGGCTTTCGTGGCCGGGCTTTGGGCTGTCGGCTGCATTGATACTACGCGTGCCAACGCTGACGAGTTGGTGCACTTTGAAAGCGCGGCCGTGAAGCCGACGCCGTTTCAGGAGCGCATTGCGCAACAGACGGGCGAGCGCTCCAGGCCATTCCTGGCACGCCATTGAATGGGTATCTGACGCGACCGCCGGGTGAGGGGCCGTTCCCGGCGGTCGTCGTTCTCCATGGATGTTCGGGCCTATTCCCAACTGTAGAGAAAACCTGGTCGCAGCGATTGTCTTCCTGGGGTTACGTCGTACTCGTTGTCGACAGCTTCAGCACTCGCGGTATTCGCGAGACGTGTGATCACGGCCTGCTCGCCGATGGCAGCCTGTTTGCTGATCGCGTTTATGACGCCTACGGCGCCTTGGAGTTCCTGTCGAAATTGAGTTTCGTCGACCCGCAGCGCACAGCGTTGATGGGGTTCTCCGCCGGTGGGATCGCAACGCTCGCGGCCGTGCACCTTGGCGGCGCCGAGCGGCTGATGGATCGCAAGTTCAAGGCAGCTGTCGCTTACTATCCGAATTGTTCGGCTACGAATGGCGACGTGGCGGTCCCGACATTGATCCTGATCGGCGAGCTCGACGATTGGACCCCCGCCAAAAATTGCCGGGAAATGATGGCGCAGCGCAGCGGCAAGGGCAGCGCCTTGCAGCTTGATGTCTTCAAGGGCGCTCGCCACGCCTTTGCCTCCCCGTCATTCAAGACGGGCACCGAGCAGTATGGCCACCGGGTGGAGTACAACGCAGCTGCGGCCGAAAAATCGGCAAGCGACGTCCACACGTTTTTGAAGCAGGCCTTCAGCGGATAACAGCCATAGCCCTGATCATCCGATCTCAGCGCTGCGCTTCGGTCGCCATCTTCAAAGCCAGCGCCGTCAGCACCGTGCCCATCATCCAGCGCTGGACGACCAGCCAGAACGGCCGTCCGGCGAGGAAGGTGGCGATCGAGCCCGCCGTCACCGCGATGATGGCGTTGACGGTCAGGCTGATCGAGATCTGCGTCACGCCGAGCACCAGAAGCTGCGACAGCACATGGCCCTTGGCCGGGTTGATGAACTGCGGCAAGAGCGACAGATAGAGCACCGCCACCTTCGGATTGAGCAGGTTGGTCATCAGCCCCATGACGAACAGCTTGCGCGGCCTGTCCTTCGGCAGCTCGCGCACCTGGAATGGCGAGCGGCCGCCGGGCCTTAGCGCCTGCCAGGCGAGCCACAGCAGGTAGAGCGCGCCGGCAAAGCGCAGCGCGTCATAGGCATAAGGCACGGCGAAGATCAGCGCGGTGATGCCAAAGGCCGCGGACACCACATAGAACAGGAAGCCCAGCGCCACGCCGCCCAGCGAGATCAGCCCGGCCCTCGGCCCTTGCGACAGCGAGCGCGAGATCAGATAGATCATGTTCGGGCCGGGTGTGAGCACCATGCCGAGGCAGATCAGCGCGAAGGTCAGATGGTTGGCGGCGTCGGGCATGGCTTGATCTCCAGCACCTGCGGCAGAGAAGGTCCGATGCCGGCGGGTACGGACATGTGCCTTGTGCCGCGCACGAGCGCAAGGGACTTGCCGGCGCCGTTCGTTGCGCCAGGGCGGGCAGTGCCGCAGGCTTTGGCAGCCTTTCTACTCACCGACGATCGAGGCTGCCGGACGAGGCGAGGTTATAGGATCGGCATGACGAAGGACGATCTTCCACGCGCCTTTCTCCCGCCGAAATATAGTGGTGGTTCGAAGTGCGATCGGAACCAGCTTGTCGCTGCCGCCGACCTTGGATCGGACCCGCTCGATCTCGATGATGTAACCCAAGTCGGTCGTTGCGTACTCGGAAATTCGGTCGAAGCCGATAATCTCTCCGTCTCGGTAGTTGGTAGCGGCACGGTCCATCGTTTCGGCAGCCTTCTTCCATCCTTTTGCCGGCGGGCCGAATGGATTGGCGATGACGACGTCATCCCGTTGTGAGAAGAGACTTTTCAATGGTTCGGGATTGCCCTTGACGAAGGCATCCAGGGCTAAATGATCCTGCTCGATCAGTTTCGCGAGGTCTGACAGCATCTCAGCATCCTCCGATGAAGGGGAAAGAGAATACTATCTGAAATCAAGCCCCTGATCCTGCCTTTTCGCTTCTTGGCGCGCCGGCGTCAGTTTATGTCCCTTACCCCACCACGCGCAAATTCGATAGCTCGTTCGCGATCTCCTTGAAATTGTCGGACAGCGTCGCGCCGGTTGCATTCCAGAAAAGCTTGGCGGGCTTGCTGGGGTCGGCGGGATCCTTGCGGAAGCGGGAGTCGGATGAGCAGGTCTTCAGGGCGTCCATCGCCTGCTTGTCGCCGGCGTCGGTCGCGGACATGTCGAGCGCAACCGTCATTACCATGATGTTGGCCGCCTTGGCGTGGTCGCAGAGCTTGGCCATCTGCTCGTTGAGCGCGTTGGTGTAGTTGCCCGAGGAATAGTTGAACTGGCCGATGTCGCTGGAGGTGCCGCCGAACAGGCGGGTGACCGAGGTGCCTTTGTAGCCGACGCCGGTATAGCCGTAGGCGGCATAGGTCGATTTGTTGCCGGCCGGATCGGAGTTCACCGTCGAATAGGTGTTCTCGCCGTCGGTGAGCACGATGACAACCTTGTCGTTGCCGCGTTCGGTCTCCGGCCGCCCTTCGGTGAAGGGCGCCGTGCTGGACACGGTGCGCCAGCCCCAGGCCATGCCTTCCGGCACGTTGGTGTTGCCGTTGGGCTGCATCAGGTCGACAGCCGCCTTGATGGTCGCCAGCCCGTCCGCGGTGGTGACGTCGGTGAGCGGCGTGACCGGCGTCGTGGTGCAGCTGTAGTTCGGACCGGCGCCCGTTGCCAGCACCGGCGCATTGATCGGCCGCGGCATGAAATACTTGGCCATATTGGATTGGCGCGTCTTGCCGGTGGTGCTCGACGGATCGTCGTTCCACCAGCTGTTGGCAGCCCCGTAGGTCACCGGGTTCGGCTCGTCGGGATCTTGCGTCACCTTCCAGTGGTTGCCGGGTTCGTCGGGCGCGAACATCGGCACGAACATTGTCGCCGGGTCGCCGACCCCGATGCCGGTATTGTTCGGCCCGCCGGACGCAGGCGTATCGTCGACATTGTAAGGGTAGGGACGCACTTCGACGCAGCCCTGCCAGCTCGCGAAGGGGCCATAGGTGTCGTTGTAGTCGTATTCGTTATGGCTGCGCTTGCAGGTGTTGTTGGACCGGTACTCGTCGCAGACGACGCGCTTGCTGCCGACGATGCGCTCGTGGCTGGTGACCACCTTCATGTCGCGATAGAGCGAAAAGCGGGTCAGCGCCTGGCCTTCCTCGGTCCCCCAGCCGGTGCCGTTCTTGTACCAGATGCCGTTGATCTTCTGGGCGTGCTTATCGGCGGCGTTGAGCGTCGACCAGTCGAAATTCTCGTTGGCGACAGGCGACAGCCCGTAGACATCCATCCAGGAGGCGTTGTCGTTGTCCGGTCCGACATTGACCGAAGCCGCGAAGGGCACCAGGCTGAACTGGACCGGCTTGTCGATCTGCTTGATCTGCGCCGCCTGCTGCGCAAGCGTGTCGACCAACTGCTTGGCGGCCTGTTTGAGCAGGTCGATGCGCTTCTGCCCCGTGCCGGATCCTTTCGTCGACATCGAGCCCGAATTGTCGAGCACCATCGCCACTTCCAGTGTGTTCTTCAAGCGCACCTGTGACTTCATCTCGAGCTCAACGGGCTTTTTCGCGGCGACTTCGTCGACGCCGACGAGCATTGCCGAAGCCGGATAGAAATAGGGATGGTAGGTAAGCGTGGCGCTCATTGTCAGCAAGCCGCCGCCGGCCTGGCTGGTGGGCAGGGTGATGTTGAGCGCTACGTCCGCGGGGTCGATGGTGTTGAGGTTGGCGTCGAAGAAGTCGACGGCATAGGCCTTGATCTGGTCGTCGGTGGCGCCTTCCGCCAACCGCCTTGCGGCGGCAAAATTCGCCGCATCGAGCGCGTTGAGCACCATCTGTTTCTGACGGTTGAGTTCGGTGAAGTCGACCGCGAGTGCGAGGGCGCCCATCAGCGGCACCATGGCGATCGCCGTCACCAGGGCATAATTGCCACGCCGGTCGCGGCAAAAGCGAAGCCAGAATTCGCGCATCTTCGGCAAGCGGTTGCTCTTTCGGATCAACTGACGATGCGCAGGTTCGACAATTCGTTGCCGATCGCCTTGAAGTCGTCCGAAAGCGTGGCGCCGGTCGAGTTCCAGAATAGCTTCGCCGGCTTGCTCGGGTCGGCCGGGTCCCTGCGGAAGCGGGAGTCGGAAGCGCAAGCCTTCAGCGCAGCCATCGCCTTCTTCTCGTCCGCCTTGGTGTCGACCAGGTCGAGCGAGACCGTCATCACCATGATCCCGGCCGCCTTGGCGTTGGCGCACAGCGTCTGCATCTGTTCGTCCAGCGCGGCGGTGTAGTTGCCGTCCGTATAGGTGGTCTTAGGCACCGCGGTGCTCGTATTCATGAACAGGCGCGTGACGCTTGCCAGTGCGGAATTGACTTTGCCTGTATAGCCATAGGCCGCATAGGTGGAACGGTTGTTGGCGTAACTGCCATCGCTGATTGCGCTGTAGGTATTGGCGCCGTCGGTCAGCACGATTACGACCTTGTCGTTGCCCTTTTCGTTGTTTGGCCGACCTTCGGTGAAGGGCTCGTTGCTTGAGACTGTCCGCCAGCCCCAGGCGAGCCCCTCGGGTACGTTCGTATTGCCAGTTGGCGCCATAGCATTGATGGCGTCAGTCAGTTGCTGCTTCTGCGCACTCACCGTGACGTCCTTGAGGGGCGTGATTGGACTGGTGGTGCAGGCTGCGTTCGGGCCGTCACCAGCACCGGCCGAAGTCGAACCGTAAGGCTTCACCAGAAAGTACTTCCGCATGTCCGATTGCCGCTGAACAGCGGTTGGGTTTAATGAATAGGGCCAGTCTGCCCACCAATTGTTCTCGTAGCCGTAGCTCAAGCTGTTGACATCGTTCGTGCCGTCGCGGTTGAAGTCGCGCCACAGCGTGCCGGGTTCGTCCGGAGCGAACATGGGCACAAAGAGCGTCGCAGGATTGGACGTGGTCGGCGTCGTGTCGTCGTCGTTGTAGGGATAAGGCCTCGCTTCGACGCACCCCTGCCAACTCGCATAGCGGCTGGTGGTGTAGACATATTGCGGGTCAGTCCAATGTCCGTCGGTGCATTTGCCCTTTTTGTTGTACGCGTCGCAGATGTACTGCTTTGAGTTCGGCACCTCTTCGCGACCCGATTCCACGGTCATGTCGGCATAAAGGCTGAAGCGGGTCAGCGGCTCACCCTTGGTATCGCCCCAACCGTCACCGCGTTTGTACCAGGCGCCATTGACCTTCTCGGCGTACTTGTTCGGATCGTTGGCGGCGCTCATCGTCGTCCAGTCGAAATTCTCGTGCTGGACCGGGGAGATACCATCTTGATCCATCCAGCTGTCGCCGTCATGCGTCGGCCCGACATTGACCGAGGCAGAGAACGGAACCAGCGAGAACTGCACTGGCTTGGAGATCTGCTTCATCTGCTGGGCCTGCAGCGCCAGCGTGTCGACCAACTGCTTGGCGGCGGCTTTTAGCAGGTCAATACGCTTCTGCCCGGTTCCCGAGCCCAGGGTCGACATCGATCCGGAATTATCCAGCACGAGCGCCACTTCCAGCGTGTTCTTAAGTCGGATTTCCGACCTCGCCGAAACATTGACTACGTGGTCGCCCGCAGTCCCGCCGAGCAGCATCGCCGCCGCCGGCAGGAAATAGGGGTGATATTTCAGGGACGCCTCCAGGACCAGGGTGCCGCCGCCGGCATTGTTGTTGGGCAGCGTGACGGTCAGCGTCGTGTTGGCCGGAGACACGTGCCTGAGATTGGCCTCGAAGAACTGCTTGGCGTAGGCCTTCGCGTCCGCGTCGCTCGCTCCGCTGACGATCTGTTGCGCTGTCGCGACCCCAGCAGCATCTAGGGCGTTGAGCGTCTCCTGCTTCTCTCTAACCAGTTCCGTAAAATCGACGGCCAGTGCCACGGCACCCATCAGCGGCACCATCGTGATGACTGTCAACAGGGCGTAGTTGCCCCGCTTGTCGCCTATAAATCTGCCGATCATTGCGCTCAGCCCCCGCAAAAGACCCATACCGGTATACGACCATGGCCCTAGTTCGGTGCTACCATGGTCATAGATCCTTAAATTTCAGCTTGCCCGAAACGTTCAAGCACGCACCGCCATTTTGACGGCGTGTTAACCCTGCGCTTCCGAACGGGCGTGGTCGCGGCTCGTCCCGGCGGCGATGGCGAAAGCTGGTGACAGGATGGAGCGCTTCGGTTATGCGGGACCGGCCGTGGCGGCCTCCGAACCAAAAGGATGGCTGTCGCGGCTTTGCCTAGACCAGTCTCAGGATAACGGCATGGCGGACTCGCCAAACATCATCGCTTCGCTCACCGATCTGACGGAAAACTACGCGGCCATCCTGTGCGACGTGTGGGGCGTGGTGCACAATGGCGAATGGCACTTCACCGTCGCCGCGGAGGCGCTTGCCCGGGCGCGCGCGGCAAAAGTGCCGGTGGTGCTGATCACCAATTCGCCGCGGCGCAGCGCCGACGTCGTCGCGCAGATGCATGCGATCGGCGTTCCGGCTGAAGCCTACGACCGTGTCGTCACCTCGGGCGACGTCACGCGCGACTTGATCGCCGAGGGTCCGAGAAAGATCTTCCACATCGGGCCCGAGCGCGACTTCACCCTCTATGACGGCTTGGACGTCGAAATCGTGGAGGAATTCGAAGCCTCCGGCGTCGTCTGCACCGGGTTCTACGACGACGAGGTGGAGAAGCCCGCCGAATACGCGGAACTGCTGCAGCGGCTGCGTGCCCGCAATCTGCCCTTCATCTGCGCCAATCCCGACATCCTGGTCGAGCGCGGCGAGCGCACCATCTGGTGCGCCGGCGCGCTGGCGCGCGACTACGCGCAGCTTGGCGGCCGCACGCTGATCGCCGGCAAGCCCTTCGCGCCGATCTACAACCTCGCCATGAAGGAGGTCGCCGGGCTGCTCGGCCACGCGGTCGAGCGCAAACAGGTTCTCGCCATCGGCGATGGCATGATGACCGACGTCAAGGGTGCCGCCGACAACGGGTTCGACGTGCTCTATGTCTCGGGCGGGATTCACGCCCGCGACTATGGCGACCCGCTGCGGCCGGATCCCGAAAGGCTGGCGGGATTCCTAGCAACGTACGGATATCGGCCGGCCGCCGTCATCCCGCGGCTGCAATAGGCGCCGGACCATGACGGGCGCCCCGACATCACGCAGGTCGACATGACGCACGATTTCGAACGCATTTCGGCGGTCACGCCGTTGCCCGGGCATCTGCGCGGCGGCGTCGTGGCGATCGGCAATTTCGACGGCGTCCACCGCGGCCATCTGTCGGTGCTGGAGCGGGCGCTGGCCGAAGCCGGCCGCCGCGGCGTGCCGGCCCTGGTGCTTACCTTCGAGCCGCATCCGCGCAAGGTGTTCAGACCGGACGTGCCGCTCTTCGTACTGACGCCGCCGCCGATGAAGGCGCGGCTCCTGGCCAGGCTCGGCTTTGCCGCCCTCGTCGAGCAGCCGTTCACGCGCGACTTCGCCTCGCTCTCGGCCGAGGCATTCGTGACCGATGTGCTGGAAAACAGGCTGGGCGTCAGCCATGCCGTCACCGGTTTCGACTTCCACTTCGGCAAGGACCGCCAGGGCGGCCCGGCCTTCCTGATGGCGGCAGGCGAGCGCCACGGCTTCGGCGTCACGCTGGTCGACGCCTTCCGCGACGAGGGTGCCGAGGTGGTCTCGTCCAGCCGCATCCGCGCCCTGCTTTGCGAAGGCAAGGTCGAGGAAGCAGCCGGCCTGCTCGGCTATCGCTTCACCGTCGAGAGCGAGGTGATCGGCGGCCAGCAGCTCGGCCGCACGCTTGGCTTTCCAACCGCCAATATGAAACTTTCGCCGGAAGCCACTCTGAAGGAAGGCATTTACGCCGTCCGCTTGCGCCGCGCCGATGGCACGCTCCATGACGGCGTCGCCAGCTTCGGCCGCCGTCCGACCGTCGACGATAATGGCGCGCCGCTGCTCGAAACCTATGTCTTCGACTTCTCCGGCGATCTCTACGGCGAGATCTGCCAGGTGTCGTTCTTCAGCTATCTGCGCCCCGAGCTCAAATTCGATGGGCTCGATGCGCTGGTCGTGCAGATGAAGCGCGACGAGGCCGAGGCGAGGGCGCTGCTTGCAGGTGTGCGTCCGCTATCGGAGCTGGACGCCGCCATCTGTTGCTGAGGTCTGGCAGGCGCGGTGGCGAAGAGAAGCGTCAGAGCGCCTGCGTCCGGCTAGCAGATTGCAAACCTTGGCGATTGGCGAAACGCCCTCTCATGTCGTCATCCCAGGGTCTTCGCGACGGAGCTTCGCTCCTGCTTCGCCCTGGGATGACGATCTTAGGCAGGCTTCGGCCGATCGCGAAGGTCGAGTTCCCTACCGCTTGAGCGCCAGCCCGGTGGCAATGAAGCTCCAGCCTTGGAAGACCAGGTCGACGGCCAGGAACATGCCGAGCACCCACAGGCTGTTGACCGGCCAGCCCATGGCGATGATCAGGCCAAGCAGGATGGTGATGATCGCGGCTGCCAGCAGCCATCCCCAGCCTTGCTCCGGCCGGTGGTTCCAGGCGACCCAGGCCCTCAGCAGCCCGGAAGCAATGAGGGCGACGGCGAGCAGAAACGTCAACACCGCCGAGGCGAGCAGTGGGTTGTAGAACGCGAAAAAGCCGGCGACGGCATAGAGCAGGCCACTGAGCAACCAGTAGAAGAAGCGCCCCCAGGTCTTGACGCCGAAAGCGTGGATGATCTCGATGACGCCCGCCATCAGCATCAGCCAGCCGACGACATAGACCGAAGCGACGGTGGCGATGAAGAGATTGCCGAAGGCGATGCCGCCGAAAATCAGCAGCAGCACGCCGAGCGCCACGAACCATCCCCATTTGTCGCGCGTGCGTCCGATCGCGTCTTCCAGGGTATTGCCTTGCAAGCTCATGGCTTCGTCTCCCTGCAGAGTTCGCCGCGCATCCTGCGGTTGAAGGAAGGTAATCCCGATGTGATCACCCGTCCAGCGCGGTGGCTATTGCCAAGATGCACCGAAGCTGGTGTCATTTGACTTTGCGCAATGGAGGTACGGCGATGAAGCGATCCTATGGGCTCGCCCTGTTTTCCTCGGCTCTCGCCCTGTCCACTGTCGCTTCGCCTCCCGCCTTCGCGGCGCAGCCCGGCGATCCGCCGGACGGCATCGCCAAGATAGAGACGGTGGTCGTCATCTTCGCCGAGAACCGCGCCTTCGATAATCTCTTTGGCCATTTTCCGGGTGCCGAGGGCATCGACAAGGCGAGCAAGGAAAGCTTGCAGCAGCGCGACCGTGACGGCTCGGTCCTGTCAGAGCTGCCGCCGGTCTGGGACGGGCTGACCGCCAAGGGCGTCACGCCGCCGGTGACGCAGGCAATGACCGAGCACCTTCCGAACGAACCGTTCACGGTGAACGACCCGAAAGGGTTCAACGTGCCGCTCAGCGTCGTGACGCATGATCTGTGGCATCGCTTTTACCAGAACCAGATGCAGATCAACGGTGGCAAGAACGACATGTTCGTCGCCTGGGCCGATTCAGGCGCCATGCCGATGAGCAACTGGGACGCCTCCAAGACCGATATGTGGGCCATTGCGCAAAAATACGTGCTCGCTGACCATTTCTTCATGGGCGGCTTCGGCGGCTCCTTCTTCAATCACCAGTGGCTGATCTGCGCCTGCGCGCCGTACTACGCGAATGCCGACAAGAGCCCGGCCAAGCCGTCGATCGCGGTGACGGACGCCAGCGGCACAGCGCTGAAGATCGCCGACAATTCGCCGAAATCGGCGCGCGACGGGATTCCGAAATTCGTCTCCGACGGCAACCTGACGCCGGATTTCTACGCGGTGAACACCATGCAGCCGCCATACCAGCCGAGCGGCAACGATCCGGCGCCCGGCGGCGATCGGCTGCTCGCGGATCCTAGCAAGCCCACCACGCTGCCGCCGCAGACGGAACCGACCATCGGCGACATGCTCAGCCTCAAGCACATAAGCTGGGCGTGGTATTCCGGAGCCTGGCAGTACACGCTCGACCACGGCAACAAAACACCGATCCCGAACTTCCAATATCATCATCAGCCGTTCAACTATTACGCCAATTACGCTCCGGGCACCGAGGCCAGGCGCGAACATCTGCGCGACGCCGGGTTGGCTGGCGCGAGCTTCATCCAGGCCATCGACGACGGCGCCCTGCCGCAGGTCTCTTTCTATAAGCCGCAGGGCAATCTCAACGAGCACTCCGGCTATGCCGACATCCAGGCCGGCGACCGCCATATCGCCGACGTCGTGGCTCATCTGGAAAAGAGCCCGCAATGGCCGCACATGCTGGTCGTCGTCACCTATGATGAGAACGGCGGCATCTGGGATCACGCCGCACCGCCCAAGGGCGACCGCTGGGGACCGGGCACGCGCATTCCCGCGATCATCATTTCGCCCTTCGCCAAGCACGGCTATGTCGATCATACGCCTTATGACACGACGTCGATCCTGCGCTTCATCACCGAGCGTTTCGAATTGCCGGTCCTGCACGGCATCGTGGTTCGCGATAAGGCCGTGGCCGCGCATGGCGAGCCGCCGCTCGGCGATCTTACCGGCGGGCTCGACCTGAATTGAGGGCGCGTTTTCGGAGGACCAACATGGACGCCGACCGGATCGTCGCGCTGGTCACGGCTGCCGGCATCGAGCTCACCGACCGCCGCCGCAACGCCAAAGGTGATGGTTGGTCGCTTAGCTTCTCCAGCGGCGCCACCGTTGAGGTGGGTGACGACGGATCGGCACGCGTCGCGGGGAAGGGCTCGAAGGCCGTGGCCAAGCTGCTGGACATGTCGCACGCGCCGCGCGGCAGCTAAGCCGGGCGGCCGATCTCCATGCTGGCGGTCCGCGCCGTCTCTGTTACGGATCTTAAGTCAAAATTTACCGCACTGACGCCATGCCTTCTGCGCTGCCCGGTGTTCCTGCCGGCCTGTTTCGCGTAAGGGTTGACGATGCGTATTGTCGGGACGATTCCGCTGGTTCTCGCCTCTGGCCTGATGGCCGTCACCTCTGCCCAGGCCGGCGAGGGGAGCTGGATTTCCGGCGACTGGTACCTGACGCTCGGCGCCACCGGTCTCGTTGCCCCGAATTTCGAGGGTGGCAAGAAATATATGCTGAGCGCCCAGCCCATCATCTCGCTCGGCAAGGCAGGCCCCGAGGCGCGTTTCACCTCGCGCAACGACAACATCTCGCTGGCGCTGATCGATGACGGCAGCGTGCGCGCCGGCTTGACCGGCAAGTTCCTGTTCTCGCGTTCCAGCAAGGACGAATTGCAAGGCCTTGATCCGGTGCGCTGGGGCGGCGAGGTCGGCGGCTTCTTCGAATTCTATCCGCTGGATTGGGTGCGGGCCCGGGCGGAGCTCAGACACGGCATCCGCTCCCACAACGGTTTCGTCGCCGACATCGCGGCCGACGCCTTCTACGACGTCACCCCGACCGTCCGCATATCCGGCGGCCCCCGTGTCTCCTTCGCCTCGGCCGGCTATTTCGACGCCTATTACGGCGTCAACGCCACGGAAGCTGCGGCCTCGGGCCTCAGCGAATACCATCCGGGCGGCGGGCTGAAGTCGACCGGGCTCGGCGGCGCGATCACCTGGAAAGTGACCGAGCCGATGACGGCCAGCGTCTTCACCGAATATTCGCGCCTGATGGGGCCGGCGGCCGCGTCCAGCCTGGTCAAGGAGCGCGGCGACCGCGATCAGTGGACCGTTGGCGTGTCGACCACCTACCGTTTCAATTTCTCGATGTAAGTCAAAATACCGGCGCTTTGGCTTGAAATCCGCGCTTTATTCCTGCCGCGGCATCCGCTAAAAGCCACGCCATGACGAGCTTTTCGCGCCTTTTTGCGATCGCGATACGAATTACGGGCCCGGTGTTCCGGGCGGCCTGAGCGCCGCCGGAGCCGCCGGGACTTTTGCGCGCGGCCCCCTCGCGCTTTTTCCAGATCATGATAGTTCAACGCCCGAGCTATTTTGCCAACGGGCAATGCACATGGCAGACCAATGACCGACACCCCCGTGACCGATACTGCTGAAACCATCGACTATTCCAAAACGCTTTACCTGCCGCAGACCAATTTCCCGATGCGCGCCGGCCTGCCCGAGAAGGAGCCCGGCCTGGTCAGGCGCTGGCAGGACATGGAGCTTTACCGCAAGCTGCGCGATGAAGCCGCCGGTCGAGAGAAATTCGTGCTGCATGACGGCCCGCCCTACGCCAACGGCAACATCCATATCGGCCACGCCCTCAACAAGATCCTTAAGGACGTCATCAACCGCTCCTTCCAGATGCGCGGCTACGACGCCAATTACGTGCCGGGCTGGGACTGCCACGGCCTGCCGATCGAGTGGAAGATCGAGGAACAGTACCGGGCCAAGGGCAAGAACAAGGACGAGGTGCCGGTCAACGAGTTCCGCAGGGAATGCCGCGATTTCGCCGCGCATTGGATCAAGGTGCAGGGCGACGAGTTCCAGCGGCTCGGCGTCATCGGAGATTTCGACAATCCCTATACGACCATGGCCTATCACGCCGAAGCGCGGATTGCCGGCGAGCTTTTGAAATTCGCCATGTCCGGCCAGCTCTATCGCGGCTCGAAGCCGGTGATGTGGAGCGTGGTCGAGCGCACCGCGCTCGCCGAGGCCGAGGTCGAATACCAGGACTATGAGAGCGACACGATCTGGGCGAAGTTCCCGGTGGCGAGCCTTGCCCGGCCGGTCGACGCCGCCGATGCCGCGCCGGCGCTGAATGGGACGGCACTCGACCTGCTGGAGGCGCATGTCGTCATCTGGACGACGACGCCCTGGACGCTGCCCGGCAATCGCGCTGTCAGCTTTTCGCCGCGCGTCGCCTATGGCCTCTACGAAGTGACCGCGGCCGAGAACAGCTTCGGGCCGCAGCCCGGCGAGAAGCTGATCTTCGCCGACGCGCTGGCGGAGGACGCCGCTTCCAAAGCCAAGGTCACCTTGAACCGGCTTCACAACGTCTCCCCTGAACAGCTTGCAAGTCTTACGCTTTCGCATCCTTTCAGAGGACTGGGCGGCGGCTACGAGTTCCCCGTGCCGATGATTGCCGGCGAGCATGTCACCGACGATGCCGGCACCGGCTTCGTGCACACCGCGCCCAGCCACGGCCGCGAGGACTTCGATGCCTGGACGGATGCGGTGGCCGAACTCATCAAGCGCGGCGTTGACACCTCGATCCCGTTCCCGGTCGACGATGCCGGCTTCTTCACCAAGGACGCGCCGGGCTTCGGCCCGGACCGCGAGGGCGGCCCCGCGCGCGTCATCGACGACAACGGCAAGAAGGGCAACGCGAACCAGGCGGTGATCGAGGAGCTGATCAAGCGCACCGCGCTGTTCGCGCGCGGCCGGCTGAAGCACAGCTATCCGCATTCCTGGCGCTCGAAGAAGCCCGTCATCTTCCGCAACACGCCGCAATGGTTCGTCTATATGGACAAGGACCTCGGCGACGGCACGACGCTGCGCAGCCGCGCGCTGCAGGCGATCGACGACACGCGCTTCGTGCCGGCGGCCGGCCAGAACCGCATCCGCGCCATGATCGAGGAGCGCCCCGACTGGGTTCTGTCGCGCCAGCGTGCCTGGGGCGTGCCGATCGCCGTCTTCGCCGATGCCGACGGCAATGTGCTGAAGGACGAGGCGGTCAACCAGCGCATCATGGACGCCTTCGAGCAGGAGGGCGCCGACGCCTGGTTCGCGCCGGGCGCCAAGGAGCGCTTCCTCGGCAACCACGACGCCTCGAAATGGCATCAGGTGACGGACATCCTCGACGTCTGGTTCGATTCCGGCTCGACGCATGTCTTCACGCTGGAGGATCGGCCCGACCTCAAATGGCCGGCCGACGTCTATCTCGAAGGCTCCGACCAGCATCGCGGCTGGTTCCACTCCTCGCTGCTCGAAAGCTGCGGGACGAGAGGCAGGGCGCCTTACGAGGCGGTCATCACCCATGGCTTCACCATGGACGAGGAAGGCCGCAAGATGTCGAAGTCGCTCGGCAACACGGTCGTGCCGCAGGACGTGATAAAGCAGTCCGGCGCCGATATCCTGCGGCTCTGGGTGGTGACGACCGACTACTGGGAAGACCAGCGGCTCGGCAAGAACGTGCTGCAGACCAATATCGATGCCTACCGCAAGCTGAGGAACACCATTCGCTGGATGCTGGGCACGCTCGCCCATGACGATGGCGAGGACGTGCCGCTGGACAAGATGCCGGAGCTGGAGCGGCTGATGCTGCACCGGCTGTCCGAACTCGACGAGGCGGTGCGCCAGGGCTACGACGCCTTCGAGTTCAAGCGCATCACCCGCGCGCTGCTCGACTACATGGTGGTGGAGCTTTCGGCCTTCTATTTCGACATCCGCAAGGACGCGCTCTACTGCGACGCGCCGTCCAGCCTGCGCCGCAAGGCGGCAGTGCAGGTCGTGCGCCATCTCTTCGAATGCCTGGTGAAGTGGCTGGCACCGATGCTGCCTTTCACGATGGAAGAGGCCTGGCTCGACCGTCACCCCGAAGCCGCCTCGGTACATCTCGACCAGTTCCCGGCCATTCCGGATAACTGGAGGAACGAGGCGCTGGCCGAGAAATGGCGCAAGGTCCGGCAGGTGCGCCGCGTCGTCACCGGCGCGCTCGAGATCGCGCGCGCCGATAAACTGATCGGCTCCTCGCTGGAAGCCGTGCCGGTGGTCACCATCGACGATGCGGCGCTGGAAGCAGCCATCGCCGATGTCGACATGGCCGAGATGGCGATCACCAGCGATCTGGTCATCAGCCATGGCAAGGCGCCGCAAGGCGCTTTCACGCTGGATGACGTCAAGGGCGTCGCGGTCGTCGTCGAGAAGGCCGAGGATCGCGGTCTGGTCAAATGCGCGCGCTCCTGGCGCTACACGGCCGATGTCGGGCAGGATCCGGAATTTCGCGATGTCTCGGCCCGCGATGCTGCCGTGCTGCGTGAACTGAGGGCGCTCGGGCGTTTGTAGGTGCATGTCGCCCAAAAGTGTGCAGCGGTTTTGGGCTAGCGATTTGCACCCATCAAATAAGTGCAAAAGTGCCACGCCGGGCGGCGCAAATTCGCCCGCGCGTTGCCCTAGACAAGCGGTTGAGGTAAACACGCGACACTCCGGCAGACAAATTGTCGCCGGATTTCCATCGCAAACGCGGGGAAGAAGGGGACCGCGCCCCTGTGGCCGGTGGCGACCGAAAGGCTTTAAAGTGGGACTTTTTGGCATGACCGAAAGAACGTTTGCGCGCGCCGCGCTGCTGGCGCCGCTTGTGGCATCGGCCATGGCTATGTCGGGCTGCGTCGGCTCTCCGACCTACGGAACCGACAAGACCGCCGCCGAGCAACTCGCCGACGACGTTTCGGGCGCCGTCGCGATCACGCCGAAGCGCCGCGATCCTATCGACTATAAGCCGCGCCCGGACCTGGTGAAGCCCGCGCCGGGACAGAAGGAAACTCTGCCGCCACCGCAGGAAAGCATCCAGACGGCGAGCGCCGACTGGCCCGAATCGCCCGAGGCGCGCCGCGCCCGCATTCGCGCCGACGCGACCGCCCACCAGAACGACCCGAACTACCAGCCGGAAGCGGTCGAGGACGTTCAGACCGACCCGGTGGCGGTGAAGAAGGCTTTGGCCGATTCTGCATCCAGCCATCCGCCGCGCTGGTCGCCGGACGATTCCAGCGCGACCCGAACCGCCGAGATCCAGCGCCGCCTAGCGGAGCAGAAGCAGGGCAATCCCAATGTCCGCAAGTATTTGAGCGAGCCGCCGCTTGCCTATCGTCAGGCCGCCGACACCGCGCCGCAAAACGAGCTCGGCGAGGACGAGTACAAGAAGGAGCGCCGGCTCAAGGCGCAGGCGGAAGGCAAGAAGGGCGGCGGCTGGTTTGACTGGCTGGGGCTGTAAGTAGCGAATAGCGAATAGCGAATAGGTCTCTGTTGCTCACTACTCACGACCTGCTTCTTTGCTACTCACTGCTTGCGTCAACCATTCACCATTCACTGCCATTCCGCCTCTCGCGAAAGAACTCCTTCAGGATGAGGGCCGCTTCGCTTTCGCCCAAGCCGGAATAGACGTCCGGCGCGTGGTGGCAGGTGGGCGCGGCGAAGAAGCGCACGCCGTTGACCACCGCCCCGCCCTTCGCGTCGGCGGCGCCGAAATAGAGCCGGCGGAGTCTCGCGAACGAGATGGCGCCGGCGCACATGGCGCAGGGCTCCAGCGTCACATAGAGATCGTGACCGGTAAGCCGCTCGCTGGCGAGTTGCCGGCAGGCTTCGCGGATCGCCAGCATCTCGGCATGCGCAGTCGGATCGGCGAGCTCGCGCGTGCGGTTGCCGGCCTTGGCCACGACAATGTTGCCGTTGGCGATCACCGCGCCGACCGGCACTTCGCCCCGGCTTGCGGCCGCTTCGGCTTCCTTGAGCGCCAAAGCCATGAAATCCGGCCGCTTCACGCGCTTTGCATTCCGATTACTCCTCGCCACCCGACGGTGATCCTGTTATCTAGCGCGTGACCCTGAAAACCGGAATCGGTTTTTGCCGCGCTGCTGCATGCGCAAATCAAGATGACACTGCCTGCATAACGCGTCCGACCTGGCGCGTGCGCCGCGGCAGTCCAAGAAGAGCAAGATCCATATGGACGACGACAAGAAATCATCACGCAAAGGGCCGGGCAAAGGCGGATCGAAACCGACGCCGCGCGGCGACAAGCCGTTCCGCCAGGGAGCGCGTTCGCAGGGCAAGCCCTTCGAGAAGCGCGATGGCGCGCGCAAGCCTTACACGCAGCGTGACGACAGGCCGATGGCCGCCGATGGCGAGCGCCCCGCGCGCGATTTCAAGCGCAGCTCCAAGCCGCGCGCCGTCGAGGGCGCGGAACGCGGAGAACGACCGTTCCGCAAAGGACCGCGCCCCGAGGGAAAGCCGTTCGAAAAGCGCGATGGCGCCCGCAAGCCCTATACGCCACGTGGCGATCGGCCAGCGGCCGCGGAAGGCGAGCGCCGCGATTTCAAACGCAGCTACAAGCCTCGTGACGGGGGCGAAGGTGGAGAGCGTGGCGAACGACCGTTCCGCAAAGGTCCGCCGCGCGACGGCAAACCCTTCGACAAGCGCGAAGGCCGCAAGCCCTACACGCCGCGCGGCGACCGGCCGATGGCCGCCGAAGGCGAACGCGCCGAACGGCGCTTCGATCGCCCCAAGCGCGAGTTCGGCGATCGGCCCAAGCGGGATTTCGGCGATCGGCCCAAGCGCGACTTGGCCGACCGGCCGCAGCGCGAAGACGGAGGCGACTTCGCGCAGCGCCCGAAGCGGGATTTCGCCGATCGAGCGCCGCGCGACAGCGCCGCGAGAAAGCCGGAAGGCGGCTTCAAGCCGCGCCCGCGGCCCTCGGAAGCAGCGCCGGAGGCCGGCGAGCGCATCGCCAAGCGGCTGGCGCGCGCCGGCATCGCCTCGCGCCGCGACGCCGAGGAACTGATCGCCGCCGGCCGCGTCAAGGTCAACGGCAAGGTGCTGTCGTCGCCGGCCTTCAACGTCATGCCCGACGACGTCATCCATCTCGACGGCACGGAGATCCCGCCGATCGAGCGCACAAGGCTGTTCCTGTTCCACAAGCCGGCAGGCGTGGTCACCACCAACCGCGATCCGGAAGGCCGCAAGACCGTCTTCGACGTGCTGCCGGCCGATCTGCCGCGGCTGATGACCGTCGGCCGCCTCGACATCAACACCGAAGGGCTGCTGCTGCTGACCAATGACGGCGGGCTGTCGCGGGTGCTCGAACTGCCGGCCACCGGCTGGCTGCGGCGCTATCGCGTGCGCGTCCACGGCAAGGTCGAGGAGAGCAAGCTCACCGCCTTGCGCGACGGCATTGCCGTCGACGGCGTCTTCTACGGCTCGGTCGAGGCCTCGCTCGACCGCGAGCAGGGCAGCAATGCCTGGCTGACGATCGGCCTGCGCGAAGGCAAGAACCGCGAGGTCAAGAACATCCTCGGCGCGTTGGGGCTGGAGGTGACGCGGCTGATCCGCATCTCCTACGGGCCGTTCCAGCTCAACGAGCTGCCCGAGGGCCACGTGCTGGAAATCAAGGGCCGCACGCTGCGCGAGCAGCTCGGCGAGCGGCTGGTTGAAGAGTCCGGCGCCAATTTCGACGCCGAGATCCAAAAACCGTTCTCCAACAAGCCGGTGCGACGCAGCGAGCCGCGCCGCGATGAGGACGAGCGGCCGAAATTCACGCGCGAGGGCGACCGCCGGCCGATCGGCGAGGGCGGGCTGATCAAGGCCCGCAAGCGCCGTGAGGGCAGCCGCGACGAGGCGCTGAGCAAGCTTTCGACGAAGCCCGAGCGAGCCTTCGGCGAACGCGGTCCCCAGTCTCGCTTCGACAAGTCTGGCTTCGACAAATCCGAGCGCGGCTTCGGCAAGTCCGAGCGGGGCTTCGGCGGCAAGGCCGGCGGCAAGAAAGGCGAACCGCGGCCGATCGAACCGCCCGGCCAGCGCAAGGCCAATGTCTGGATGGCGCCGGGCGCGCGTCCCATCGGCAAAGGCAGGGCGGAGGCCGACGCCGCGAAGGCCGCGGAAGCGAAGGCGCGGAAGGCGTCGTTCGGGCCGGGCGGCAAGGGCAAGCCGTTCGGCAAGCCAAGAGACGATCGGCCGGAGGAAAGCGGCGGCGAACGGCCGCGCGGTCCGAAGGGGCCGAGGGGTGGCAATGCGGATCGTCGGCGGTGAGTTTCGCGGGCGTCCGCTGGCGACGCCGCGTTCCAATGCCATCCGTCCGACCACCGATCGCACCCGCGAGGCGGTGTTCAACGTGCTTGCGCATCGCTATGCCGAAAAGCTCGAAGGGGGCCGTGTGCTCGATCTCTTCGCCGGCACCGGCGCGCTCGGGCTGGAGGCGCTGTCGCGCGGCGCCTCCTACTGCGTCTTCATCGAGGAATCGGCGGAAGGGCGCGGGCTGATCCGCGACAATGTCGAGGCCTTCGGGCTCACCGGCCGGACCAAAATCTTCCGCCGCGACGCGACCCATTTGGGCGAAGCCGGCACGCTGTCGCCTTTCGGCCTGGTCTTTGCCGACCCGCCCTATGGCAAGGGCCTCGGCGAGCGGGCGCTGCGCTCGGCAAAGGCCGGCGGCTGGCTCCTGCCCGGCGCGCTCTGGGTGGTCGAGGAGGCGGCGTCCGCGCCGTTCGAACCGGGCGCCGGTTTTTCCGTGGTGGACGAGCGCGGCTATGGCGACACGGTGATCCGGTTTATCGAGGTGGGGTGAGGGGCACGTCCCTTCTCCCGCAAGGGAAAAGGAAATGACGCACGCGCCTCGAAAATGACGAACAAATCACTTTGCCTCGCCATGGAACCTTTTCTATCGTCGCGCGACCGAAACCGGAGCATTTGATGACATTGAACACCAGAGGCCTGCGCGCAGCATTCCTTGCCGGCGCGCTGGCGTTCGCGGCGCAGGCTCCGGCACGCGCCGCCGACGAAGCCGCGGTCAAGGATTTCCTGCTCGAGAACGGCCTGGAAGTCGTCGTCATTCCGGACCATCGCGCCCCGATCGTCACTCATATGGTATGGTACAAGATCGGCAGCGCCGACGAGCCGCCCGGCAAATCCGGCATCGCGCATTTCTTTGAGCATCTGATGTTCAAGGCTACGAGCAACCACGCAGCCGGCGAGTTCGACCGCGCCGTGGCCGACATCGGCGGCTCGAACAACGCCTTCACCTCCTACGACTACACCGTCTTCCATGAGACGGTGCCGCCTTCGGCGCTCGAGGAGATGATGGGGTTCGAGGCCGACCGCATGCGCAACCTCGTCCTCACCGACGATGTCATCAAGACCGAGCGCGACGTTATCCTGGAAGAGCGCCGCTCGCGCATCGACAACGATCCGCAGGCAGTGCTGGACGAGGAGGTCGACGCGACGCTCTGGCAGAACCAGCCCTACCGCATTCCGGTGATCGGCTGGATGCAGGAGATGGAGCAATTGAACCGCGAGGATGCCAAGGCGTTCTACGACACCTACTACCGGCCGAACAACGCCGTGGTGATCGTCGCCGGCGACGTCGATCCGGACGCGGTGAAGGCAATGGCCGAAAGGACTTACGGAAAGGTGGCGCGCGGGCCGGACCTGCGGCCGCGCATCCGCCCGGTCGAGCCGGAGCAGAACACCAAGCGCACCGTGACGCTGACCGATGCGCGCGTCTCGGTGCCGAGCTTTTCCACGCAATGGGTAGTCCCGTCCTATCACACCGCCAAGCCCGGCGAGGCGGAGGCGCTCGATCTCCTGGCCGAAATCCTGGGCGGCGACAACCGCAGCCGCCTCTACCAGCAGCTGGTGGTGAAGCAGGGCATCGCCTCCGGGACCGGCGCGTTCTTTCAGGGCACCATGCTCGACGCCACCAACTTCACCGTCTATGGCTCGCCGCGCGGCGACGCCAAGCTTTCCGATGTCGAAGCGGCGGTCGATGCCGAGGTCGCGCGCATTGCCAAGGACGGCGTGACCGGTGACGAGCTGGAGCGGGCCAAGACCCGCTATGTCCGTTCGATGGTCTTTGCTCGCGACAAGCAGGACGACATGGCCAATATGTACGGCTCGACGCTCGCCACCGGCGGCAACGTGAAGGATGTCGAGGAATGGCCCGACCGCATCCGGAAGGTCACTGCCGCAGAGGTCAAGGCCGCGGCCGCCCGCTACCTGGTGCTCGACCGCTCGACGACCGGCTATCTCCTGCCGCAACAACAGGCGGGGAATTGATGATGAGCATGGAACGCGGACGAATGGGCGCTTCTTCCCTTCTCCCCTTGTGGGGTCCGAAGGACGGGGCGAGACCCGTGGCTCGCCCCCGGGCGGTGGACGCGAAGCGGCCGGATGAGGGGCGCCCCAGCTGGGCGATATGCTCCTCCGTCTCGGCGCTGTGCGCCGATCCACCTTCTCCCACAAGGGGAGAAGGGGGGGTCTACCGTATCGTCGCAACCCTCTGCTTTGCCCTATTCTTCCTGCTCTTGCCGGCGCTGGCCGCCCACGCGGAGATGAACATCCAGGAGGTGAAGTCGAAGAAAGGCATCACCGCCTGGCTGGTCGAAGACCATTCGATCCCGCTGGTTGCCATCCGCTTCGTCTTCGACGGCGGCACCGCGCAGGACCCCGCCGGCAAGGAAGGTCTGGTCAATCTGATGAGCGGCCTTTTCGACGAGGGCGCCGGCGACCTCGACAGCGAGGCCTTCCAGTCGAAGCTGGACGATGCCGGGGCCGAGATGAGTTTTCAGGCGGCACGCGACGGCCTTTATGGCTCGATGCGCATGCTGTCCGACCAGAAGGACGAGGCGTTCGGCCTGCTGAAGCTGGCGGTGAACAGCCCGCGCTTCGACCAGGCGCCGATCGACCGCATCCGCGCCCAGATGCTCTCGGGCATTCTCGCCAACGAGCGCGACCCCAACACGATCGCCCAGCAGCGCTGGCTGCGCGCGATCTATGGCAAGCATCCCTATGCGCGGCCGGATGAGGGGACGAAGGAGAGCCTGGCCACCATAACGGCCGCCGACATCAAGGCCTTTCGCAAAGCGAGTTTCGCGCGCGCCGGCCTGCATGTGGCGGTGGTGGGCGACATCGACGCCGCCACGCTCTCCGGCAAGCTGGACGAGGTGTTCGGCGACCTGCCGCAGACGCAGATGCTGGCCCAGGTGGCGGACGTGTCGCTGAAGCTCGGCCAGCAGCTGGAAGTGAACTACGACCTGCCCCAGACCTCGCTGCAGCTTGCCTGGCCCGGCGTCAAACGGAGCGATCCCGATTTTTACGCGGCCGTGCTGATGAACGAGATCCTCGGCGGCTCGACTTTCACGTCGCGGCTTTACGAGGAGGTGCGCGAGAAGCGCGGCCTTGCCTATAGCGTCAGCTCCGATCTCGTCGATCACGAGCATTCCAACGCGCTGCTGGTCACGACGGCGACGCGTTCCGACCGCGCCGCCGAGACGCTCGCCATTGTGCGTCAGGTGGTGAAGGAGATGGCCGAGAACGGCCCGACCGAGGGGGAGCTCGCGGCGACCAAGAAATACATGATCGGCGCCTACGCCATCAATAATCTCGACTCCTCCAGTTCCATTGCCGCGACGCTGGTCGAGCTGCAGCTCGACGATCTCGGCATCGACTACATCAAGCGCCGCGCCGCGCTGATCGATGCGGTGACGCTTGCAGACGTCAAGGCGGCGGCAAGGAAGCTTCTGTCGGCCGACCCGGCGATAATGGTGATCGGACCGCCGCTGGTGCAGGTGGCGGGAGCCCGCAAGGGATGAGCCCGACCTTCGCGGTTGCCTTCGGCGGCGGCGGCGCGCGCGGGCTGGCGCATATTCACGCCGTCGAGGCGTTGGACGAGCTAGGGATCAAACCGGTGGCGATCGCCGGCTCCTCGATCGGCGCCATCATGGGCGCCGGCATGGCCGCCGGCATGCGAGGGGCGGAGATCCACGAGTACAGCCGCTTGATCCTCGGCAGCCGCGCCGAGGTGGCCGCACGCATGTGGCGCTCGCGGCCGGGCACGATCGCCGAGGCCATGCAGGGCGGCATCCGCGTCGGCCAGTTCAATATCGAGCGTATCCTGAAGGCCTTCCTGCCTGACGCCATTCCGGCGACCTTCGAAGAGCTGAAGATTCCGCTCAAGGTGACGGCGACCGACTATTTCGGCCACAAGCTCGCGGTGTTCTCGCAGGGCGATTTGCAATCGGCGCTGGCGGCCTCGGCCGCAATTCCGGCGGTGTTCCGCCCGGTGACGCGCGACGGCCGGTTGCTGATCGACGGCGGCATCTACAACCCGGTGCCCTTCGACCTGGTCGAGAAGGCTGCCGACATCATTATCGCCATCGACGTGGTCGGGGCGCCGAGCGACGTCGAACGCAAGCATCCGACAACGGTCGACCTGATGTATGGCGCCACGCAGCTGATGATGCAGTCGATCATCGCCAACAAGCTGCGGCAGCATCCGCCGGATATTCTTATCCGCCCGGCCGTCTCGAAATACCGCGTGCTCGATTTCCTGAAGATCGAGACGCTGATGGCCGACACCGTCGAGATCAAGGACGAGCTGAAGCGCGCCGTCGAGAGGGCGGTCGCCGAGCGCGGCGGCAAGCTCGGCAAGGCGGTGTGAGAGGTAGGACAGGCTTGATCCGCTACGTGGAAGGACCAATTTCTATTTGTCTGCGCGACGCAGTTTAACCACCCTCTGCGTACAAGTACGCATTTTGTCATTAACTCTTCTTCGAATTCGACATTGACGCGCGCTGCGGTAGAGTTAATAATATCCTAATATATAGGGTAGCGCGAATAATCTCCCGACCGGCAACAACGAGTTTCGGCGCTACTGGGGTAGGGGAAAAGCAACGCGGCGATCATCGCCGTCGTAGCCATCACCATCGAGTCACCACCTGTCTGTGAACCGCCTTGGGCTGGCCGTTCACGGCCGGACCGTCGGGTTGCGCCTGGTTGCATGGCACTCTGATCCTTTCCTCTCCCCGTCAGACTGGGCGCCGATTCGTCGGCATGGGGTAGTCAGCCGTCTCGGACGGCCAACGAGCAGGCGCGGAGCGCGTCTGCCAGGGGGATGAAAGATGGCCACGACCGTTGGCACGAGCAGCAACGACAATCTGGTTGGCGGCAGCGGAGATGACATTCTGTCCGGGGGCGCCGGAAGCGACCGTCTGAATGGCGGGTCTGGCGCCGACACGCTCGACGGGGGCAGCGGTTTCGATACAGTGCTTGGCGGCTCCGGCGCGGATAAGCTCATCTATCGAGCGTGGGAAAATCAGTACAAGATTGGCGGCCAGGTTTACGGCACGGGCACAACGACCGGGCAAACCACCTTTTCCGGCTACGATGTCTATGATGGCGGCAACGGAAGCGCCGCCAAAGGCACCGCCGAGATCGATACGCTTTTCATCTACCTGAGCAATGACCAGCTCAACAACTCCTCGTTTATGGCGACGCTTAACAGCGAGATCGCTCAGTTTCGCGCTTTTATCAGCGCAAATTCGAACACCAATACCGGCCAGGCGGGGCAGGCAGAATTCACCTTCACCAGCATCAATTTGAAAGTCTCCGCGATTGAGCAGGTTTTCGTCGCCCGTGACCCAGGCTCACCTGTCGGAATTGACGACACCAACGCCGCGGATCCGGTGCGCGAGGCCGGTGTCGGCCCGGGAAATACACCTGTAGCGGGCGATCCCACAGCCGCGGGCAACGTGCTGTCCAATGATACGGATGCGGACGATGGCCAGCCGTCCTTGGTTGTCTCGGCGGTCCGGACAGGTCCGGAATCCGGATCTGGAAATGGCGGGACCGTCGGATCTCCGTTGGTGGGCACCTATGGCTCACTGACCTTGAATGCGAACGGAACTTATACTTACACGCTCAACAACACCGATCCCGACACCAACGCTCTGGCGCAGGGCGCCACTGTTACCGAGGTGTTTACATACACCGTCCGTGACCCGCATGGGTTGACGGATACGGCGCAACTGACCATCACGCTGACCGGCACCAATGACGGGCCGGTGATCACGTCGGGCACGCAGGCCGGCTCGGTGACGGAGGACACGCAGCTGACGGCGACCGGCCAGGTGCAGGCGTCCGACGTCGACAACGGCGCCACCCAGACCTACTCGGGCAACGCCGCCGGCAGCTACGGCTCGTTCGCGGTCGACGCTTCGACCGGCGTCTGGACCTACACGCTGGACAATGCCGCGCACCAGAACCTCGCCCAGGGCGAGAGCCACGTCGAGATCTTCACGGTGACGGTCACCGACGACAAGGGCGCCACCACCACGCAGGACGTCACCGTCACCGTCACCGGCACCAATGACGGGCCGACCGCGGTCGCCGACCTGGCGACCACGGACGAGGACAATTCGGTCGTCATCCCGGTGCTCGCCAACGACACCGATCCGGACGCCACCGACACGCTGACCGTCACCGCCGCCTCGGTCTCGACCGGCCTCGGCAGCGCCTCCACCGACGGCACCACCGTCACCTACGATCCGGGCAGCGCCTACAACTACCTGGCGGTCGGCGAGAGCGCCGCCGTCACCATCGACTACGCCATCTCCGACGGCCACGGCGGCAGTTCCAACTCCACCGTCACCGTCACCGTCACCGGCACCAATGACGCGGCCGTGCTGGATCTCGATGCCAACAACTCGAGCCTGAAGACGGGGGCCGATTACCAGGCGACCTTCACCGAGAACGGTTCCGCGGTTGCCATTGCCGACACCGACGTCAGCATCACCGACCTCGACAACGCCAATGTCACCTCGGCCACGATAACCCTGACCAACGCGCAGGCCAGCGATCTCCTGGCCGTCAACGGCGGTCTGCCGGCCGGCATCACGGCGTCCAGCTACAACTCCGGAACGGGGGTGCTGACGCTCTCCGGCGCGGCGACGCTGGCCGCCTACCAGACGGCGCTGCACCAGATCGTGTTCAGCAACTCGGGCGACAATCCGAACACAACGGACCGCAACATAACGGTCGTGGTCAACGACGGTTCGACCAACAGCAACACGGCAATCTCGACCATCCATGTCACCGCGGCCAACGATGCGCCGGTGCTGGATCTGGATGCCAACAACTCGAGCCTGAAGACCGGGGCCGACTACCAGGCGACCTTCACCGAGAACGGTTCTGCCGTTGCCATTGCCGACACCGACGTCAGCATCACCGACGCCGACAGCACCAACGTCACCTCGGCGACGATCACCCTGACCAACGCGCAGGCCAGCGATCTCCTCGCCGTCAACGGCGCTCTGCCGGCCGGCATCACGGCCTCCAGCTACAACTCCGGAACCGGGGTGCTGACGCTCTCCGGCGCGGCGACGCTGGCCGCCTACCAGACGGCGCTGCACCAGATCGTGTTCAGCAACTCGAGTGACAATCCGAGCGCGACGGACCGCAACATAACGGTCGTGGTCAACGACGGTTCGACCAACAGCAACACGGCAATCTCGACCATCCACGTCACCGCGGTCAACGATGCGCCTGTGGCGCAGGGTGATGTCTACTCCGTGGCGAGCGGCGGCGCACTTCACATTGTCGCGGGGGGCACGCCTGACGGCGTGCTTGCCAATGATACCGATGTGGATAGCGCGATTACAGCGGTCCTCGATACAGGACCTGCGCACGGCACTCTCACTCTAAACGCCAACGGCAGCTTCGATTACACTCCGACATCAGGCTATGTCGGCACAGACACTTTCACTTACCATGCAAGTGACGGATCCGCTTCGAGCAATGTAGTTACGGTGTCGATCGCGGTAACGGCTGGATCTTCCAGTGGACATATTATTGACTTTGGATCGGCTCAGGACACTGCCGACTTCTCGAAAGCCACGTTTGATAACAACCCGACAACAGGAGGCGCCTGGTCTGTCTATATGGGCGGCAGTCAAGACAATCTTACGACTGCATGGAATCATCTCAACGGGACAACATCGTACTTTGCCGACACTGTACCAGTTGGAACGCCAGGGAACCCCAATGACAGTGTGACCCTGCTTTTCTCTGCGGCTCAACTAGAATCAATTATGGCGGACGCCACCTATGGCGCGCGTTTGCAAACATATATGGACGGAACCATCAGCAACAGCGACGCACTTGACCTTTCTGGGTCGGCTTGGAACGCCAAAGTGGCAGGTTTTGGCATGGCCCAATTGGCGGTGGCTGCCGCGAATGGGGCAGTGATCAAGTATACGGCCATCGGCACAGCCGATGCGAACCTTCCAGATATATTCACGACAAACTTGACTGGCAACAGCGCTGACAACACGATCGTTGGCACTAATGTCGGCCAAACCATCGGCGCCCTCGACGGCAACGCAAATGGAAACGGCAACGACATTCTCGTGGGCCTCGACGGCGACGATACACTGCTCGGCGGCGCCGGCTCGGACCTGCTGCTCGGCGGCGCCAACAACGACACACTGACCGGCGGAACAGGCGCTGACATCCTGTCCGGCGGAGCTGGTGCTGACGTGTTCGCATACACTGCCACCGCCCAGTCATCTGGCACGAATATCGACACCATGATCGATTTCACGGCAGGTACCGACAAAATCAAGCTGTCGAACACGATCGACGCGAACACGAACGCCGGAGGGACTCAGAATTTCACCACTGTCACCAACACGAGTAGTCCAGGCGCGGCCCAAAACAACAACGTGTGGTGGTTCTACAACGCTGCCACCGACGAAACGATCGTCAGAGCAGACACAAACGGCAATGTCGGGACTGTCGAATTCGAGGTTCACCTGTCTGGAAATATCGCACTCACGGCGACCGATTTCGTCCTCAATACCGCTCCGGCCGGCGTCGCAGGGTCTTCAATCAATCTCGGCTTGCCCGCTCTACCGCTAGCGGACGGTCAGTCCGCCAGTGTCCTTGTCAAGGATGTACCCTCGGGATGGAGGCTCGATGGTGGAACGGAAAATGGCGACGGCACCTGGACCATAGAGACAACCGATGTGAAATCGCTGACGGTTACCTCGCCAGCCGATTTCACCGGCGCCATCACGTTGAACATCATCGAGACCTGGACGGGAGCGGACGGCAACACGATTACCCAGTTCATCGCCGACAACGTCGAGGCCTACGCGCCAGGTTCGCCGATCTTTGCCTGGTCGGGCGACGACGTGCTCACCGGCTCGAGCGGCAACGATCTCTTCGTCTTCTCGCAGCCGATCGGCAACGATACCGTGCACAGCTTCGATGCTGCCGCCGACCAGATCGACCTCATCGGCTACTCCGGCTTCCAGAGCTTCGCCGACGTCCAGGCGCATACCGCGGACAACGCCAGCGGCAATGCGGTGATCACGCTCGCCGACGGCCAGTCGATCACGCTGGAAGGCGTGCACTCCTCCGCGCTCGGCGCCGGCAATTTCGTCTTCGACCAGACTCCGGTAGTCAACAACGCCGGCACCATGACGATTGGCGACGGCGCCCTGCTGCCGCTGAGCGGCACGGTCAACAACAGCGGCATCATTGCGCTGAACTCGACCGGCGCCGAGACCCTGCTGCAGATCATCCAGCATGGCGTGACCCTTGAGGGCGGCGGGCAGGTCGTCCTGTCCGACAGCGCGGCCAACGTCATCTCCGGCACCGGCCCGGACGTTACGCTCGTCAATGTCGACAACACGATCTCGGGTGCCGGCCAACTGGGCGATGGCATGCTCGGCCTCGACAACAAGGGCACCATCATCGCCTCTGGCAGCAATGCCCTGGTCATCGACACCGGCGGCAGCATCGTCATCAACTCCGGCACGCTCGAAGCGACCGGTTCGGGCGGCCTGGTCGTCGCCGGCGGACTGGCGAATTCCGGCATGCTCTCGGCCAATGGCGGCAACATTGTCATCCACGGCGAAGTCACCGGCGACGGCGATGCCACGATCGGCAACCTGTCGAAGCTGGAATTCGGCTCAGCTTCGTCGACGGATGTCACCTTTGCGCAGAGTGCGGCCGGCACGCTGGAGCTTGATGACTCCTTCGACTACAGCGGACGGATCAGCGGCATCACCAACGACGACAAGCTGGACCTCAACGACATCCTGTTCGGTGCCGGAACGACGGTCAGCTACCAGGCGAGCCAGGGTGGCAGTGGCGGCACGTTGACGGTCTCGGACGGCGTGCACAATACCACGCTGCATTTGCTTGGCACCTACGATGCGAGCGGCTTCAGGCTCGCCGATGACGGCGAGGGCCATACGGTCGTGACCTACAATCCGGCGGAGTTCACGCTGACGGGCATCGGCAGCGGATCGAGCGAGCTCGTATGAACAATAGGCAGGCCGCCGGCAGCGGCGGCTCGCCTGACCCTCTGACGCAATGACCAGACGTGTATCGAGTGGGGCTCTGGAATTGAACGGCAAGCCTAAAATCGTCAGGGAAGCGCTTCGCGCCTGCCGCCGCTATTTCCTGTTTGCGGCGGTGTTCAGCCTGGCGATCAACCTGCTTTACCTCGCGTCGCCGCTCTACATGCTGCAGATCTACGACCGGGTGGTCACCAGCGGCAGCGAGACGACGCTGGTGATGCTGACGCTGGTGCTGCTTGCGGCGTTCCTGGCGCTCGCCGGTCTGGACCTCGTGCGCGCCGCGATCCTGACGCGTGCCAGCGCCCGGCTCGACCGGCTGCTTTCGGCCAGGATCCTGGCGGCTTCCGTCGAGACCCCGTCGCAGGGTGCCTCGCCAAGCCAGCCGATCCGCGATTTCGACACCTTCCGGCAGGTGATCACCGGCAGCGGCATCCATGCCCTGTTCGACCTGCCCTGGTCGCCGATCTATATCGGCATCATCTTCCTCCTGCATCCCTGGCTCGGCTTCTTCGCGTTGGGCTCCTCGCTGCTTCTCATCGCCATGGCGGTGCTCAACGAATATATCGTGCGGGCGCCGCTGAAGCAGGCCAACGACCTTGCCACGGCCAACTACAATTTCACCGAAATGAGCCTCAGGAACGCGGAAGTCATCCGCGCCATGGGCATGATCGACGGCCTCGTCCGGCGCTGGGGGCGCGATCGCGGCCTGGCGCTCGGCCAGCAGGGGCGGGCGAGCGACCGGGCAGCGGTCATGTCCGGGCTGATCCGCTTCCTGCGCCTCACCATGCAGTCGCTGATCCTCGGCCTCGGCGCCTATCTGGTGATCGAGCGGCAGATCACCGGCGGCTCGATGTTTGCGGCCAGCCTGCTGCTGGGCAGGGGGCTGCAGCCGGTCGAGCAGATCGTCGGCCTCTGGCGCAGCCTGATCCTGGCGCGGGCCGCCCTTGGCAGGGTCGAGAGGCTGCTGGACGGCGGCGCGCAGGGCGAACGCTCGTTCAACCTGCCGAAGCCCACCGGCAAGGTCGCCGTCGAGCAGTTGAGCTTCGCCATTCCCAGCCTGCAGAAGGTGCTGCTGCGCGATGTGTCGTTCCGGCTCGAGGCAGGCGAGGCGCTCGGCATCGTCGGCCCTTCCGGCGCCGGCAAGTCGACGCTGGCGCGTCACCTCGCCGGCATCATGCAGCCAAGCCGCGGCACGGTCAGGCTCGATGGCGCCGACATGACGCAGTGGGGAAGGGAGGCGCTCGGCGACCATATCGGCTACCTGCCGCAGGACATCGAGCTGTTTTCAGACACGGTGGCCGCCAATATCGGCCGCTTCAAGACCGATGTCGACCGCGAGGTGATCGAGGCGGCACGGCTCGCCGGCGTGCATGAGATGATCATCCGGCTGCCGCAAGGCTACGAGACGCAGATCGGCGAGGGCGGGGCGGTGCTGTCCGGCGGCTACCGGCAGCGCATCGCGCTTGCCCGCGCCGTCTTCGGCCTGCCGAACCTCATCGTGCTCGACGAGCCGAGCTCCAATCTCGATGCCGACGGAGACCGCGCCCTGGCCGAATGCGCGCTGGAGCTGAAGCGTCGCGGCAGCACGGTGATCATCGTCTCGCACCGGCCCTCGACTTTGGCCAATGTCGACAAGATCCTGCTCTTGCGGGATGGCGCGGTCGAAGCCTTCGGCATGAGAAACGAGATCGTGGCGCTGCTCAACCAGCGCGCGGCACCGATTACGGTGGCGGCCCAATGACCGATATCGCCGCTACCTATCGCAGCCTCTCCGGCACCGAAGATGCGGGCGCCAACGCGGATTCGATCCGGGCACCGGTGTGGATCGGCCTGCTCATCATCGCCGCCTTCTTCGGCGTGTTCGGCGGCTGGGCCGCGGTCGCGCCGCTCAATGGCGCGGTGCTTGCCGATGCGGTGGTGAAGGTCGAGGGCAACCGCAAGAGCGTCCAGCATTTCGACGGCGGCACGGTGAAGGAAATCCGGGTCAAGGACGGGGACATCGTCAAGGCCGGCGATGTGCTGGTGCTGCTCGACGACACCCGCGCCCGGTCCGAATTCAACCTCTATTCCCAGCAATATGCGCTGCTGCGCGCCACCGATGCCCGCATCCGCGCCGAGCTGGACGGCCATGAGGCGGTTGCCTTCCCGAACGACATCACCGCCGAGCACCAGGCCTATCTGCAGGACGCCATGGCCAACCAGATTGCCGACCTCGAGAGCCAGCGCGCCTCGATGGCCGGCGCCAGGCAGATCCTGCAGAAGCGCATCGCCGAACTCGACGAGCAGATCGATGGCAAGCAGGCGCGCGTCGAGTCCTTCCGCGCGCAGCTCAAGTCGACGATCGACGAAAAGGCGAGCCTCAACAAGCTGCTGAAGGCGGGGCTGACGACGAAGCCGCGCATCCTGGAGCTCGACCGCTCGGCCTCCGACCTGCAGGGCCTGATCGACCAGGCGCTCGGCGAGATCGCCGGAAATCGCCAGAGCAAGGCCGAACTCGAAAGCCAGATCGCGCAGCTCACCAACGAGCGTCGCGCAAAACTTTCGGCCATGCTGATCGAAACCCAGTCGAACCTTGCCGATCTGGTGCCGAAGATGTTTGCCGCACAGGCCACGGTGGACCGCGCCGAAGTGCGCGCGCCCTATGACGGCCAGGTGATGGACTTGACCGTCTTTTCGACCGGCGCGATCGTCGCGCCCGGCCAGACCATTTTGGATATCGTGCCGACCAGGAATTCGCTGATTGTTCAAGCGCAGGTCAAGGTCGAGGACATATCCAGCCTGCGCGCCGACATGACGGCCGAGGTCCGCTTCACCTCGTACAAGCAGCGCACGACGCCGGTCATCCACGGCCGCGTCACCCGCGTCTCGGCGGACCGCGTCACCGATGCCAAGACCGGCTTTCCCTATTACGTTGCCGACGTGGCGGTGAATCAGCAGGAACTCGCCGCCGCGCCGCAGATCCAGCTCTATCCCGGCATGCCGGCGCAGGTCATGATCGTCACCGAGGAACGCACCGCGCTGGATTACATTCTGGGGCCGCTGACCACGTCGCTCCATACGGCCTTCCGGCAGAAGTGAGGGAACTGCCCGTCAAGGGGTAGCGCAAGCATTGGACGGCTGCAGTCCAAGCATTGCGGCGGTGCCGGCGGTCGATTCCCATTTCCCCACTAGCCCTACCTTGGCTGCTCAGCATAATCTCGCGCCCGTTTCCAACCCCTGAGTCCGCATGAGCAATCTCCTCTTCACCCGCGTTCCTTTCAATCCGGTCTCGCTCGGGCTTGTCTGCAACTTCATCGCTCACTATCCGCCATTCGACGGCTATGAATTCGGCCAGATGGTGAAGTCGCTTCGCTACCAGCTCGAGCAGCAGACGCATCTGATCGGCTCGATCGACGATGCAATCGTTGCCTATTTGGGATGGATCGTGACCAGCAGCGAAATTGCTGAGGCGTGGGTCGCGAACAATGGTCCGCTCAATTCCGATCCCAGTGGCAACTCCGTTGCCGCTACGATAATGGTGACGCGCTCATCCTCGCACATCCTGCCCTTGATCAAAGAGGCGAAGCTGCTCAATCTCGACAAATCCGTCTACTGGAAGCGCGACTTCATCGATGCGCGCGGCTCCATGAAGCGCGCCGTCCGCAAGCGGGACGCGTGATGGACAAGGTAGTGTCCATTGAGGCGCTGACCCAGGAAATCCTCATCCGCCTTGGCGACCGCTATGCGTCGATGTTCGTGCGCATCTGGCAGCCGGCAGCCCAGCCGCGCGGCACCGTTTTTTGTCTGCACGGGTTCACCGGCAATGGAGCCGATTTCGACTATCTGGCGGCCTTCCTCTGCCGCAACGGCTATTTGGTAATTTGCCCTGACCTGCTCGGCCGTGGGCGCAGCGCCTATCTGGGGTCGGGTTACGACATCGAAGTCTATTCGAGGTGCTTGCGGGCGCTCGGTCAATTTGCCGGCAAGGAGAACCATTTCGTCGGCACATCGTGGGGCGGTTTGATCCTGATTCTGTTCCTGTACGCGAACCGGGGCCGCGTCGATAAGATTGTCCTCAATGATGTCCCAATGATCGGCGGACCGAGAGTCGACGCGCTGCGGCGAGAGGTGATCCAGGAAAGCACGCTCATTTTCGAGACGCGCGCTGCAGCGAGGGAATATCTTCGCGCCTCAAAGCCGAGCATGGTGCAGGTCGAACAGCCGGTTTTGGACCGTTTCATCGACAATAGAATTGCTGCAGGTCCGGGCGGCTTTCGATTTGGGTTCGATCCCGCCACGACCGGAAATTTCGAGGCGATGACGGGGCGCGAGTATGACCTGTTCCCAATGATGGCCAAGCTCGACGCCCGCGTGATGCTCATGTACAGCCGCGAGAGTGAGTTCGTTGAGAGGAAGGCCTTGGAACGAGCTCGTCGCGCCCGCCCTGATCTCTGTCTCGTCGACAATATTGATGCCGGCAACTCCCCGTCGCTGATGACGCCTGATCAGCTTTTCCTGATCCTCGGCTTTCTCTCGGCAGCTTGAGCGAGGTCTACCCTGGCGAAACCACAAATGCACTTCGAGGAGGCATATAGCAGGCTCCTTTCGACAGCTTTCGACCGACATGGTTCGTCGAGCAATCCGGCCAGGGTCTTGATCTGCACAACGCCGCGGACAGCCGGCCATACCTATTGTATGGTCATGCGGTATCTCGGGCTCGGCCTGCCCACCGAATACTTCCAGTGGCAATTTGCGGTGCCGCTCATGCGTCGCTGGACTGATGACGATACGATCGACGTCCTGGCACTTGATCGCCTGGCGGCCTCATACGGAAGGCAGCTTCTGGACAAGCGCTCGGTGAACGGCGTGTTTGCAGCCAAGCTGTTTGTCGGGAACCTGAATTTTGCCCGCCGCGCGGTCGGCGATGACGATGCCAACTCGTTTTATGTCTTCCTGAGCCGGCGGAACAAGTTTGATCAGACCGTCAGCCTGCTTTCGTTGCTCTATACCGGGCAACCATTCGATGGCGGAGAAACGCTGCCAGGAATCCCGGCGTTGACAACCATAAGCCAGAAGGCCGTCCTCGACACAGTGCGACACATTGCGGACTGCGAGGTAAGGTGGCGGAGCTACCTTTCGAGGATCGATGCGGCGAGGATAGTCCATGTCGCCTATGAGGACTTTGTCGCCAGTCCATATGACAATGTCCGGGCGACAATGCGAAACTGGTTTCCGGCCCACGACCTGGATATCGCTCCCGTGGCCGAAAGTCGGCGCTATGGCAATGATGCGGCCGTAAAAACAATCATCGCAAGGCAATTCGGAGGCTTAATCCGGGAGCTTTGGCGCGACATGCCTGTCGGGGCGGATCAGAGCCCCTCAGCGCCTTGATACCGTTACCGACATGCCGCTCGCCGGGCGCAGCGCCAGTGCATAGTCGAAGCGGATAATATCGTCGGCACGGGCGAATTCGAATTGCCGCACCGCCGCGCGAACCGCCTGCTCCACTTCAAGGCGGCCGAGGCGCGCGCCTCCGCACATGCGCGGTCCGGTCAGAAAGGGGATGAAGGCGCGCCGGTCGAAACTGTTGTCGATGAACTCCTTGCGACTGGCATCGAAGGTCCGCGGATTTTCCCAGAAATCGGGATGCTGGTGCACGCCGACGACAGAAAGCATGACAAGCTGTCCGGCGCGCAATGCCGTGCCATCCAGAATGGTGTCGGAGCTCACTTCGCGCGTCAGGAATGGAATGGGCGGAAAATACCGCATCGTCTCATTGATGAAGCAGTCGGTAAATGGCGTCTGCGGCCCGTCGCCCAAGATTTCATCATGGATGCGCTCCTGCACTTTCTGGTTTGCGCCGAGCCTGTCGACCACCCACAGCACCGTCGTCACGGTGGTCTCGACGCCGGCGAAGAGGTTCATTACGAACTCCTCGATCGGGGAAAAGCTTTCGATCCCTCGGGCTTTCTCGGCGAAGCGCCCCATCTCGGCCGCCGCCCGAGGCTCTGCCATCAGTTGCGAGCCGAAATCCGCAATGACGGCGCGGGCATCCTGGATGGCACTGTTTCGTTCGTCATTGCTCGGCGTGACCCAGGAATAGTACTGGAGACGACGCAGTACCTCACGCACCCGGTCAAGCAGCACCGCCGTGGGGCGGGCATCAGCAGCAAGCCCGAACGCTTGGTAGAAGATTTTCATGGCGCCCGCGAAGAGGGCTTGTTGGATGCCGACAAGCGAGGGCTCGGAGCCGGCAAGACAGTCGCTGAAGATCTCGTATACGCCTGCCTCGTGGGCGGGCTTGGCGGCAGTGAGATAGCGGTCCTGCGTGATCGCGCGCCTTGTCGCCCACTCCTCGTCATTAGTGTTGAAGCGGCTGAAGCCGAGCGCCGAGATCAGCGAGAAGTTCTTGCGGAACAGGGTTGCGGCTTTGACGATCTTGTCGACGCTGTCCGGATGGTCGAATACGACGAGGTTGCCGATCTCCTTGGGACCAGCACCTTCCCGGTCATCTTGTCCGCTTTGTGCGAACAGGTTGTAGACGAGATTGTTGAGCATGCCTTCGATTTGCGTGGGATTGCTCACTCTACCTCCATGCCGGAACGCCCCACGACTGCGGCGTCCCTCCCAACCGGGCGATGTGCGCTATTGTTGCAAAGACGTGACAGTGACGCCGTAAAGTTGTTGGCGTCCCGCAGCGGGGAATATGCCTTTATGAACTTGTCTGCAATAACACGCGGGCTGGATTCTGGGTGGGGATTGAAATGCATTCGCAGGGCAAGGGTAAACTTTTGGCGACGATGGCGGCATCGGCTGCCTCGGCGACAACTATGGGCATGGCCACGGCTCACGCTACAGAGACGCAGCCGTCGGACCAGACCGTCATCGATTCGCGCATCAAGATGTCGTTCGAAGGTTCGTACTTCTGGAACAATGTCCATAAGGACGACAAGCTCAGCAGCGACAAGCTCGGCAACAGCAACGGCGACATCTCCGGGTCGGTCTCATTAACCAAGCAGATTTCCTCGGACTTGGATTGGCGTCTTGCCGGCGCTTTCCATATCGGCAAGGACCGGTCGGTCATCCTTGGTGAAGGACCAGTGACTGATCCAGACGGTATTTTGAGCCTTGGCTACGGCGACGGTTACACTTTCCAGGCTTTCGATTTCGACGTCGGCAAGCACGTGAAGGTTCAGCAGGCCGATATCCGCTTCTTCGGCGGCCTGCGGCTCGTGCATTCCGACGAAACGGTATTCGACGTGTCCAGCACATTCACGCCGACCAATCCTGCCGACAAGGGGGGCTCCGCCGACAAGATGGGCACGTCCGAATACTGGGGCATCGGTCCCCGGGCCGGTGCGGAGGCTTACTACCCTGTCGGCGAGAACTGGGGCCTGACGGGTGCCGTTTCGGGTGCCATCATGTGGGGCCGCCGCATCGACCGCGTCGGTCTCAATCTCTCGCAAACAAATCCGGACGCGCACGCTTCCGAGACGCTGTTCAGTCAGGGCTCGAGCGAAACGGTCTCGAACCTGGATGCATCGCTCGGCTTGAGCTGGACGCCGATAGCAAACACCACATTCACCGCAGGCTACAAGATCGAAGCGTGGCACAACCTGCTTGTGAACGCAGACCACGAAAATCAGGTTTTCCAAGGCCCGTTCCTGCGCCTCGAAGTAAAGATGTGATCGCAGTCGGTTGACTAAGGTGACTTCGGATACAGGTTTTGAGTCGAAGTTCGCATCGAACGGCAAAATAAAGCTACATTACGTTGCGGCGGGCTCAGGCCCGCCGATCGTTTTTCTCCATGGGTTTCCCGATCATGGTCTCGGTTGGCGCAGGCAACTGGAAGCTCTGTGCGGCAACTTCAGGGTGCTGGCGCCGGATTTGCGCGGTTTTGGGCGAAGCGACGCTCCGCGGGGACACGCCCACTACGCCCTGCTGCCGAACCTTGTGGAGGACGTCCTGTCCGTGCTCGTGGCGGAGCAACTTTCCCAAGCCTCGATCGTCGGTCATGACTGGGGTGGAACCATAGCATGGTGGCTGGCCATGCGTGTTCCGCAGGCTGTACGCCATCTGGTTGTTCTGGCTACGCCTCACCCCCGGAACTATCTCCGTGCCATCGTCGATCCGGCCAACGCCCGATATTTCGCCTATATGCGCCTCTTCCAGGAAGTTGGTGCGGCCGCCTTGCCGGCGCCTGACGAGCTTGCCGCATGGGTTGCCGACGAGAGCGACCGGCAGGCGCTCTCGGCGTCGCTCCGACATTCCGATCCCGAGGCTATGCTGGGCTACTACAGGGCCAATATTCCGCTCGGCAGGGTGCCGGATATTGGCCATTTGCCATTAGTCAAGGCGCCGACGCTGGTGATGTTCGGCGCCCAAGACCCCTATGTTCCTGCCAGCGCTTTCGATGGTACGTTCCGCGAGGTCGACAACGTCACATCGCTGCTGGCGCTGCCTGGTGCGGGGCATTTCATCCATCACCAGGCCGCTGCCTTCGTCACCCGCGAGATCGAAGGCTGGGTGTCGCGGCCACCGTCGAGCTTCCGCAGTCTGGCTTAGAGCCACCCGCCGCCGAGCTCCTCGACATATCCCGGCATGATCGCGTCGGTCCGACGGGATCTTGGCGCCATGTCTCGTATTCGGCGGTCATTCCGAATCAGCCTACTCCGGCGCTCTTTAGACCTCGGATAGGTTTTGCCGGTATTTGTCGGAAAAAACGGAGCCGGAAAATCATGACCGAGATCTGGCACTCACTGCTGGCCAATCTTGCGCTGGTCTCCATCCTTATCGTCGCCTGGGACCTTGTGGCGGATTTCACCGGGCGTCTCTCGCGGCGGGCACAGTCGCTGCTTTTGGGCGTGGTCATGTGCGCGGGCGCGGTCATTTCCATGGCGACGGCCTTGTCCGTCTCTGGCTTCATCGTCGACCTGCGTGCCGCGTTTATCGGCGCGGCCGCGTTCTTCGGCGGATGGCCGGCGATGTTCATCGCCGCTGCCGGCTCCATCGCCTATCGTCTTCATCTGGGCGGTCAGGGCGCCGAAGTCGGCGTCATGAGCATCCTGATCACCGCCGTCGTCGGCCTGGCCTGGCACCACATCGTCGCGGTCCGTTCGCGCACCATGTTCGACATACTCGGCCTCGGCCTATCAGTCGCGCTGGCCGGGCTCATCACGCTTCTGGTCATTCCCTCGCAGGTCGTGACCGGCTTCGTGCAGCAGAGCACGTTGCCGTCGCTCCTGTTCCGCTTCCTGAGCACCTTCATCATTGCCGTGCTGGTCGACCGGCAGCAGCGGCGACGCGATCTCGCCATGTCCAACATGATATTCCGTGCCATGGTTCGCGAGCTGCCGGATAGTCTCAACGTGAAGGATGCTCGGGGGCGCTTCATCGCGGCCAATCCAGCCACCGCCGAACTGGTGCGCGCCGCCTCCGTCGAGGACCTCATCGGCAAGACGGATTTCGATTTCTATCCCAAGGACGTGGCCGAGCGCTTCAGGCAGGATGAAATGGGCGCGCTGGAGGCTGGGCAGACGTTGCGCATCGATCAGCCCGCGCTCCTGCCTGACGGCAGGCAGGGCTGGCTTTACACGCTGAAAGCGCCGTTCCGCGACGAGGCCGGCAAGATCGTCGGCGTCATCACCTACAATCGCGACATCACCGAGCAGAAGCGAAACGCCCAGCTCAAGAACGACTTCATTTCCACGGTCAGCCACGAATTGCGAACGCCGCTGACATCCATCCGCGGCTCGCTTGGCCTGATCGCAGCCGGCGTCGCGGGCGAGCTGCCGCCCAAGGCCGCCAACCTCGTCAACATCGCCCACAACAACAGCGAAAGGCTGGTTCTTCTCATCAACGACATTCTCGACATGGAGAAGATCGAGTCGGGCGTCATCACCTTCAAGATCAAGCAGATGCCCGTGCGTGCGGTCTTGGAGCAGGCCATCGCCGCCAGTTCCAATTACATGGCCGAGAGCGGGATCCGCATCGTCCTGGTCGACGATGCTCCGCGCGCCGAAGCCAATATCGACCCCGATCGCCTGCACCAGGTGATGGCGAACTTGCTGTCGAACGCGATCAAGTTCTCCGATCCCTGCGGCACTGTCATGGTGAAGCTCCAGCGTCGCGAGCGCGACATGCTGCGCATCTCCGTTATCGATGAAGGCGCCGGCATCCCGGAAGCGTTCCGCAGCCGCATATTCGGCAAGTTCGAGCAGGCGGATGCCTCCAGCACCCGCAAGAAGGGGGGCACCGGACTGGGCCTGAGCATCGTCAAGACCATCGTCGAGAAGCTCGGCGGCGCCGTGTCCTTCGAAAGCGAGGAAGGCAAGGGAACCTCGTTTCACGTCGATCTTGCCGAAGCGCAGAGAAGTGTCGAGAAGCCGGTTTTGGTCGAGCGCCGGTCGCGAAAGCGCGATGGCCGCCTGCGCGTCCTCATCTGCGAGGACGAGCCCGACATCGCTGCGGTGATCGCGGCACTTCTCGACGCCGACGGCTTTTCCAGCGATGTCGCCCCCGATATCGGTACCGCAAAAGCGCTCCTGAACTCCCGCGACTATGTGGCGCTGACGCTCGACATCAAGCTGGCCGGAGAATCCGGCATCAAGCTCTTCCACGACATCAGGGTCTCACCGGTGAATTCCGAGATTTCGGTCATCGTCATCTCCGCCATCGCCGACGAAGCCAGGCGCTCGCTGAACGGAACCGCCATCGGCATCGTCGACTGGCTGGAGAAGCCGGTGGATTCGGCGCGCCTTCACGCCGCTCTCGCCAAGATCCTCGCCAGCAAGGTCGAGCGGAGGCCGAGGATCCTCCACGTCGAGGACGACGAGGGCGTCCTTGCCGTGATGTCAGCTGGCTTGGGTCCAGGCGTCTTGATCGCTTCCGCCAAAACGCTGCAGGAGGCGCGGAAGGCGGTCGCAAAGCATCGCTTCGACCTGGTCATCCTGGACATACTGCTTCCCGACGGATCGGGACTGGATCTGCTCATCGATCTGCCGCTGGAAACCCAAGTCATCGTGTTCTCGGCGGCCGAGTTGGATCAGAACCTCGGTGACCGGGTGCAGGCGATGATGACCAAGACCAAGGCGTCGGAGATCGATGTCGCCAGGCTGGTCAGGAGCATGTTGGTCTCATCGCTCGATAGCGCCAGATCCGCCTCCAGTGCCAATGAGTGATGATTATGCCGGCAAGGATCCTCTATGTGGATGACGAGGACGACATCCGCGAAATCGCCCAGATGTCGCTGGAACTCGAGCCGGAATTCGAGGTGCGGTCCAGCGCCTCGGGCATCGCAGCGCTGACCGATGCCGCCGATTGGCGCCCTGACCTCATCCTGCTCGACGTGATGATGCCGGACATGGACGGGCCGGAAACACTGAGGCGCCTGGCCGATTCGCCGCTGACGGCCGCGATTCCGGTGGCGTTCATCACGGCGCGCACCCAGACGCATGAGGTGGAGCGTTATCTCGCCATGGGAGCCGTGGGAGTGATCGCCAAGCCGTTCGACCCGCTGGCGCTTGCGGGCGAGGTGAGAAGGCTGCTTTCGGGCCGTCTCGGCCCGGTTTAGCCGGCGAGAAAGCCGCGCAAAAGATGCCTGTCGGCAAAGTCGGTTTTGCGTTTGCCGCTCCTATACCATGGCCCAATATTCATCTAGTGATTGTGTCGAAATGCGGCCGCCGCGAATCGGCTTTATCTAAGATCGCGCGGCGTCATCACTCCGGGGGGCGACGGAACCGGAGCAGGACTGGTGGTGGATGGAGCGAAGGCAAGAGTTCTGATCTGCGATGATGATCCCTTGTTGCTCGAGCTGATGGAATTCAGGCTGAGGGCGAAGGGATACGAGGTCATCAAAGCGGTGGACGGCGCCGAGGCGCTGGCGAAGGCGGAGCAGGACGGCCCCGACATCATCGTGCTCGACGCGATGATGCCCAAGGCCGACGGCATCGAGGTGCTGGCGCGCATCAAGGGCGACCCGGTGCTGTCGAAGACTCCGGTGGTGATGCTGACCGCGCGCAAGGCCGAGAAGGACATCGTTTCGGCGCTTGAGAAGGGCGCCGACGATTATCTGGTGAAGCCGTTCATTCCCGAGGAGCTACTGGCCCGGCTGGCGCGTCTCATCGCCCGCAAGGGCGGGAAGCGCTGATGCGGCGCGGCCGGCGCTCAGCCTTTGCCGCATGCCTGATCCTGGCGGTCGCCGCCGCTCCCGGCGCGGCGCTGGCGCAGACTGTCGACGAGCTCTACGCATCCGGCGTCAAGGCCAGGCAGGCGCAGCATTTCGACGAGGCCGCCGATCTTTTCCGGCGCGCGCTGGCGTTGAAAGCTGACAGTGCCGACGCTCTTGTGCAGCTTGGCTTCGCCGAGCTCGGCCGCAACGATCTGCCGGCGGCGCGCGACGCCTTTTCCAGGGCGCTTGCCCTTGCCCCGGCCTATCGCGATGCGAGCTTCGGCATGGCCCAGGTCGAATTCCGCTCCGGCAATCTGGATGCGGCGCTGCCGCTCGCCGAGAAGGTCGCTGAGGCAGAGCCCGGCAATGCCGACGCGGCAGCGCTTCTAGAGAACATCCGCAAGGCCAAGCAGGCCAGCCAGGCGAAGCCGGTTCCGGCTGCCGCGGCGCCGGCGAAGAAGCCGCCCCACCGGCGGCCTGATCCCGTCGCCATCCAGTTGGAGCAGGGCAGGCGGTTGCGGGCGGCGGGAAAGCTGCCCGAGGCCGAGACCGCCTATCGCCGCGCGCTCAAGCTGTCGCCCAGGAACACCGACACCCTGGTCACGCTCGGCCTCGTTGTCGGCTCCAGCCAGCGCTTCGACGAGGCCGGGCGGTTCTTCGACCGGGCGCTTGCGATCAGGCCCGGCCTTCTCGACGCGCGGCTGGGCAAGGTCCGCCTGGCGATCTGGCAGGGCGACGCGCCGCGCGCCCGCGCCCTGGTCGACGATGTGCTGGCCTCGGCGCCGGACAATGTCGAGGCTCTCAGCCTTGATGCCAGAATCGCCTTGCTCGAGGCCGACTACAAGCGGGCCGGGCAATCCTTGCAGCGCGCGCTGGCGCTCGATCCGCGCAATGCCGAGGCGCTGGTCGGGCTCGGCGACGTGCGCCGCGCCGAGGGCGACGACGAGGCCGCGCGGCAGGCTTACGGCCAGGCGCTCGCCATCGAGCCGGGTTCCGCCGATATCGAGCAAAGGCTGGCCGTGCCGCCGCCGCGCAAATGGCGGCTCGACCTCGGCAGCGAGGTGAGCGATCTCACCGACGGGCTTGGCGACTGGACCGACAGTTCGGCCGGCCTTTCCTATCGGCTATCGCCCCAAACGACGATCTCCGGCCGCACGCGGCTCGCCACCCGCTTCGGCAACACCGACGTCCAGATCGAGGGCCGCGTCGACCAGGCCTTCTCGCCGGCCTTCTCCGCCTATGCGCTGGCCGCTGCGACGCCGGATGCCGACTTTCTGGCGCGGTATTCGATCGGGGCCGGCGCTTCGTGGCAGGTCGTGGCGCCGGCGAAGGTCTTCGGCCCGCTTTCGCTCAACGTCGACGCCCGCTACGACAATTTCGCCGACGCCGACGTCACCAGCATCCAGCCCTGGCTGCAGGGCTATCTCCTCGACGGCCGTCTGGGGCTTTCCGCCCGCTGGGTGCATGCTAAGGACGATATCGGCACGCGCGCGGACGGCTATGTGCTTCGCGCCGACCTCGCGGTGACGCCGCATGTCAATCTCTTCGGCGGCTATGCCGACGCCCCCGAAATCTCCGACGGCACGCTGGTGCCGACCCGCACCGTCTTTGGCGGCTTCTCCGTCGACGTCAGCGATCCGCTGACGCTGCGCGCCAGCATCGCGCATGAACAACGCCTTACATTCGACCGAAGCATATTCGGGCTCGGGCTGACCGCGCGGTTCTGACCATGTGGTACGTCTGGAATCTCTCCCTACTGCTCAGCGCGCTCTCCCTCGTGATCATGCTGTTTTTGATCGCGCGCCGTTTGCTGCGGGAGCGCCGGGACAGCGCCAGAGCCGGACAGCGGCGGCAGCTTCTGACGGCGCTGATCGCCTTCACCGAAGACCGCGACCGCCAGACGTTGAATACGGCCATTCTTTCGGTGCCGCCGGGCGTGGCGATCGAGGCCGGCTTCGAGTTCGTTTCGCTGCTGCGCGGCGAGGAACGTGACGATGTCCTTGTCGCCTTCAACGAATGCGGCCTACCGGCCCTCGTCGGCAGGCAGCTGGAACGGGGCAATGTGGCCGAACGCATCCACGCGGCCGAGATGCTGGCGGCGCTGGGGTCGCAGAATGCGACGGCTAGCCTGCTTTCGGCGCTGGACCAGGACCGCTCGCGCGAAGTCAGGATCGCCGCCGCCATCGCGCTTTGCGATCTCGGCAGCCTGCCCCTGCTCGGCGTGGCGCTGGACAAGATAGGCGTGGCGGGACAGCGCTCGCGGCGCCTGATCGAACTGTTCAGGCGCTTTCCGCGCACGCGCTTCAACGAGCTTGCGATCCATGCATCGCGCGTCGACGCCGTGCCCTTCATCAGGGCGGCCGCGATCGACGCGCTCGCCCGCGCCGGCGGTTTCGGCTTTGCCGCCTTCTTCGCCGGCTTGGTCGGCGATGCCTCGCCCGAGGTTGTCGCCGCGGCGCTGCGCGCGCTGGGCCTCACCGGACACGCCGATGCGCCGGCGATCCTGACGAGCGCGATGGCAAACGACGACTGGGACGTGCGCGCCGCCGCCGCCGAGTCCGCGGGACGCCTTGGCCTTCCCGAACTTGCCCCGCCGCTGTCCAGGCTGCTGGACGACGAGGTCTGGAACGTGCGCTATGCCGCCGCCAACGCGCTGCGCTCCTTTGGCCAGCCGGGCGAGCGGCTGCTGCGCCAAATCGCCGACAGCGAGGTCTCGCGCAGCCAGCGCACCGCCTCGCTCATTCTTGCCGAGGGGCCGGCCGCATGATTGCCGAGTGGAGCGACGAGATCGTCCTTTCCGCCACCATCCTGTCCTGGTTCATCATCGCGGCGGGGCTGGCGCAGACGACAATCTATCTGCTGCAGCTCGTCCTCGCCGGCTATGCGCTGTCCAAGCGCCCGCCGGTGGCGCGCTCGGCGCTGCTCTGGCAGCGCTACGGCGAGGTCGCGCCGCCGATCGCGCTTCTGGTGCCGGCCTATAATGAGGAAGTGAATGTGGTGGAGAGCGTCCATTCCATGCTGGCGCTCGAATATCCGAATTTCGAGGTCATCGTCATCAATGACGGCTCGAAGGACCAGACCTTGCAGCGCCTGATCGAGGGCTTCAAGCTGGTGAAGTTCCACCGTCCCTACGAGGACGCGCTGGCGCACAAGCCGATCCGCGGCCTCTATTCCTCGCCGATGACCGAGCGGCTGTTCGTGATCGACAAGGAGAATGGCGGCAAGGCGGACGCGCAGAATGCCGGCATCAATGTCTGCCGCGCGCCGCTCTTTTGTGTGATCGACGGCGATTCCATCCTCGAGCCCGATGCGCTGATGCGCGCCGCCCAGCCCTTCATCGACGATCCCGAGCGCACCATCGCGGTGGGCGGCACGATCCGCATCGCCAACGGCTCGAAGATCGAGGCCGGCACGGTGCGCGAGGTGCATCTGCCGCGCCGCCTGCTGCCGCTCTTCCAGGTGGTCGAATATCTGCGCGCCTTCCTGATGGCCAGGCTTGCCTGGAGCAGCGTCAACACGCTGATGCTGGTTTCCGGCGCCTTCGGCATGTTCCGCCGTGCCGAAGTGGTGGCGGTGGGCGGCTTCACCAAGGGCTCGATGGGCGAGGACCTCGACCTTGTGATCAAGCTGCACCGCCACATGCGCGACAAGAAGCGCAAATACCGCGTTCAGTTCATTCCCGAGCCGGTGTGCTGGACCGAGGCGCCGGAAACGCTGAGCGTTCTGGCGAGGCAGCGCACGCGCTGGCAGCGCGGAGCGCTCGAATGCTTCTTCCGCTACCGCGCCATGTTCCTCAACCCGCGTTATGGCCGCGTCGGCTTCCTCGGCTTCGGCCACATCTTCATCGTCGACGTTTTGGGGCCGGTGGCGGAGGTGCTGGGCTATATCCTGATCCCCGCCTTCTGGCTGCTCGGCATCCTGTCGGCCGAATATCTCCTGGCCTTCACCTCGCTGATCTTCACCTATGGCGTCTGCGTCAGCGTCTGCTCGCTCATCCTGGAGGAGGCCGAGCTGCAGCGCTTTCCGCGCGCCAGGGATCTCGCCGTGCTGACGGCGGCCGCCGTGATCGAGAATTTCGGCTACCGCCAGCTCAACAATTTCTGGCGCGTGAAGGGCTGCTGGCAGTTCTTGCGCGGCGACCAGGGCTGGGGCGAGATGACCAGGACCGGCCTCGGCGCCGCGAAGAAGTGAGCCGGGCTGGCGGCGTCAGGCCAGCGTCCGCTCGATCTCCGCGATTAAGGCATCGAGCGCCGCGCGGACATCGACGCCATCCGCCTGCTCGATGAGCAGCGTCTCCAGCTCTGACGCGCGCACGCTGATCTCCGCAAAGCCGAAAGTGCCGGCCGCGCCGGCGAGCGAATGGGCAAGCTTGGTCAGGTCGGAGCCGGGCAGCGTCTCGCGCGCCGCCTGCAGCTCCGCGAGCTGACCGGCGCAGCGGGTGAGGAAACGTTGGCGCAGGGGGGCGAAGGGATCGGTTGAGATGGAGATTCTCCCGAGAATGAGGAGATATTGAAACAGAAAGCGGGGCGAAGCGGAATGGCGAATGGGGCTACTTATCGCTCATCTGTCGCCTTGCTTGGCTGCGTCACCGGCCCCGCCGGTTACGCTGCGTTTAGCGCCGCCGTATAAGGAAGGGGATCCGGAGGGCAGCACGCCGATGTTGGACAATTACGAGGTGGACCGATTTGGCGTGATCCACCAGATCGACTTCACGCCGATCAAATACGACAAGCAATATATTTCCTATTACGAGGACCTGAGCGACCGGACGATCAAGCTCGGATATCAGCGGCTTGGCTGGGTGCTGGGGTTGACCGGCGCGATCCCCCGCTCGGTGCTGGAAATTGGATACGGCACCGGCACGTTCATCGAAGCCGCGAAGATAACCGGGGTCGCCGATTGCGCCGGCTACGATATCGCCGAGTTCCCGCTCCCCGCGGGGGTCCGCTTTGTCGGTTGGGACGAGGCGCTGGCCAGTTCCTGGGATCTGGTCGCCATGTTCGACGTGCTCGAACACATCCCGGATCTGGGTTTCCTCGACCGCCTGCAGACCCGGCACCTGGCCGTCGCCGTCCCGTACTGCCGCTGGCGCGAGCTCGGCGCCGACGGCGACGCCTGGTTCCGAAGCTGGCGTATGCGTCTCCCCAACGAGCATTTGCACCACTTCGACCGCGACTCGCTGGTCACACTGCTCGCCCACAGCGGCTTCGACTGCGTGACGCTGAACTGGTTCGAGGACGGCATCAGGCTGCGGCCCGGCGAAGCCGGCCCGAACATTCTGTCCGGCTTCTTCAGCAAGCGATAGGGCAATTTCGCCCGCGCGCGAGGGCAGGGCCGGGCGAGGGGGCCGCGCTCATGCGCGATGGCCTTCAGCTCCGCCAGCAGCCCAAGACCGTCGGGCCAAAGCAACAAAGGAGCAGTCTGGGCGTTCTGATCAGCCGCTTGCGGAGCAGCCGAAGACATGACCATGCCGCAAATCCTATCGTTCGCCGTCACCTTCGTGATGATGGCAGCGTTCGTATGGGGTCGCTATCGCTATGATCTCGTCGCTGCCGCGGCACTGTTGCTCGCCCTCGCCGTTGGGATTGTGCCCTTTGACAAAGCCTTCAGCGGGTTTAGCGACGATATCGTGATCATTGTCGGCAGCGCTCTGCTGGTGAGCGCAGGCATAGCCCGATCGGGCATCATGGAACTCGCCATCGCGCGCTTTGCTCCCAAATTGTCGGGAGTTCGCTCGCAACTGGCGCTCCTGGTGATCGTGGTGACGTGCCTGTCTGCCTTCGTCAAGAATATAGGCGCGCTGGCGATCATGATCCCGATCGCCTTTCAGTTCGCCCGCCGGTCCGGCACCTCGCCATCGATATTTCTGATGCCCATGGCGTTCGGATCGTTGCTCGGCGGTCTCATGACGCAGGTGGGCACTTCCCCGAACATCGTTGTCTCCCGGGTGCGAGAGCAGTTGACCGGAACGGCGTTCACAATGTTCGACTTCGCGCCTGTTGGAGCGGCCGTCGCCGCCGCCGGAATGATCTTTCTGCTGTCTTTCTATTGGCTGTTGCCGGTGCGCGAAAAGCTCGGCGGGGCGCTGAATGAAGCCCTCGACATCAAGGATTACCTCACCGAGGCGCGCGTTGTCGGCGATTCCACCGTGCTCGGGAAAACCGTCGCCGACGTCATGAAGCTTGCCGGCGGCGACGCCGTCGTGACGTCGATCCTGCGCAATCGCACGATGCGGATGACGCCGCTGCCCGATGCTGTCCTTAAGGTGAACGACATCCTGTTGCTCGAAGGCGACCCGGCGGCGCTGGATCGCCTTGTCTCGCAAGGCAAGCTCAGCGTCACGGGCGATCGGGTGAATGAAGAGGTCACCACCAGCGAGATGGTCGCGATCGAGGCCGTCATTGGCGAAAGCTCGCCCTTGATCGGCTGGACCGCCAAGCGACTTGCCCTCTACGATCGCTTCAACGTCAACCTCCTGGCTGTCAGCCGTCGCGGCCAGCGCCTCGACCGCAGGCTCGCCAAGGTCGAGCTAAGGCTCGGCGACGTCGTCGTGTTGCAGGGCAATGCAACCACAATGCCCGAGACACTGCGCGGACTAGGCTGCCTGCCGCTGGCGGAAAGGCCCATCCTTCTTGGCAGCGTGCGCAAGGGTATCGTGCCCGTGGTAATCCTCGCCCTTGCCATGCTCACGACTGCCGTGGGTCTGCTCCCTGTTCCCGTCGCTTTCTTTGCGGCCGCGGTCGGGATAGTGCTTTTCAAGGTCATCCCGCTCCGCGACGTCTACCAATCGCTGGATGGCCCAATCCTCGTGATGCTCGCCGTTCTCATCCCGGTGAGCGATTCGCTGCGCACCACGGGGGCAACCGCACTGGTCGCCGCGGAGCTTGCCAGGTTCGGGACCATTCTTCCGGCGCCCGGCGCACTGACGCTCATCCTCGTTGCCGCCATGGCCGTGACGCCATTCCTCAACAATGCCGCCACCGTGCTTGTCATGGCGCCCGTCGCTTCGGAATTCGCCGCCGATCTGGGCTACAGGCCGGAAGCCTTTCTGATGGCTGTCGCCATTGGCGCCGGCTGCGACTTCCTCACGCCGATCGGGCACCAATGCAACACCCTTGTCATGGGCCCGGGAGGCTATCGTTTCAGCGACTATCCGCGGCTGGGGCTGCCGCTGTCGTTCCTTGTCGTCATTGTTGCCGTGCCGATGCTGGCGATCGTCTGGCCAATGAACTGACAGGCCACGAAGGGATGCGAACGATCTCGCTCTAGCAGGCTGCCGGGAAGTTCACCGCAAATTGCTCTTTGGAAACAGCACGCGATCGGGTTCTGCATTCATTCGCGCCAGCATTTCCTTGATCAAGCGTGTCTTGGTGCGTCCCGCTTCCTTCGGCGGCACCAGGTAGCGCACGATGGCTTCGAGCCAGGTATTTTCGCTGACGCGAAAATGCACCACCGGATGCTCCTTCACTTGCAGCTCGTCCACCGGCGTTTTCGACAGGATGTCCTTATAGACCTTCACCTTCTGGCTCATGATGTCGCCGATCTGCTCGTCCACGACCTCTCGCATGGTTTTCGCCACGAATTCCAGGTCGCTGTCGTAGGCGAGCTGGAACTTGATTTCGTTCCAGACATAGGGAAACAGCGGCCAGGAATAGTTGAAGACCGGCGTGTCGAACACGGTGGAGTTCGGGAACTTGATGACGCGTCCGCTCGGATGATCGGTCCAAAGATGCTCGCCGCCGAATTCCCATAACGTCGTGTCGAGATAGCTGACGTCGATGACGTCGCCATGGGCATCGCCGATGCGGATCCGGTCGCCGACGCGATAGGGCGCCCGGGCCAGTATATAGATCCAGGCGATGAAACTGGAGATCGGCATCTGCAGCGCGAAGCCGAGAGTCAGTGAAATCAGGCCGAGCGAAACGACGGCGGCGTACCAGTTCACGAACAGAACCGAGATGGCCACGAAGACGACGGCGACCACGACGACCAATCGAAAAATTCGTTTCAGGTTGAACCGCGAAACGCGATTGGGAATTCGGCCGATGAGAAAGACTTCGATGATATTCGCCACGGTCAGCATGACGAAAATGAGAACGCCGCCCCAGACATAGTTCAGCACGCGGACGCGCAAAGGCGCGTCAAGCCATTCCATGCGCCAATTGATGAGAAGCTGGACGGCAAAGAGCAGCAAGGCAGCGGCCGCGAAGCCGGCCGTCCACCAGAGGTCTTCTTTTCGAAAGCTGAAGCGGAATTTTTCCTCGGGCTTTTTCGCCTGCTGCTGGATCGTTTTCGGATCAGCAGTCTGCTGTGCGGCCCGTTCGAGCCGGGAAAGGTTCTCCTGTTCCTTGTCGCGCCGTTCCATCGATTCGCCATCCGATGTCGCATCAACATCGAGCAGCGCCTAATCGTTCCGCGACAGTGGCATTGGGATGAGGCGCTCGCGGCGCGTGAGACCGCGTCGCCATGCTCGACGTGCTCGAACCGGATCTGAGTGTCCTCGGCCGCCTTAAGACCCGTCACCTGGCCGCCGCCGTCCCTTGTTGCCGCTGGCGCGAGCTTGGCGCCGACGGCGACGCGTGGGCGGCCCGGCGGAGCGGGCCCGGCCATTCTGTTTAGGAAGCGATAGGCGAGTCTATGTTCGCCTGAGGCCGGGCGAGGGGCGGCTTATCTGCGATGGTCTTTATTCCGCGAATTGGATCCGACGCGCCAAATGTAAGCTGTTCCTGCAGATTTTTCTCGCAACCAATTTGATCTATCTTGACACCGGTTGCGATACCAATGTCATATTGGTCCAAAGAATCCCGAGATTGGTTTCAAATAGTTGCTAGAGGCAGCGAGCCGATGAACGTGACTGACAGCAAGGGATATCGAACCGTTTCGAGGAGGAGCGCCATAGACGGCGCCGTCACCGACGAAAGTGGGAGCGATGGTCACAGTCGCCTAACACTTAACGAACTCGCGCAGACGATGGACAGCCGGGGCCAGCCCCATGTTGAGAAGGTGCGATCTGAATGGAACCGAAGACGCCATGACATGGCCCCGGTTCTAAAGGTCCATGAACTCAGTAAGAATTTCGGCGCGGTCAGGATCCTTAACGACGTCACTTTCCAGATGGCGGAAGGGGAGGTCATATCCCTTATCGGCGCGTCTGGCTCGGGAAAGAGCACGTTGTTGCGCTGCATAAATTTTCTGGAGACGCCGACCTCAGGGAGGATCGAGGTGATGGGCGACGCAATCTCCATCACCACCAATCGACCGGGCAAGAGCGAAATCACCAACCGCGCGAAGATCCGGCTCTTTCGCCAGCGGACTGGCATGGTGTTCCAGAACTTCAATCTCTGGCCGCACCGGACCGTGATCGGCAACGTGACAGAGGCGCTCGTCTACGTGCTCGGGAAAGGAAGGCGGGAGGCCGAGGATATGGCGCTTTCGGCGCTTTCCAAGGTGGGGATGGCCGAATTCCGCGACCGCTATCCCAGTCAGCTTTCAGGCGGTCAACAACAGCGCGTGGCGATCGCACGGGTGCTGGCGATGCGACCAAAGATCATGCTTTTTGACGAGCCCACATCCGCGCTCGATCCGGAACTCGTGGGCGAGGTGCTGAAGGTGATCCGCACGCTGGCCGAAGAGGGGGCGACCATCCTTCTCGTCACCCATGAAATGCGGTTTGCGCGCGACGTGTCGAGCCGAATGATATTCCTGCGCAAAGGTATCCTTGAGCAGGACGATGCGCCGGAAGAGTTGTTTCGCAACCCTGCCTCGGAGGCGGTGAAACGGTTTCTCTCCAGCGTCATGCCAGCCGCCGCGTGATCGCGGTTTTCTTCAGCAGAACAAGAAAAGGGGTAACACTCATGCTTTCAGTTCAAACGTTTCGTTCGATTTTCGTATCCGGTTTCATGCTCGCCGCCGCAGCCGGTGCCGCGCGCGCCGAGGAAGGCGTCCTACGCGTCGGCACGGAAGGGGACGCGCCGCTGTTCAGCATGGCCGACGCCAACGGAAACGTCACCGGCTTCGACGCCGACGTTGCCAACGGTATCTGCGCCGAACTCAAGATGAAGTGCAAATTCGTGGTGCAGGCTTTCAGTTCGCTGGTTCCCTCCATGGATAGCGACCGCTTCGACGTGATCATTTCCGGCCTTGGCATCACTGCCGAGCGCCAGAAGAAGATCGACTACTCCATCCCGTACGCCACCACGCCGCTCTATTTCGTGGTCCCCAAAGATTCCGCTCTTGCCGGGCTCAAGAGTCTCGAGGAGATCGAAAAGGCGCTCGCGGGAAAGAGTGTCGGCGTCGTGACAGGCACGACCTATGCCAAATTCATCGGCAAGCGGGCGACCAGCGCCGATCTCAAGACTTATGATGCCACCACTCAGCAGACCGCTGATCTTGCGGCTGGCCGCCTGGATGCCGCTTTCGGCGACTCCCCGACCTGGATGGATTTCCTCGCTACACCGGACGGCGCCAACTTCACGAAGATCGATGTGAAGATTACGGCGATGAGCGATCCTCAAACCCTCGGCCACGGCATGGGTGTCGGCATGCGCAAGGGGAATGCCGAACTCAAGGCTAAGGTAGATGCCGCGCTCTGCAACATGATCGATGGAGGTAAGATCAAGGAGTCTTCCCTCAAGTGGTTCAAGGACGACTACACCATTCCGTGCAAGAAGTGATCCTCTCGCAACAACTGGCCGTCGCAGCCCGCGGCGGCCCGACGGGTGTCATCCATGTTTGAAACTATCTGGTTGCTGGTTGTGGAGCAGGGCTGGGGACTCGCTTTGCTGCGCGGCGCCTTCGTGACGATCTGCATCGGGCTGGTCGGCATGATGATCGGGTTGATCGCAGCCGTCCCGTTTGCCATAGCGCGCTGGCAGCGGGTCCCGGTGCTGTCCCAGATGATCGATGTCTACAGCATCGTCGTCCGCGGCGTGCCGGGTCTTCTTGTGATCTATCTCCTGTTCTTTGGCTCTGTCGACTGGGTGCAGAAGATAGCCGTTGCCTTCGGCTACCGAGACACGGCTGAAAGTGCCTACCCGTCCATTATCGGCATCCTCGCCATCGCGACCATTTCCTGCGCCTATTCGATCGAGGTGATGCGAGGCGCTTTGGAAGCCGTTCCCAACGGTCTTCTTGAAGCCGCGAAATCTTTGGCGTTGCCTCGATCGGTCGCCTTTTTCAGAATCACGTTGCCGCTCGCGTTGAGACTTGCTCTCGGCGGGATCAACAATGTCTGGCAGATGACGATCAAGGATACTTCACTCGTTTCCATCGTCGGCATGCAGGAACTCATGCGTATGGCGGCTATCGCGGCGGGCATCACGCGCTCGCCACTTCTCTTTTACTGCATCGCTGCCTCGCTGTTCTTCGCCATGACAGCAGTCAGCCAGACCCTGTTCGGCCTGGCTGAGCGCCATATCAATCGCGGCTTCAGCGGAGGTTAGAATGGATTTCACCATTATTGCCTATGCGATTCCGTTCCTTCTCACCGGCGCAAAGACAACGCTTCTGATCTCGGTGTTCGGCGTGGGCTTAGGACTGCCATTCGGCATCCTGGTGGCGCTCGCGCGCACTTCGCGCAATCGCTTGGTTTGCACGGCGGCCGACGCCTATTGCGCCGTCTTTCGCGGCACGCCCATGCTAGTGCAGATATTCGTGATCTACTACGGATTAGGGCAGGTCGGGTTCTTTCGCTCCAACCCGGTGATTTGGTGGCTGATCGGCGACGGCCTGCACGCAGCCATTCTCGCGGTCCTGTTGAACACCGGTGCCTACACAGCCGAAATCTTTCGAACCGCGTTTTTATCCCTGCCGCGCGGGCTGATCGAGGCGGCGGAAGCCTGCGGCATGTCGCCTTGGATTATCTTGCGCCGGATCAAGTTCCCGCTGGCTTTGCGACAAGCGCTGCCATCCTACAGCAGTGAGGTTGCCATCATCGTCAAAGAATCCAGCCTCGCTTCGACCATCGCTGTGCTCGAAATCACCGGTTGGGCCAAACGCCTGATGAGCGAAACCTTCGCCATTATGGACATCTTCATCATCACCTCCGTCTTCTACCTCACCCTCAATGTCGTCGGACTGACTGCCTTGAAGCTTTTGGAGCGGCAACTTTGGTTCGAACGGCGTTCAACGCGCAGAAAGGCCACATCCCTATGTCCAAGTTGACGTTCATCGACCAGAATGTGCTTCCGCGCCCACGCGAAGGGCAGCCTCTGCCCGACCGCCTTGTGGAGGGCGATCCACGTTTTCTGAGCTGGGATATCGCCCAGACCGCAGACGGCGCCGTGAAGGCGGGGGTCTGGGAGGTCACGCCTGGCGCCTATCGTTCGATTAAGGGCGAGACTTTCGAGTTCTGCTACATCCTTTCGGGTGTCTCCGAACTCACTGAGGATGGCTGCCCGCCGCGCCGCATCGCGGCTGGCGACGCCTTCGTCATGCATCCGGGATTCACCGGCGTATGGCGTGCCATCGAAACCACGCGCAAACTCTGGGTCTCACGTGATTGACCGGTTTGCGCTTGCCCGCCGATCCGACCAAAAGCTGGTATGTTCCCATGACCGCCGATTCCGCTGGCCCCTTCAAATCCACGCCCTATTGGTGGGAGGATTGCACCTTCTCTCCCCTCCCAGTCCGCCGGGTCGCCTCCAAATGCGACGTGGCGATCGTTGGGGGAGGCTATGCAGGACTTTCGGCGGCCATCGAGCTTGCTCGTGCCGGTCGCAGTGTTCAGCTTTTCGATCGCCAGTCGCTGGGGCAGGCGGCTTCCAGTCGTAATGGCGGCATGGCGAGCGGGAGCATTCGACCCGGGCGCAAGGAATTGATCAGAAGATTCGGCGAGGCCCGCGCCACCGAGATCCTGATGGAGGGAAAGGCCGCACGGGAAGACCTGTGGGCCTTTCTGAAGGAGGAGAAGGTGGAGTGTGACTTCCATCTCTCCGGCCTGTTCGTCGGCGCGATCAACGCTGATGAATGCGACGAACTCAGCCGCTCCGCCGATCTACTGCGGCGCTTTCTGGGCATCGAGGCTCATCCCGTCGGCCGGTTGGACGTGCCGACCTATATCGGGACGGATTTCTACACGGGTGGATTCGTGCGGATGGATACCGGTGGCCTGCATCCGGCCAAGCTGCTTGCGGGTATTATACGGGTGGCAATGGCAACCGGAGCGGTAATCCATGAGAACACAGCCGTTACGGGAACCATCGCCGAGGCCGGCGGGGTCCGTGTGAGAACGTCGCGCGGTGACGTTCTCGCCAGGAAGGTGCTGATCTGCACGGATGCCTATACCGACGGCTTCGATCCTTGGCTGCGACGCCGTATTGTGCCGGTGCGCAGCCGCATCATCGCTACCGAGCCATTGGCAGAAGGCGTCATGGACCGGTTGATGCCGAAGCGCATGATGTATGGCGATATGCGCCAGCTCAGCTATTACTATCGCCCTTCGGCGGACGGATCGCGCATCCTCTTCGGCGGCAGGGACGGCACCACGGCGGGTGACGCGCTGGCGCCGACCACCCATTTGCGCAGCGAACTTGGCCGAATTTTCCCCGAACTGAGGGGCGTCGGCCTGACGCATAGTTGGTTTGGCCAGGTCGCCATGCATCGCGACATGGTGCCTCGGATTTTCACCTCGGGTGATACGGTTTACGCCACCGGCTTCTGCGGCTCCGGAGTGGTCTGGGCCCGCTGGCTGGGCAAGAAGGCAGCCTTCAAGATCCTCGGCGAAACCGAAAAGGCGCAGTCCGCCTTCGATTTCGACCCCGCTCCGAAGGCCGTGCCGTTTTACCGCGGCAAGCCATGGTTCATCCCGCTTGTCTATTCCCTTTACGAATGGCGGGATAAACGTGCGATGCGCCGTCGCCAGCCCGAAGCAAAGAGGCGATAACCTTGCTCTTCCTTGGCGACGGGCCCGCCGCGTACAGGAACCTCATCTTGTCTGGATGGCGCGCACCGCGTCCGTCTTGAAAACAGTGTCAGATGCCCCGCCTTGAATAGAACGACAAGCGATTAGCGTTCGAACGCGCCATTCTGCTCGGTTCGGCAATCTCAAAATTTTGGCGATGAGGCCTACTCACCCCATTGTCTCCGATCCGAGTATGTTGGCTCTCGCGGTCAAGATATGGCTATGCATTCTTTGTTCGGCCTGCCCACCATCGCGGTCAGTGATCGCCTGTAAGATCGCGCGATGATGAGCCGTATACTCCTGCATACGCTCTTTCGTCAGAGACAGCTCTTTCATGCGCCCCCAAAGACGCCCCGCCCGAAGCGAGTGAATACCTTCGTAGAGCGAGGCCAGCAATCCATTGCGGGCCGCCACCACTACCAGTTGATGGAACGCGGCGTCCCAACGCTCGAACTCCGCCAGCGTCGCGGCGGTACTGCCATGCTGGATGACCTTGTGCATCTCTTCAGTTTCATAGGGGGTCGCCCGCAACGCCGCGAGCGCCGCCACCTTCGGCTCGATGATTAATCGTGCTTCGAAGACCTCAGCGGGATAGGTCCACAGTTCTTTCCGAGAGGCATCGTGTGCGCGATACGGAGCGCTCGCGGTTGCCCCTCGCTCGGCGACGAAAGTGCCACGCCCGACATGGCGAAGCAGGCGCCCCTCTTGCTCCATCTCGGCCAGCATGCGCCGGAGGGCCGTGCGGGGTAAACCTAGCTTGAGCGCGAGATCGCGCTCGGGTGGCAGCCGGTCGCCTGGCTGCAATCCAGCCGCCTCGATGAAATCCCTCAAAACGACGGTCATGCGGCCACTCCACTAAGAAACGGGCGGATTTCTCTGCAACCAATTTGATCTATATTGACACCGGTTGCAATACCAATTTCATATTGGTTCCAGCAATCGACAGACTGGTTGCGCATGTTTTCTAAAGCCGCGAGAGGATGGGTGTGAGTCAGACAGCAAGGGATATCGAATCGTTTTGCGCGGATGCTGCGGCTATCATTGCAAGCGCTCCTGTGGATCTGCTGGTGGGCGGCAAATGGACAAGTGCAACCGGCGGCAATCGGTTTGATGTCGCCGATCCATCCAACGGGCTCACGATCGCGTCTGTGGCAGACGGCGCAGTCGCCGACGCAATCCGGGCGATCGATGCTGCGGAGGCTTCTGCGACTATGTGGAGGCAAACCCCCTCACGCCGGCGATCGGACATGCTGATGCGCTGCCATCGGCTCATGCTCGATCGTGCCGAATGGCTGGCGCAACTGATATCTCTGGAGAACGGCAAGGCCCTCCCAGACGCTCGCGCAGAGGTAACGTATGCCGCGGAGTTCTTCCGATGGTACGCCGAGGAGGGGGTGCGTACTCTCGGCGACATCGGCCACGCGCCGGGCGGTGCAAACCGAATCGTGGTTCAATACCAGCCGATTGGCATCGCCGTTCTCGTCACACCCTGGAATTTCCCGGCGGCCATGGCGACCCGCAAGATCGCCCCGGCGCTCGCGGCGGGTTGCACGTGCGTACTGAAGCCGGCGGCTGAGACTCCACTGACCGCGTTGGCGATCGGTGCGATCCTCATGGAAGCCGGTTTGCCCGAAGGTGCCGTCAACATCGTGACGACCACGGCCGCGGGGCCTGTGGTGAGCGCGATGCTGCACGACAGTCGGGTGCGCAAACTGTCATTCACGGGTTCGACGGCCGTTGGGCGCATCCTGTTGCGTGAGGCCGCCAACCGGGTCATCAGCTGTTCCATGGAACTCGGCGGCAACGCTCCTTTCATCGTGTTCGATGATGCGGATCTGGACGATGCCGTGGCCGGCGCCATGGTCGCCAAGATGCGCAACGGCGGAGAAGCCTGCACTGCGGCGAATCGCTTCTATGTGCAGCGCGGCATTTACGACGCTTTTGTCCGCCGGCTTACCCAGGAAATGTCGTCGCTTTCAGTGGGGCCGGGTCTTCAAGCGACGACCCAGCTCGGGCCCCTTATTACCGCGACGGCCGTGGAGAAGGTTGATCGCTTGCTGAAGGATGCCGTTGCCCGTGGGGCGCGTATCGAAACGGGCGGCAAACCGCGGCCTGGCGAGGGCTTCTTCTATCCTCCGACAGTCCTAGCTGACGTTTCTCCCGATTCCGACATCGCGAAGGAAGAGATCTTTGGGCCGGTCGCAGCGGTCACGCCCTTCGATACGGAAGACGAGGCTGTCCGGCTGGCGAACGACACGGAGTATGGCCTCATATCCTACGTCTACAGTAGTGATCTCAGACGCGCCCTGAGGGTCGCCGAACGCATCGAAAGTGGAATGGTCGGCGTCAATCGTGGCCTGGTTTCGGACCCGGCAGCGCCCTTCGGGGGGATGAAGCAAAGCGGGCTCGGCCGCGAGGGAGGGCATCACGGCCTGCTCGAATATCTCCAACCAAAATACATCGCGACCAACTGGTAAAACCGCAAAATCGCTTCTCCGCCGAGTTGCGCCACATATCGGTCGTGCAGGTTTACGCTAGCTACTTCTGGGAAACCGACAAGTCTGCTTGCGGGCCCTTCCGGTTCATCGAGACTGGAACTTATGATAGCCCACGCACGTCAACGATTGGGCGAGCAGCCGCGTCGAGTCCTTTCCCCTTGCCAACCCCGCCACCTTCGCTTAATCTCCTTTCTGAGAAAACCTTTTCCCAACTGGCCTCGCGTGCGCTGACCTCACCCGTCATCTTCGCGCAGGGCGATAAGGGAAAACCTTTTCCCAACTCCGGGATGCGCCTCGAACCATGTCCGCCGACGCCGAGCCAGCGCCAGTTTCCGCCAAGCCGCCGGTCACGCTGCGCGAGGTGGCGGCTGCGGCCGGGGTCAGCGTGGCGACGGCGTCCAAGGCGCTGAACGGGCAGGGGCGCATGACCGCCGAGACGCGCGAGCGCATCCGTGCGGTGGCGCAGCGTCTCGGCTTCCGGCCGAACCATTTGGCGCAGAGCCTGCTGCGCAAGCGCTCGTTTACCGTCGGCCTGCTCACCAACGATACGTATGGCCGCTTTTCGCTGCCGCTGATGGCCGGCGTTTCGGATGCGCTGGTCGACAATGGCGTCTCGGTGTTCCTGTGCAATGTCGAGGACGACACAAGGCTCGGCCAGCTGCATGTCGAGGCCATGCTCGACAAGCGCGTCGACGGCATCATCGCCACCGGAAAGCGCATCGACCGCCATCTGCCGATCGATCTCTCCAATCTGCGCATCCCGGTCGTCTATGCCTTCACCCAGCCGGATCCCGGCGCGGTCGGCCTGGTCTCCGACGACGCCGGCGGCGCGCGGCTGGCGGTCGAACATTTTTTGCGGCTCGGGCGCTGCCGCATCGCCCATGTCACCGGGCCGGCGGGCTTCGCGGTGGTGCACGCGCGGGCCGAGGCTTACCGGGAGGTGCTCGAGGCGCACGGCCTGCCGGTCGGCGAGCCGCTGCTCGGCGCCTGGTCGGAAGCCTGGGGGCACGATGCGGTGGCAAAGCTGTTCGGCAACGGCCGGGGCAGGGAAGGCTGGCCGGACGCAGTGTTCTGCGGCAACGACCAGATCGCGCGCGGCGTCATCGACGCGCTGCGCGAGCGCGGCATCCGCGTGCCCGACGATGTCGGCGTCATCGGCTTCGACAATTGGGAGATCGTGGCCGAGGCGACGCGCCCGCCGCTGACCTCGGTCGACATGAACCTTTCAGCGCTCGGCCGCGAGGCCGGGCTCGCTCTGCTTTCGCTCGTGGGCGGCCAGCCGGCCGCGCCAGGCATCAGGAAACTGCCGTGCCGGCTGGTGGTGCGTCAGTCATGCGGCCGTCCGCCGGGCGGCTGAGGCATCGAACGAAACGGCCGTCGCGCAACGGCCAAATTGGGAGGAGAACCATGAGGAGGAATACCGTGAAAACCATGTTTGCCAGGCTGGCCTTGGCCGCGGCCGTGATCGGCGGCGGCCTGCAGGCGGCGTCCGCCGAGACCGCCAACATCTGGGTGCGCGCCGACGGCTCGAATTTCATGCCGCGCATCGTCGACGCCTTCAACAAGGCGCATAAGGACCAGATCAAGCTCGACATCATCCCGAACGCCGAGATCATCCCGAAATATGGCGCCGCCGCCGCCGGCGGCACCGCGCCCGATGCGCTGTCGCTCGACCTGATCTACACCCCGTCCTTCGCTGCCGCCGGCCAGCTTGAGGACATCACCGACTGGGCGAAATCCTTGCCCTATTTTTCGAGCCTGTCGCCGGCGCATGTGAAGACCGGCACCTATAAGGGCCGCATCTACGGCCTGCCGTTCTCGGCCGATTCTTCGGTGCTGATCTGGAACAAGAAGCTGTTCAAGCAGGCCGGGCTCGACCCCGAGAAGGGGCCGAAGACCTGGGCCGAGATCGAGGCCGACGCCGAGAAGGTCAATGCGCTCGGCGGCGACATCAAGGGCTTCTACTTCTCCGGCAATTGCGGCGGCTGCAACATCTTCACCTTCACGCCGCTGATTTGGGCCTCGGGCGGCGACATCCTCTCCGAGGACGGCTCCAAGGCGACGCTGGACAGCCCGCAGCTGCGCGGCGCGATCGACCTCTACCGCTCGATGGTCAAGAAGGGGCTGGTGCCCGAGGGCGCGCAGACCGACACCGGCGCCAATTTCTTCGCCGCCTTTGCCGGCGGCAAGATCGGCCTCTCGCCGTCTGGCGCCTTCGCCATCGGCGCGCTCAACACGCAATATCCTGATATGGACTACGGCATCACCTTCCTGCCGGGCAAGGATGGCGGCTGGTCGTCCTTCGCCGGCGGCGACAATTTCGTCGTCACCAAGGGTACCAAGAAGATCGCCGTGGTGAAGGAGTTTCTGGACTTCGCCTACTCGCTCGAGGGCCAGACCATCCTCGCCAAATATGGTAGCCTGCCGGTGCGCGGCGACATCGCCAAGGAGGCGCTGAAGGACCTCGATCCGCGCTACCAGGTGGCGGCCGAGGCGATGGCCAAGGGCCGCACGCCCTATTCGGTGGTGTTCAACGACCTGATCAACTCCGCCAACGGGCCGTGGACGCAGATGGTCAACGAGGTCTTCTTCGGCGACGATGTCGACGGCGCCATCGCCAATGCCCAGGAGACCATGCAGTCGATCATCGACCAGGCGCCGAACAAGTAAAGCGCGGCCCTAAACCTCCCCCTTGAGGGGAGGTCGGACCGCAAGTCCGGGTGGGGTCGCCCGCGAAGTACGCCGACGCTATCTCCCCGTAGGCGCACTTCACAGCGGACCCCACCCCCGGCCTTCGGCCGGACCCTCCCCTCAAGGGGGAGGGGGACGCCGCGCTAAATGGCAGGATTATCGCGTTGAGAAAGCTCACTCATCATCATCGCCAAGTTGAGGCGCCGCGAGGTTCGCTCCCTCTTCTCCCCCTGCGGGGTGAGAAGCGGTCCGCGCAACGGACGAAAAGCCAATTGCTTGGCTTTTCGAGCTTCGAACGCCCTAAGCCTGCGAAGGGCCGGGCGGTGGCCGATCCACCCCCGGCCGGGTCCCCGCTGCTTCGCAGCGTCCCGGCGTTCGCCGGCCTTTCATCGTGCCAGTGGCACGATGAATTCACCTTCGGTGAACCGGCTGCTCACCCCACAAGGGGAGAAGGGGGAGCCAAGCCATGACCTCCATCGCCGCAACCTCCGCGCCCGCCCGCGCCAGACGCATCGGCGTCAGCCGCCGGCAATGGGTGGGCCTGCTCTATGTCCTGCCGGCCGTCGCCTTCGTCACCGTGTTCTTCGTCATCCCGCTCGGCATGACGGCGTGGATGTCGCTGCACAACTGGCCGCTGATGGGCGAGCACGCTTTCATCGGCCTCGATAATTATGTCGCCATCCTGCGCGACACCCGGTTCTGGAACGCGCTCAAATTCACCTTCTACTACACGCTGATCGTCACCATCGCGATCTTCGCCGTCGCCTTCCCGCTGGCGATCTTCATCGAGCGGCCGCGCCCGCTCACCAATCTCTACCGCACAGCCTTCTTCATGCCGGCGGTGGTGGGCTTTGCTTCCGCAAGCCTGCTCTGGTCGTGGCTGCTGAACGTCGATTCCGGCCTGTTCAGCCCGGCCGCTTACGACCTCGGCCTGACCGAGAGGAAGGTCAATCTTCTCGCCACCTTCCAGCCGGCGTTCTGGTCGATCATCGCCATGGTGGTCTGGAAGGTCGCCGGCTTCACCATGATCATCCTGATGACCGGCCTGCAGTCGATCCCGCAGGATCTGCAGGAGGCCGCAGTGATCGACGGCGCAGGGCCGTTCGCCCGCTTCAGGGCGATCACCCTGCCGCTGATGCGCCGCACGCTGGCGCTGGCGCTGATCCTGTCGGTCGCGGGCTCGATCCTCGCCTTCGACCAGTTCTACATCATCCTGCGCGGCGGCCCGCGCAACCAGACGCTGACGGCGGTCTACTGGATCTTCAACCAGTCCTTCGTCTCGTTCAAGCTCGGCTACGGCGCGGCACTCTCCATGGTGCTGCTGGTCATCCTGGTGGCGCTCAGCCTCATCCAGCTCTGGCTGCTGCGCAAGCCCGAGGGGCTCGACTGATGGCCGAGGCGATGTCGCAGCACCGCAAGGCGGCCTTCAGCCTCGCCAGGCATTCCACCGGCATCATCGCCTCGGTGCTGTTTTTGGCGCCGATCGTGTGGACGGTGCTCTCCACCTTCAAGCCGGCGCAGGAAGCGCGCCAGCCGCCGCTGCCGCCCTGGCCGACCACCGGCTTCTCGGTCGAGAACTATCAGACGCTGAACACCTTCGGCGACGGGCTTTGGGCCTCGGCGCAGAACAGCATCTATGTCTCGGTGATGACGGTGTTGCTCTCCGTGCTGGTCAGCGTGCTCGCCGGCTACGGCTTCTCGCGTTTCCGCTTCCCGTTCCGGGACTTCTTCTTCATCCTCATCCTGTCGACGATCATGATCCCGTTCCAGTCGATCCTGACGCCGATCTTCCTGGTGCTGACGAAATTCGGTCTCCACAACACGCTGACCGGCCTAGTCTGCGTCTATGTCACGCTGCAGCTGCCGTTCTCGATCTTCATGATGCGCAACGCCTTCGACGCGGTGCCGCGCGAGATCGAGGAGGCGGCGCGCATGGATGGCGCCAACAATGTCACCATGCTGGTCAAGGTGATGCTGCCGCTGGTCTGGCCGGGCGTCGTCACCATCGCGCTCTTCGCCTTCCTCGGCGCCTGGAACGAGTTCCTGGCCGCGCTGGTGCTGATGACCGACCAGTCGAAATTCACCCTGCCGGTGATGATGACCGCGCTTCAGTCCGGCCGCTTCGGCGCCATCGATTGGGGCGCGGTGCAGGCGGGCGTCACGGTGATGATGGTGCCCTGCCTGATCCTGTTCCTGGCGCTGCAGCGCTTCTACATCCGCGGCCTGATGGCCGGGGCCGTCAAATGATTTTCCCGCATTCGAATGGAGTGACGTTATGACCGCAGCACAATCCGCCACCGCAGCCCAGGCAGCCGCGACCGCGAAGCCGAAGCTTGCCTTCCGGCCGCTGCCCGTGCCGCAGGTCGATGTCCGCGGCTTCTGGGGCGACCGGGTCGACGCGGTCGCCGCCAAGACCGCCGGCATCCTCTACGACCGCTGCGTCGAGGCGCGCATGCTGGAGCAGATCGATCCCGACCGGCCGTCGCCGGGCGTCGTCATTCCGTTCCATTCGCCGTCGCCGGACGAGGCCGACGCGCAGGGCGCCGAGTTCACCGGCTCGACGGTGACGACCCAGATGTTCTGGGATTCCGATTGGGGCAAGACCATCGAGACCGCCGCCTATTCGCTTTACCGGCGCCGCAATCCGGAGCTGGAGAAGAAGATCGATGCCGTCGTCGACATGTACGGCAAGCTGCAGCAGGAGGACGGTTATCTCTCGAGCTGGTACCAGCGCATCCAGCCGGGTCTCCGCTGGACCAACCTGCGCGACTGCCACGAGCTCTACTGCGCCGGCCATCTGATCGAGGGCGCGGTCGCCTACTTTCAGGCGACGGGCAAGCGCAAGCTGCTCGACATCATGAGCCGCTACGCCGACCACATCGCCTCGATGTTCGGCCCGGAGCCCGGCAAGAAAAAGGGCTATTGCGGCCATGAGGAGATCGAGCTGGCGCTGGTGAAGCTCGCGCGGGCGACGGGTGAGAAGAAGTACATGGATCTGGCGAAGTACTTCATCGACCAGCGCGGCCAGCAGCCGCATTATTTCGACGAGGAGGCGCGCGCCCGCGGCGCCGACCCGAAGGCCTATCATTTCAAAACCTACGAATACAATCAGTCGCACAAGCCGGTGCGCGAGCAGGACAAGGTCGTCGGCCACGCTGTGCGGGCGATGTACCTCTTCTCCGGCATGGCCGACATTGCCACCGAATATGGCGACGACAGCTTGCGCGCTGCGCTCGACAGGCTGTGGGACGATCTGACCACCAAGAGCCTCTATGTCACCGGCGGCCTCGGGCCGTCGGCTCACAATGAAGGTTTCACCAGCGACTACGACCTGCCCAACGAAACCGCCTATGCCGAGACCTGCGCCTCGGTCGGCCTGGTGTTCTGGGCGAGCCGCATGCTCGGCATGGGGCCGAACCGCCGCTATGCCGACATGATGGAGCGGGCGCTCTACAACGGCTCGATCTCGGGCCTGTCGCTCGACGGCTCGCTGTTCTTCTACGAGAACCCGCTGGAAAGCCGCGGCGGCCACCACCGCTGGAAATGGCACCGCTGCCCCTGCTGCCCGCCTAATATCGGCCGCATGGTGGCCTCGATCGGCAGCTATTTCTACGGCCTCGCCGACGATGCGCTGGCCGTGCACCTCTATGGCGACTCCACCGCACGCTTCGAGATCGCGGGCCGCCAGGTCAGCCTGGTCCAGACCAGCAATTATCCCTGGGATGGCGCGGTGTCGATCGAGTTCGAGGCACAGACACCGGTCGAATTCACGCTTTACCTGCGCGTGCCCGCCTGGTGCCGCAACGCGGCGCTGAAGGTGAACGGCAATATGCTCGATCTCGATGCGGTCACGGTCGACGGCTATGCCGCGGTCCGCCGCGAATGGCAAAAGGGCGACCGCGTCGAGCTCGACCTCGAAATGTCGATGGCCCGCCTCTTCGCCAATCCGGAAGTGCGGCAGGACATCGGCCGCGTCGCGCTGTCGCGCGGCCCGCTGCTCTACTGCGTCGAGGAGACCGACAATGGCGGTGGCCTGCACCGCATTGCGCTGCCGCGCACGGCCAGGCTGGAGGCGCACAAAGAGCCGAATCTGCTCGGCGGTATCGTCACGCTTTCGGCGATCGGCAGCCGGGCCGAGGCGAAGACCTGGGGCAGCGATCTCTACCGCCCCGAGCCGCCGGAAACCGAAGAGACGACGCTCAAGGCAATTCCTTACTTCGCCTGGGACAACCGCGATCCCGGCGAGATGCTGGTCTGGCTCAGGGAAGGGTGAGCTACTCTCCCTATAGATGCACGTAAGCCGTGAGCGGCAGGTGGTCGGACGCCACGCGCGACAGCGGCGTGTCATGCGCTTCCACCGCCGACACCATGCCGTCGCGGTTGCCCATGATCCGGTCCAGCGCCAGCACCGGCAGGCCCGACGGAAAGGTGGGCACAGCGGGCAGCGAGGGGCCGAAGGTGGTGTGCAGCGTGTTGAGCGCGGAGCGGTTGCCCAGCCGCCATTCGTTGAGGTCGCCGAGCAGGAGCGTCGGCCTTTCGTCCGCGCTGCTCATGATATCGAGCACGACGCGGGCCTGTTCCGAGCGCGAGCGGCGCAAAAGGCCGAGATGCGCGGCGATCACCCGCAGCGTCCGGTTCTCGTCGAGGTCGATCTCGGCGACCAGCGCCCCGCGTGGCTCGAGGCCGGGCAGCTTGATCTGGTGCACGTCGCGCACCGTGCCACGCTTGAACAGAAGCACGTTGCCGCGCCAGCCATGTGCCTTGCCGTTTCCGGTGATCGGCACCGGCACCAGCCCGGTTTCGATTTCGAGGCGGTTGAGGTCGAGCAGCCCGGCGCGGTCGCCGAAACGGTTGTCGGCCTCCTGCAGCGCGATCACATCGGGGCTGATCTCGCGGATGACGCGCGCGGTCCGCTCGGGGTCGAACTTGCGGTCGGTGCCGATGCATTTGTGGACGTTGTAGGAGGCGACCACCATCTCGGCGCCGCCGACCCGTTTGGGCGCCGTGGCTTTGGCTTTCCGCATCTTTCTGCCTCGGATCGACAGGAGCACGGTTTCGGGGAGGGTGCGTCCGTTTCTCTCCATGGTTCCTGCTGCTCGTCTTCCTGCCTACAGATAGGGCGATCCCAGCCACAGCAATCGGTCGAGGACACGAATGACGAAGGCTCTGGCCCTCAGCATCTCGAGTGTCACCGGTTTCGCCGACGCGATCGCCGCGTCGATACGCGCCTCGATGGCCCGGGCGAAGTTGGCATCCAGGACCTCCATGTCGATCTCGAAATTCAGCCTGAGCGACCGGGCGTCGAGATTGGACGAGCCGACATAAGCCCATGCGCCGTCGATTGCCATAAGTTTCGAATGATCGAAGGGGCCTTGGTGGCGCCACACCCGGCAATAATGCTTCAGCACCTGGTCGAACTGTGCCGTCATGGCGCGGTCGACGAGGAAAAGATTGTTCACTGCCGGCACCACGATGTCGATCTCGACGCCGCGCGCGCCGGCCGTGGTCAGCGCGCTGATCAGCTCGCGGTCCGGCAGGAAATAGGGCGACATGATGCGGATCGATTTGCGGGCGACCGAAAACGCCCCCATCAGCAGCTTGTGGTTGGTTTCGTTCGCGGCATCCGGTCCTGTCGCCACGGCTCTGACCAGCATCGGCTGGCCGGGCGGCGGGGCGGCTCGCTCGACTTGCCAGGCGTCGCCCTTCAGCGCCTCGTTGCTGGCGAAGCGCCAGTCCTCGGCGGCGACTGAGAACAGGTCGACCACCACCGGCCCGGTGACCTCGAAATGCGTGTCCCTGGAGCTGTCGGAACCGGCGAATTCGGCCGAGAACCCCTTGCGGATGTTCATGCCTCCGGTAAACGCCACCGTCGCGTCGATGACCACGACCTTCCTGTGGGTTCTGAGATTCGCATAAGGAAGTCTCAAGCCCATGACGATGTTGCCGTTGAAGAGATCGACGGCGACGTTGGCCTCCCTGAGCTGCTTCAGGATGCTGGGTACCGAATAGCGCACGCCGACGGCGTCGATCAGCACGCGCACGGCAACGCCGCGTTCGACCGCGGCGGAGAGCGACTGCACGAACATCTGTCCGACGGCGTCGTTGTCGAAGATGTAAGTTTCGAGAAGCACGCTCTTTTGCGCGCTGTCGATCGCCCGGCACATCGCCGTATAGGCCTCGTCGCCGGTCTCGAGCACGGCGATCGTGTTTCCCGAAGTCAGCGGACGCCGCGCCACCCTGTCGCCCAGTGTCTTCAATCCGACGAAGCGCTGGCCGAACTGGGCCTCGATCAAGGCTTCGACGGCGACATCGCGATTGTGCCCCTCATCCGCCGAACCGGCGCTGGGCCGCATGGCGCTGATTGTCGCGCGGCGGATCCGGTTGATGCCGGCGATGGCGTAGATGATCGCGCCGAGGAAGGGCGACAGAAGCATCACGCCGACCCACCCCGTGGCGGCGCGCACGTCTTCCTTCGTCATGATGGCATGGACGATGCCGACCGCCGCCATCGCCAACGACAGGAGAAGGATGAGCGTCGACCAGTGACTCGCTATCGCCTGGAACATCGGCCCGACTATTGTGCGAGCCGGCGCGGAAGGCAATCCGCCAGGTCAAGGCGATGCGGACTCGCATGCAGCTCTTCCAGAAGCACGGCGAAATCGCTGTTATGTCCGCACCCGCCTCGATGCCGAAGTGTCGGAGCTCACGCGGGAACATTCGGCGATCCGATGCGTTTGGCTTTTCGTTGCCGAGCGGGAATGGGAGATGCGCATCGAAAGCCTTCAAGGAACCGAGGGGTTTATCCGTACCCCGGAGGACGCCGTCGCCCTGCAAATTCCGCCCGACTTCATCGAGACGCTGCCCATTGCGATCTACGCTTGCGACGCGCAAGGGCGATTGCTTTGGTTCAACAAACGCGCTGCCGACTTGTGGGGGCGAACGCCTTTGCTTGGCTCGGATTCCGAACTTTATTGCGGATCCCACAGGCTCTATCTCGATGGACGCGAGATCGCGCGCGCCGAAACCCCGATGGCCGCGGTGCTGCGAACCCGCATTCCCGTCAGGGGGGTTGAAGGCAAGCTCGAGCGGCCGGACGGCACGGCGATATGGGTGATGGTCCACATCGAGCCGATCGAAGACGAGGACGGTCGGGTCGTCGGAGCCATCAACTGTTTCCACGACGTCACGGACCGGCGTCTGAGCGATGAGATCATCGGGCAACAGGAACAGCGGCTCGCTGCGACTTACCAGCATGCGGCGATTGGCATCGCTGAAGTCAACGCGAAGGGCGAACTCGGGCGCGTCAACGGCTACCTTGCCGACCTGCTCGGCTACTCGGCCGATGAACTTGTGGGTAGGTCGGTGTTCGATGCCACTCTGGCGGAGAATGTCGATGCGGACCTGCGTCAGTTCGAGCGTCAGGTGCGAGGCGAGATCGACAGCTACCGGCACGAGAAGCGCTTCATCCGCAAGGACGGGGCAAGAGTCTGGGTCGCGGTCACGTCCTCGAGCGTAAGGGACTCCGAAGGCCGCTTCTTGTATGCGGTGCGCGTGCAGCAGGATATCACCGCGCGCAAGAAGGCCGAGGCCGCGCTCGTCCGGCATCTGGAGCAGCAGGCGGCGCTTTACGAATTCACGGACAGCCTTCAGCGCGCGGCGAATCTCGGCGAGGTTCGCGAGATAGCCCTTAGCACCATCATTCGAGCATTGGGTGCGGACCGGGCGTCCATACTCTTTTTCGACAACACCGGCTTCCTCAGATTTGCTGCCTCGCGAGGCCTGTCGCAAGCTTACAGAAAGGCCGTCGAAGGCCATTCCCCCTGGTCGCGAGACACACGCGATCCAGAACCAATCGCTATTGCCGACGTCGAGCAAAGCGGGTTGCCGGACGACCTCAAGGCGGCTGTGCGGGACGAAGGCATTGCAGCGCTGGCTTTCATTCCGATCTCGGTGCGCGGTGAGTTGCTCGGCAAGTTCATGACCTATTACGATCATCCGCACGATTTCGTGGAGTCCGAGCTTCGTTTTGCGCTGACGGTGGCCGGACAACTCGGCTTCGCGGTCGACCGCGTGCGGCTCGAGACCGCCCGCCAGACGACGGAGCGCGCCGCAAATCAGCTGGTGGCCATTGTCGAATCCTCTCACGACGCGATCATCAGCAAGGATCTCAACGGCATTATCGCCTCATGGAATGCCAGCGCGGAGCGCCTGTTCGGCTTCACGGCCGACGAGGCGATCGGCAGGCACATCACGATGATCATCCCCGATGACCGGCTGGGCGAGGAGCCGGAAATCATCAGGCGCATCAGCAGCGGCGAAAGCGTCGATCACTTCGAAACGGTGCGTCGCCGCAAGGACGGCAGTCTCGTCGATATTTCCCTGACGATTTCGCCCATCCGCAACAGCCAGGGCCGCATCATCGGCGCCTCGAAGATTGCGCGCGACATTACCGACCAAAAGATGGCGGAAGCCAAGCTGCGGGCGAGCGAGCGTCAGCTGCGCGACCTTCTGGCGGCAATTCCGGCCGCGATCTACACGACGGACGCCGACGGCACGATAACCTTTTTCAACGAGGCGGCCGTCGAGCTTTCCGGGCGCGTTCCGCAGATCGGCAAGGATAAGTGGTGCGTGACGTGGAAACTGTTCTGGCCGGACGGAACCCCGCTTCCTCACGACCAGTGCCCGATGGCGGTCTCCCTGAAGGAGGGGCGTCCGATACGCAACGCTGAAGCCGTCGCCGAGCGCCCGGACGGCGTGCGCATTCCCTTCATCCCGTATCCGACGCCGCTGCGCGATGAAGATGGCAAGATCGTCGGCGGCATCAACATGCTGGTCGATATCAGCGAACGCAAACAGGCCGAAACACAGCAGCGGCTGCTCTTCAATGAGCTGAATCATCGTGTGAAGAACAACATGCAGATGCTGCAGTCGCTGCTGAGCTTGGCCGGTCAACGAGCAGCGAACCCGCAAGCGCGAGAAATCCTGCGTGAAGCCGGCAACCGCGTCGCGGCCATGGCCGCTGCTCAGCAGGTCCTGTACGAGACGGTCGATTCGACGCAGTTCAACGCGAAGGGTTTCTTGCTTGCGGTCTGCGGGACAATAAAACAGACCTTCCCGAAGGAAGTCGCGGTTGAGTTCGAGGCTGACGATTCAAAGCTTTCGAATGACGTTGCAATGCCGCTGGCGCTGATCCTGAACGAGCTTCTGACCAATGCCGTAAAATATGGAACTCCCGACGGAGTCGGCACCATCCGGGTCGGGCTTCGGCGTGATGCCGACGGCTTCCAGGTATTCGTCGAAGACAGCGGTCCCGGCTTTGACCTGGCTTCGGTCCGCGACCGTTCGTCCGGGTTGAAGCTGGTTCAGGGCTTGGCGCGGCAGCTGCACGGCAAGCTTGTCGTTACCAAGGAACCGAAGACGCGCTGCAGCATTCGGTTCTCATGAAGCTCTCGCCGGCACTTCTTCACTTCCTGGATCGCTCTCGATGACCGAGCTTGCTGCTCCACACGGTCGCCGTCGGCCAATCCCAACGAAAGCCGCGTCGGCCGAGCCTGTGGCGGCCGCATTGCCCACGCGGATCTTGGTCGTCGAGGATGATTTTCTCATCTCCCTCGAGATGGAGAGAACTCTGACCGCGGCCGGTTTCGAGGTCGTAGTCGTCGGCTCGGGCGAGGAAGCGCTCGATAGCGCAGCTGCGGACCCGCCTGACCTAGTTGTGATGGATATCCGGCTGTCCGGCGCCATGGATGGAATTCAAACTGCCCTGGAGCTGTTTCGAATTTACGGTTTGCGCTCGGTTTTTGCGACGGCGCATTCCGATTCCGACGTTCGCGCCCGGGCAGCACCCGCGGAGCCGCTGGGCTGGCTGGTAAAACCCTACACGCCGGCATCCCTGCTCTCAGCCATCCGCTCCGCGCTTAGGTCCGGCAGCTCGTCGGCAGGTTGAAGCGCCGATTCCGCCACCCCTCTGGCGAGCAGCCGCAGCCAGGGCGCGAGGTGGAAGGCAGCCATCAGGAAATACATCGGCGCCATGCCGCTGAGCACGAAGGCTCCGGGCCCGGACATGCACATCGCGTCCGGTCCGCTATCGGCGGCAGTGAGCAACGTCATGACGGCAAAGGTCGGTGCCGCCGCGAGACATAACCAGTCGGCCAGGCCGAATCCGCTCAGGCCTGCCGGGCGAGGGGCGGGATTGTCGATGCTCATGATCTCCACCTTCCAACTGCTTTCAGGAAAGTTCGGCTCTGGCGGCGCGGGCGACGCCGCCAGAGTCGCTTCGGCGCTCAGGCGTTCTTGTTGCGAAACGCCGCTTCGCCGGCATCCGACACCTCGACCCATCGCTGGTCGGGCGCGGCGCCTTCCTCATAGTTGTCGTGCCAGTTCCACCACTTGTAGGTCTGTGTCTGCGGATAGCCCTCGGGCGAATCCTCCCACACCTCCTGGCGGCCGAGCGGGGTGACGTCGAGATAGCTCCACACCGTGCCGAACGCCTCGTCGCCGCGGTTGTTGACGAAATAGGTGCGGAAGATGCGGTTGCCGTCATGGATGAACACGTTGTGGCCGTGCCATTCGTCGACGCCGAAATCCTTGTCCCAGCTGTCGGTGATGGTGTACCAGGGCATCTTCCAGTCCATCCGCTGCTTCAGCCGCTGAATGTCGGCCTGCGGCGCCCGGGACGCATAGGCAAGCGTGGTGTCGCGGGCGTTGAGATGGGCGAGGTTGCCGACCATGTCGGCGCCGAGCGAGCAGCCCCGGCAGGCGTGCTCCGGCCAGCCATAGACGCCGGGCTCGAAGAAGGCGCGGTAGATGACCAGTTGCCGGCGGCCTTCGAAGAGGTCGAGCAGGCTTGCCTTGCCGTTTGGGCCTTCGAACACATAGTCCTTCTCGACAGGCATCCACGGCATGCGGCGGCGTTCCGCAGCCAGCGCGTCGCGGGCGCGGGTGAGCGCCTTTTCCTTCACCAGCATTTCTTCATACGCGCCTTCCCAGGCTTCCGGCGAAACGACCGGTGGTGTCTTCATGTGTTGGGTCATTGCTCTTGTCCCGTTCTTGCGTTTGGTTGGGGTGACAAGGGAAACTTAGAGCCGGACCGCGCGATGGTGAGAGTTACAAGTGTGACGCGATTTGATCCGGCAGACCCGGAAGGGGGCATCGGGGCGGGCATTGCATGGACTCGATGATCAATGCCGCCGGCCGCGCGCTCGCGACCGGTGATCCGCTGGGCGCCCTGAAGCGCGTCGCGCTGCGCGACGACGCCCCGGCGCTGGCGCTGCGCGGCATCGCGATGGCGCAGCTCGGCGATTTCGCCAAGGCCAAGGCGCTGCTGAAGAGCGCCGCCCGCGCCTTCAGCCCGAAAGAGGCGGTGGCGCGCGCCCGCTGCGTCGTCGCCGAGGCCGAGATCGCGCTGGTATCGCGCGATCTCGGCTGGCCGGACAAGGCATTGCGGGCCGCCCGCACGACACTTCAAGCGCATGGCGATCGGGTCAACGCCGCCTATGCCGGCAGTCTCGAAGCGCGTCGCCTCATCCTGATCGGCCGGCTCGACGAGGCCGAGCGGCTGCTTGCCGGCTTCGACCCGGCGCCGTTGCCGCCGGTCGCGCGCGTCGCGCATGAGCTCGCGGCCGCGGGCATCGCGGTCAGACGCCTGCGGACGAAGGCCGCGCGCGCCGCGCTCGGCCGGGCCGCGCTCGCAGCCTACGAAGCCAATATCCCGGCGCTGAAGGCGGAAGTCGAAAGCGCATCGCTGGTGCTGAACACGCCCGTCGCGCGGCTCGTGTCGAAGGGCTTGGTGACGCCGCTGCAGCTCGACGAGGTCGAGGCGCTGCTCACCTCAGGCGCCCTCGTCGTCGATGCCTGCCGCAATGTCGTGCGCATAGCCGACACGGTGGTCTCGCTGGCGACGCGGCCGGTGCTGTTTGCGCTGGCGCGAACGCTGGCCGAGGCCTGGCCCGCGGGTGCGTCGCGGGAGGTGCTGCTGAAGCGCGCCTTTCGCGCCAGGCACGCCGATGAATCGCATCGTGCGCGGCTCAGGGTGGAGATGGGCCGGCTGCGCGCCGAAATGAACGCGCTGGCGGAAATCAACGCGACGGCGGCCGGTTTTGCGTTAACGCCGCTGACCGCAGCCGAGGTCGTGGTGCTGGCGCCGCCTGTCGAGGAGGAGCATGGCGCAGTGCTCGCCTTCCTCGCCGACGGCGAGTCCTGGTCGAGCTCGGCGCTGGCGATCGCGCTCGGCGCCAGCCCGCGCACCGTGCAGCGGGCGCTGGAAGCGCTTTCGGCCGACAATAAGGTGCAGGCGGTCGGACGCGGCAGGGCGCGCCGCTGGATGACGCCGCCGGTGACCGGATTCCCGACTGTCTTGTTACTCCCGGGTCCGCTGCCGAGCGACTAGTCTGCGGCCATTGTTCGAATGGAGATCGAAAATGAAACGAGCCGCTGCCGAGATCCTGCGCGAATACGGCCCCTTTCCGGACGCCGAGCGCATCAACGGCGTCACCTATGACGGCAAGAATGTCTGGTTCGCCACCGGCGACAAGCTGAAGGCGCTTGACCCGGAGAGCGGCGCGATCGTGCGGTCGATCGACGTTGCCTCCGATGCCGGGACCGCCTTCGACGGCGAGCATCTCTACCAGATCGGCGAGGACCGCATCCACAAGGTCGACCCTAGTACAGGCAAGGTCGTCGCCACCATTCCCGCCCCCGGCAATGGCGGCGACTCCGGGCTGACCTGGGCCGAGGGGTCGCTCTGGGTCGGCGAATACAGGGCCCACAAGATCCATCAGATCGATCCTGAAACGGGCAAGGTGATCCGCACCATCGAGTCGAAGCGCGTCGTCACCGGCGTCACCTGGGTCGATGGCGAGCTCTGGCATGCCACCTGGGAAGGCGATGAGGGCGATCTCTTGCGCATCGACCCCCAGACGGGCGATGTGCTGCAGGAGCTGGCGATGCCCTCCGGCGTGTCGGGATTGGAATCCGACGGTGGCGGCTGCTTCTTCTGCGGAGGCGGCAGCAGCGGCAAGATCAAGGCCGTGCGCCGTCCTGGGTACAACCTTGACAAGGACACGACAGTCGGCAAATAGCCGGCTCCAGCCAGGCTTGGCACGGCGGTGGTCTTCGGTCTAAGACCAGTCCATTGACAAAGGTCGCGCCCCATCGCTCCATTAGGCGTTCCTTAAAAGGGAGGCAGCGATGGCGTATACGTATCGGTGCAAGGACTATCCGGGAATGGAAGCCTGTCCCGGGAGCTTCACGGCAGAAAACGCGGAAGAGGTGATGAAGCACGTTGAGCTTCATGCCCGGTCCGCGCATGGTGAAGACCCGAGCCAATGGTCCCAAGAGGACCGGAAGCAGCTACAGGCGATGATAATCGGAAGCTAGGCGCGCTTCTGCATCAAGCCGCCTCGCGCGCCGGCCGGGCAACGCCCTTGTTTGAGATCTGGCCGGCAGTCGGTCTGTCGACATGCGCCCAGGCCGGTCGCTCGAACAGGAAGGTTCCGAAGCCGGTGCGCTTGACGATGAAGTAGAGAATGACCGGGCTGATGACCGAGACGAGCAGGACCGCGAGGCTGAGCATGCCGGTATCGGTCAGAAGGCCGCTTGCCAGCATGATCCCGCGGAAGATCGACATCGGGATGGTGAAGGCGACATAGACGACCAGCGAATGCTCGCCGAGCCAGCGCAGCCATTCCATCGCGGCGAATTTCGACAGGAAGCCGCCGGCGACGCAGAGCGCCACCGCGCCGGCGACGGCCAGCGTAAGATGCAGCGGCGGCCATGCCGCCAGGCCCATCTGCATGCCGACCGGCTCGACGGCGTAGCCCGGCGAGTAGACGAGCAGGCCGTTGACGATGGCCCACACGATCAGCCCGGCAGCGGCGATCGCCGGACGAGCTTGCGTCCACGCGACCAGCCGGAACACCAGCGGCGCCATGACGAAGCCGAGATAGAAGAACACGAAATAGGCGGCGAATTGCGTGAGCGCATAGCTGTCCGAATGCGGCGCCCACATCTGCAGCGCGGCGGCAGCCGAGATGACGATCCAGTGCGGCACGCCTAGCTCGCGCAGGATGCGCGCCACGAGGCCGAACACGGCCAGCATGTAGATGAACCACAGCACGCCATAGGGCTGGACGACAGCCACGGCGAGGTCGTGCAGCATGCCGGCGGGATCGCGGCTGAAGATGCCGATCTTCAGCCCGATCGAGATGACCGCCCACAGGACATAGAAATAGAGGTAGTGGACGACGCGCCGGTCGATATAGCGCCGCCAAGGCCGGTCGATCACCTGCGACAGGAAGAGCCCCGAGATCAGGAAGAATTCCGGCATCCGGAACGGGGTCGCGAAGCCGATGACATAATGCAGGAAGCCGACGCCGCCGGTATATTCACCGGTGTTGTAGGCGGAATACATCATCACCACCAGGATGATCGAAAGACCTTTTGCCGTGTCCACCCACGGCATGCGCGTCGAATTGTTCATGAAAAACCCCGCAAAGGCACCCAGCGCCATAGTACCGGACAGGCGCGTCTCTAGCAGCATGAAGCTTCGGATATCGTAAACGCGGCGCTGTCGGGCTGGAGCTCGGAGCCGGGTCAGCGGCTGGTCTCTCGCATCGCCACCGCCACGATTACACCCGAGAGGAAGGTCAGCGCCGCGATCGCCGCGATCGCCGCGGCGAAGCCGAAGAAGTCGGCGATGAGGCCCGCCGACAGCGCTCCGATTGCGTAGCCGAGATCGCGCCAGAAGCGATAGACGCTGAGCGAGCGCGCCCGCCAGGACGGATGCGATGCGTCCGATACCGCCGCGATCAGGCTCGGATAGACCATCGCCGTGCCCAGGCCGAGCAAGAGGCTCGCCAGCAGCCACCAGCCGAAGTTGCGCGTCATGGCGGTGAGCAGAAGGCCGGCAGCCTGCACCCACATGCCGGCGACGATCAGGCCCTTGCGGCCCCAACGGTCGCTCAATGGCCCGGTTGCGACCTGTAAGACGCCCCAGACGGCGGGATAGACCGCCTTGAGGATGCCGATGCGCTCGACGCCGAGCCCGTTGGCGACGAAGAAGAGCGGAAAAAGCCCCCAACTCATGCCGTCGTTCAGATTGTTGACCAGGCCCGCCTGCGAGGCCGCGAACAAATTGCGGTCCCGGAAAGAGGTCAGCATGAAGATCTCGCGAAAGCCGAGCGGGGAGACAGCTTTCTGATGGTTGGCCAGTTCCAGCCGCACATGCTCGCGCGTGTCGCGCACCAGAAGGATCGACAGCGCGGCACCCAGGATCGCATAGCCGATGCCGAGATAGATCGGCACCGGGCGCAGCCCGTAGCGGCTGGCCAGATAGCCGGTGAAAAATGCGGTGACGCCGACGGCGAGGTAGCCGGCGAACTCGTTGAGGCCGACGGCGAGCCCGCGCGATTTCGGCCCGACCAGATCGACCTTCATGATGACGGTCATCGACCATGCAAGTCCCTGATTGATGCCGAGCAGCGCGTTGGCGGCAATGATCCACCCCCAACTCGGCGCCCAGATGATCATGAAGGGCACCGGGAGGCCGAACAGCCAGCCGAGGATCAGCACGCGCTTGCGCCCCCATGTGTCGGCAAGCTGGCCGGAGACGAGATTGGCGCAGGCCTTGACCACGCCGAAGCTGACGATGAAGGAGGTGACGAGCGTCGTGGAAGCAACATGGAATTCCTCCGCGCCGATAAGCGGCACGACGGTTCGCTCGATGCCGACCATGCCGCCGACAAAGGCGTTGATCAGCACCAGCAGCGCGAACTGTTTCCAGTTGACCTTGAGGCCGAGCGCGACGGCAGGCGCCGCTGCGCTCACGATCGCGATCCGGCGTTGGCGGCGCGGTTCCGGGCCGCGTCCGGCGGCGGGGGAGGGATGTCGGCGGTCATGGCGGCGATGAACTGGCCCTCGTCCTCGATGCGGAAGGCCTTGTTGAAGCGCCGCTCGAAGCCGATGGTCGATGTCGGCTTGCCGCTGAGCGAGCGGCCGCACACCGAGCCGGAATAGGCGCCCGGCAGCACCTCGATGTGATCGGGCAATTCCTTCAGCCGGCGCACGCTGGCATAGAGCGCGCGGGCTCCGTCCTCGGCGCTCGAAGCAAGCTCGGTGCGACCGAGATCGCCAACCATCAGCGTGTGACCGGTGAGTACGAACCAGGGTTCGGTCGATCGCGTTCGGTCGGTGACTAAAAGGCTCAGATGCTCCGGCGTGTGGCCGGGCGTGTGCATGACGGTCGCCGTCACATTGCCGAGCTCCAGCACCTCGCCATCCTTCACGGGACGGAACGGGAAGCCCGCCTCGGCGCCTTCGAACAGCACGTATTCGGCGCCCGTCGCTTCGGCGAGCGCACGGCCTGCCGAGATATGGTCGGCGTGGATATGCGTGTCGACGACATAGAGGATGCGCATGCCTGTCGCGCGCGCCGCCTCGATATAGGGCGCGATCTCGCCGACCGGATCGACCACGGCAGCAGACGCCTTGCCGCCGCAGCCGAACAAATAGGAGGCGGCGACCGGGTCGGTGTGCAGGAGCTGTCTGAGGATCATCGCTTTTCTCCCAAGGCAACTGCGAGCCGCTTGGCTTGACGGCAGGTCGAAACCATCATTCAATAATTACATTGAATGACGATGGGTCGCAGAAAGGTCGATGTCAATCCGCAATCCGAAGCTGGCGCTGTACGAACAGTTCGCGATCGTCGCCAAGGCGCTCGGCAATCCGTTGCGCCTGGAACTGATCGAGCATTTGGCGCAAGGCTCGCGCAGCGTCGAGGCGCTTGCTGCGAAGCTCGGCCAGCCGATCGCCAACATCTCCCAGCATCTGCAGGCGCTGCGCCGCGCCGGCATCGTCTCGGCCGAACGCGACGGCAAATACGTGCGCTATTCCCTGCGCGATGCGAGCGTGCTGTCGGCCTTTGCCGCGGTGCGCGGCATTGCCGAGCGGCAGCTTGCTGAGGTCGATCGCATTGTGCGCGACTGTTTCGAGGCACGTGACGACATACAGCCGGTCACGCGCGGCGAGCTTCAGGCGCTGATGCGCGACGGGCTGGTGACGCTGATCGACGTGCGCCCGCCGGACGAGTTCGCGCTTGGCCACGTGCCCGGCGCGGTCAATGTTCCGCTCGGAGAAGTCAAGGCCTGGTCCCAGGGTGCCGACCCCGGACGGGAAATCGTCGCCTACTGCCGCGGCCCCTGGTGCGTGATGTCCTTCGAGGCGGTGGCCGCGCTGCGCTCGCTTGGCCATTCCGTGCGCCGCCTCGAGGACGGCATGCCGGAATGGAAAGCCGCTGGCCTTCCGGTGGAAATGGCGGCCTGACGGTGTCGCTAACAAATGCATGTCGCCCAAAAATGGGCAGCGGTTCTGGGGCAAGAGGCGCGAGCAAGTTTTGGGCTCGCAGCCGACGCAAATTGGGCGTATCGTGACATATCGTCGGTTGCTAATAAATGAGCCGGCGACTGAGAGCGCAAGACTCCCGCACCGGACTGGGCGCTAGCATCCACACCACTCGTCGCGCCCACAAGACCACCTGCCTCTGTCGAAACCTCTTTTGCTCGGTTCCGGCCAGAATTGCCCTTCGCAATTCGGAATGGGAGCGTTCTGATGCAGCAGATCACGCAAACCCCCCGACGTTTCCTAGCCGGTGCTGCCCTGGCAGGCGCTGCCGGTGTCGTCGTCCTTAAGATGTGAGCAACAGGCAAGCCCCGAGCCCGCCATGCAGGCATGGCCGACACTCGGGCTTGTGGAGAACACAGCATCCACGGGTCAGTGTTCTCGGTGTCGCACTGGCCAGCATCTGGAAGGGAGGTTCCCATGCATACGGTAGATCCCGGACGGTTCAGCCGACGGAGGTTCCTGCGTGGGATTACGCTGGCGGGGACGGCGGGGCTTCTGGGCTGGCACCCCAGGCGCGCCGCAGCGGAGCCACCGCCTGAGACGACGCGAATCCGGCTCGTCCGGATTCCCAGCATCTGTCAGGCCCCCCAGTATATAGCCGAAGAACTGTTGCGCAGCGAAGGGTTCACCGAGGTGCACTACCTCCAAAGAGAGGGGACGGCAGACATCGCGCCGGCCCTCGCCTCCGGTGAAGCCGACCTCAGTGCGCATTTCGCCGCCCCGCTCCTTCTCCGCCTGGAGGCGGGGGATTCCATCGTCATTCTGGCTGGCCTCCACGTCGGCTGCTTTGAGCTGTTCGGGACCGATCGCATCCAGTCGATCCGCGATCTCAAGGGGAAGACCGTGGCCGTGCCAGCGCTAGATTCCAGCCGATACGTCTTTCTCGCCACAATGACGGCGTATGTGGGCCTGGACCTCCATAAGGACATACATTTCGTCACGCATCCGGGACCCGAGTCCATCCGGCTCCTAAGTGAGGGGAAGATCGATGCTTATCTAGGCTTTCCCCCCGAACCGCAGGAGATGCGGGAGCAGCAGATCGGCCATGTGGTGATCAGCAGCACCGTGGACCGGCCCTGGTCGCAATACTTCTGCTGCATGCTGGCTGGGGAGCGGGAGTTCGTTCGTACGCATCCGGTGGCCACCAAACGCGCCCTTCGCGCCATCTTGAAAGCGGCGGATTTCTGCACCAGCGAGCCCGAGCAGTCCGCCCAGTTCTTGGTGCAGCAAGGCTATACTAAGCGCTATGACCATGCCCTCCAGGTCATGAAGGCGATCCCCTACGGTTGGCGTGAGTATAGCGCTGAGGACACCCTGCGCTTCTACGCCCTGCGTCTCCACGAGGTCGGGATGCTGAAGAGCACCCCCCAGAAGCTGTTGGCCCAAGGCACCGACTGGCGTTTCTTCAACGAACTGAAGCACGAGCTGAGGACCTGACTGGGCGGCCAGCGCCTGCCCATTTTCCACGCGAGGGAGAACCCCATGCAAATCATCCAGAACCGTCGCCACTTCATGGCCGGAGCTGCGGCAGCAGGCGCTGCAGCTCTCATCGGCACAACGACTGACGCTTGGGCCGAGGCACCCCCTGAAACGACCTCTGTTCGCTTGCCGCGGTGGATCGATGGCGCCTATTGCTGGGCAGGGATGTACCTGGCCGGAGAGTTCCTCAAAGCGGAGGGCTTCACCGACGTCCGCTACGTGCAGGGCGACGAAAAAGTCGATCAGGCGGTGTGGATTGCGCGCGGCGACACGGATTTCAGCATGAACTACGCGCCGGTCCACGTCGCGTCGATCGACGCGGGCGTGCCAATCAGGGTGCTTGGCGGTCTGCATTCCGGGTGCCTCGAGCTGATCGCCAACGACAGCATCCAAGGCATCCCGGATCTCAAGGGCAAGCGGGTGGGCATGCATGACATCCATGCGCCGTCGCGCGTGCTGGTCACCCTGATGGCCGCCTATATTGGACTGGATCCCGTCAACGACATCGAATGGGTCGAGGAAAGCAAGCCGGTGGAAGCCTTCGCCGACGGAAAGTTCGATGCATATCTCTTCACGCCGCCTGAGACGCAGCAACTGCGCGCCAAGAAAATCGGCCACACGATCCTCAACACGACCCTTGATCGCCCTTGGTCGCAGCACTTCTGCTGCATGACCTCGGCCGCTGCGGACTACGTGAACAGATACCCGGTGGCGACCAAGCGCGTGCTCAGGGCCATCCTCAAGGGCGCCGACCTATGCATTTCGGACCCCGCATGGAGTGCAGCGCAAATGGTCGATCGAGGTTTCGTCCCCAGCTACGAAATCGCCCTGCAAACGCTGAGCGACACGCGGTACGACGTATGGCGGGAGTACGATGCCGAAGCCTCGATGCGCTTCTACGCGTTGCGCATGCAGGAGACGGGCATGATCAAGTCGAGCCCACAGCAGATCATCGCCGAGGGAACAGACTGGCGATTCCTGGAGCAGCTGAAGCGTGAGCTCAAGACGTGAGCGGGTTGGCAGCCCGTATCTTGCTGCTGGCGCTGATGGCCGGGCCAGCGCAGGCGCATGATGCGCAGCACGATGAGCGATTGCCGGCAATCGGACCGGCTCCGGACTTTACGCTGACATCGCAGGACCGGGCGAGCGTCTCGCTGCACGACTTTCGCGGCAAGGTGATCGCCATTGCATTCATCTATACGCACTGTACCGACGTCTGTCCCATGCTGACCGCCCAGATGGCCAGCGTGCAGGAAAAGTTGGGTAGTGCGTTCGGACCCAAGATCGCCTTCATTTCGATCACCGTCGACCCGAAGCGCGATACGTCCGATGTTTTGAAGCAATATGCGCAGAATTTTGGCGCCGATCTGAAGGGCTGGTCGTTTCTTACCGGCGATCCGGCGATTGTCCATGAGGTTGGACGGAAATATGGGGTCTTCGCGAAGCAGGCGGCGAACGGTGATGTCGACCATACCTTGTTGACCTCGCTCGTAGACCCGAATGGCATCTTGCGAGTACAATATCTTGGCGTCCGGTTCGACTTGGAGGAGTTCCGGGGTGACCTTCTCGGCCTCTTGGACGAAACCAAATAGCATAACGAACTGGCTCGTTGGCTGGGTTGCCCGGCTGCCGGCGCGCGTCCAGACCAAGCTCTTGATCGCGTTCCTGTCGATCGTCGGCCTGCTCATCGTGCTCGGTGCCGTCGGGTTGCAGGTGCTGAGTGGGGTCAACGATCAGACCAACGAGCTGATCAAGCTGCAGCGCAGGATCGCGGCCTACCGCCAAGTACAGCACGATACTACCACCCAGCTCTACGGTATCTCCACCGCCCTGTTGCTACAGGATAACCGGATGCTGGATACGGCGCTGCGCCAGCTCAATCAGTTCGGCTACGACCTCGAGCGCATGGAGTTCGTCGCCAAAGCCGAGGTGGAAGTGCTTGGCCAGGTCAGGCAAGAGTACGAACGACTGACGGCCGGGGTGACGCACGTGGCAGAGCTTGTCCGCGCGGGCCGTACCGAGGAGGCGCGCAAGGTTCAGCTTGATGAAATCATACCGTCGGCTGATCGCCTCGAGCGGCTGACGAACCAGCTGGTCAACATGGCCGAAGCCGACATGGTGGCGGCCATCGAAACGACCGAGGGTGCGTACGGCACGTCCAGACTGATCGTGGTTTCGTTTGCCGTGGGCAGTATCCTGCTGGCGTTGGGGCTCGGTTACATCATCTCCTGGTCGTTGATCGAACCGGTCAAGAAGATCGAGACGCGTCTCAGCCAGATAGCGGCCGGCGACTTCGCCCAACGGGTTGCCGTCGCCAATCGCGACGAACTTGGAGTGCTCGCTGCTAACGTCAACCAGACCTCCGACCAGCTGGGCCGCCTGTATCAGGAGATTGAGACACGCACGCAGCAGCTCGACGAAGCCCTTCAGCAGCAGACAGCCACTGCAGACGTTCTGAAGGTCATCAGCCGCTCTACCTTCGATCTACAGGTGGTGCTCGATACGTTGGTGGAATCGGCTGTCAGGCTCTGTCGCGCCGACAAGGGTGGCATCGTGCAGTTGCTTGATGGCGTATTCCGCTATGTGTCGACGCTTGGCTACCCGCCCAGTTTCCGTGCCTATGTCGACGCCAATCCACTTCCAGCGCTTGCCGCTGGCCGAGGCTCCGCCGTAGGGCGCGTAATCGAGGAACGGCGGATCGTGCAAATCGAAGACGTGACCGCTGATCCGGACTACCGCGTCGCCTTGATCGCTGAGGCAGGCGGATTCCGCACCGTCCTCGCTGCCCCCCTGTTGCGGGAAGGTGATCTCGTTGGCGTATTCGTCATGACGAGGGCTGAACCGCAACCTTTCAGTCCCAAGGAGATCGCGCTCGTCGAGACATTCGCCGACCAGGCCGTGATCGCCATCGAAAATGCGCGGCTCTTCGAGGCGGTGCAGGCACGGACGCGCGAGCTTGCGGCGTCGGTCGGTGAGCTCGAGGCGCTTGGCGAAGTGAGCAAGGCGGTCAATTCGACGCTGGATCTCGACACGGTGCTGAAGACGATCGTTGCCAAGGCGGTCCAGTTGTCGGCGACGGATGCTGGCACCATCTACGTGTTCAGCAGCACGCGGCAGCAATTCCGTCCGCGAGCAAACTTTGGGATGAGCGATGAGCTTATCGCGGCAGTCTCGCAGCAGACGATCGGGCTGGCCGATATGGGTATTGGCGACGCGCCCGGACGGTGCATGCCGGTGCAGTTTCCCGACCTCAGCAAGGAAACCTCATCCTTCCTTGTGAGAAAGACGATCCTCGACGCCGGATATCGCGGTATCCTGATCGTTCCGCTGCTGAGGCCCAACAAGATCGTCGGTGCACTGGTCGTCAGGCGCCACAAGCCAGGCGCCTTCGATGAGCAAGTTGTTCACCTGTTGGAGACCTTCGCAGCCCAATCGGTGGTCGCGATCCAGAATGCCAAGCTGTTCCGCGAGATCGAGGAGAAAGGGGAGGAGCTGGAAGCAGCCAGCCGCCACAAGTCCCAGTTCCTGGCGAATATGAGCCACGAACTCAGGACGCCGCTCAATTCGGTTCTGGGCTTCACAGAACTGCTGGTCGACGGCATCTATGGCGAACTCCCGGACAAGGCAAAGGCGACCGTCGCGCGAGTGCAGGCAAACGGCCGTCACCTCCTCGGGCTCATCAACGACGTGCTCGACCTGTCCAAGATCGAAGCCGGCCAGCTCACGCTGGCGATCGAGGACTACTCCGTCGCGCAGATTGTCCGATCGACCGTTACGGCGGTCGAGCCGCTCGCACGGGCGAAGGGTCTTGAGCTTTCAGCGACTGTTGCCGAGAACCTTCCAATCGGCCGTGGGGACGAACGCCGTTTGACGCAGATTCTGCTCAATCTCGCAGGCAATGCCGTCAAGTTCACCGAAACAGGTGCAGTCGACATCCTTGCCGATGCAGTCGATGGGCGCTTCGAGATCGCCGTCCGAGACACCGGTCCCGGAATTGCGTCCAAAGACCAGGCTCTTATCTTCGAAGAATTCCAGCAAGTCGACAACAGCAGCACCAGGCAGAAGGGTGGCACAGGTCTTGGCCTGGCGATCTCGAAGCGCATCGCCGAAATGCATGGCGGAACCTTAGACGTCGAGTCCGTGATCGGGTCAGGGTCGACATTCCGTCTGAAGGTCCCGATCCGGATGAATGAGGACGTGAGGGCCGCATGAGCAAACGAATCCTGATGGTCGAAGACACCGAGGACAACCGCCAAATCATCCGCGATCTCATTGCCACCACCGAATACGAACTGATCGAGGCGGCGGACGGCGCCGCCGGCATCGCTGCAGCCGGAGCACACAGGCCAGACCTGATCCTTATGGACATTCAGCTCCCGGTGATCGACGGGTATGAAGCGGCCCGCCGCATCAAGGCCGACCCGGCGCTCCGGCACATTCCGATTATCGCCGTCACCTCCTACGCGTTGTCGGGCGACAAGGCGAAAGCCCTTGCTGCTGGGTGCGATGGTTACATTGCCAAGCCATTCAGCCCACGCCAGCTGCTTTCCGAGATTCGCGGTTTCCTTTCTTGAGGGAGGCAACACCTTGCACGATCCGCCTCGCATTCTCGCGGTCGACGATACTCCGGAAAACCTCGAGATCCTGCGCATGCGTCTCGAAGCGAATGGCTATGAAGTTGTAACCGCCGCCGATGGTGAAGAGGGGCTTGCGAAAGCCCGCGAACTCACGCCGGATCTGATCCTGCTCGACATCATGATGCCGAAGCTCGACGGCATCAGTGTGGTCCGCATGCTCAAGCAGGATCACTCGCTGCGATCGATCCCCGTCATTCTGGTCACCGCGAAAGCCGACACGCGCGACGTGGTCGAGGGGCTGGACGCCGGTGGCGACGACTATCTGACAAAGCCCTTCGAGCACAGGGCGCTGCTGGCGCGGGTGCGCTCGATGTTGCGCCAGAAGGCGCTTCACGACACTGTCGCGAGCCAAGCCAAGCGCCTTGAGGACCAAGCCGCGCAACTTTCCGACTGGAACCGCTCGCTCGAGGAAACCGTCGCCGGCCAGGTGACGGAGCTCGAGCGAATGGCGCGGCTCAGGCGGTTCCTGCCCGAACAGGTCGCCGACCTCATCGTTGCGGCGGGCAATGGAGATGCGCTCTTGCAGAGCCACCGCCGCGAGGTGACGGTTGTCTTTTGCGATTTGCGCGGCTTCACGGCGTTCGCAGAGACCGCCGAACCCGAAGAAGTCATGACAGTTCTGGCCGAGTATCATTCCTGTCTCGGCGAACAAATCGTCCGTCACGAGGGGACGCTCGAGCGGTTCGTGGGCGACGGAATCGTCGTGGTTTTCAACGATCCAATGCCATGTGCCGACCACAGCGAGAGAGCTGTCTCGATGGCTGCCGCAATGCGCGAAGCGATTGACGAGCATTCCGAGCGATGGCGCAAGCGGGACTATTTGCTTGGCTTTGGGATCGGCATTGCCAGGGGCCACGCAACCATCGGGCGCATCGGTTTTGATCAGCGCTCGGACTATGCCGTCATCGGCACTGTGTCGAACCATGCCGCCCGTTTATGCGAGGAGGCCAAATCGCGCCAGATTCTTGTTAGCCAACGGGTCCTCGGAGCTGTCGAGTCGCTGGTCGAATCCGTTCCTGTTGGCGAACTGACGCTGAAGGGCTTTCGCCGCCCGATGCCTGCCTATGAAATCGTGCGGTGGATCGGTCGGCCAATCTAGCGTTGAGCGCACTCCGGCTTCGTTCGAGGGATGTGGTGCGTCGAACCACCGGCGCCGCGGCGCGGATCTGCCGTTCACGTCGCGGCAACCGCAAATCCGCTTCGGGTCAGAGCCTCACGCCCAGACGGCGGACAAACCGTGCTGACGATAGGCCCGCCTGGCCGCAGGCGAGCTGTGATAGTTGACTGCTGTACCCTCAGTCCTTGGCGCGCTCGACATAGGAGCCGTCGGCGGTCATCACCACCACGCGCGTGCCGGTCGTGATGTGCGGCGGCACGGCCGTGCGCACGCCATTGGAAAGCACCGCAGGCTTGTAGGAGGAGGACGCCGTCTGGCCCTTGGTGACCGGCTCGGTATCGACCACCTCGAAGACGGCGCGCTGCGGCAGCGTCAGCGAGATCGGCGCGCCGTTGAACTGCGCCAGCTGCACCGCCATGCCTTCCTGCAGGTAAGGCGCCATGTCGCCGACCACGCTTTCGGAGGCCACGACCTGGTCGTAGCTTTCCGGGTTCATGAAATGGAAGCCTTCGCCGTCGGAATAGAGGAAGGTGTGCTCGCGCTCCTCGACATAGGCCCGCTCGACCATCTCGGTCGTGCGGTAGCGCTCCGAGATCTTCACCCCGTCGCCGATGCGGCGCATGTCGAGCTGGGTCACCGGCGTGCCCTTGCCAGGATGGATGTTTTCGGCAAAGAGGATGACATAGAGCTTGCCGTCCTTATCGACGACGTTGCCTTTGCGTAACGAACTGGCGATGACCTTGACCACGATATTCAATCCCAATCGAGTTTTTCGGCCTGCAAGCGTCTTTGCCCACGAAGCGGCGACGGCGGCCATCGCGTGCGCCGTAGCGCATCTTGCGCTGAACCGCCAGTCTCCTCGGCGATTTTCCCGCCCATGACCGCCGCTTCGCCCTGGTGGACGCCGCATGTTCATGCCGATCGCCGGCCAAGGCTGATGGCGCGCAACGCCATTGCCGCCGCCCTGCGCGGTTGGTTCGCGGAGCGCGATTTCGTTGAGGTGACGACGGCCGCGCTGCAGGTTTCGCCCGGCAACGAGGCGCATCTTGCAGCCTTCGCCACCGAGGCGATCGCGCCAGACGCGTCGCGCCAGCCGCTCTACCTTCACACCTCGCCGGAATTCGCCTGCAAGAAGCTGCTTGCCGCCGGCGAGAAGCGCATCTTCAGCCTGGGCTCGGTTTACCGAAACCGCGAGCGCGGGCCGCTGCATCATCCTGAATTCACCATGCTTGAATGGTACCGCGTCGGCGAGGCCTATGGGCGCCTGATGGCCGACTGCGCCGAATTTCTGGCGCTTGCCGCGGAAAAGGCCGGGGCCAAAAGCTTTCGTTTCCGTAGCCGCGAGGCCGATCCCTTCGCCGAGCCGGAGCGGCTGAGCGTTGCGGAAGCATTCATGCGCCATGCCGGCATCGACCTGCTGGCGACCGTCGGCGCCGACGGCAGCACCGACCGCGAAGCGCTCCACCAGGGCCTGGTCCGCGCCGGCCTGCGCACCGCGCCCGACGACAATTGGGCCGACCTGTTCAGCCGCGTGATGGTGGAAAAGGTCGAGCCGGCGCTGGGGCAGGGACGGGCGACAATCCTCTATGGCTATCCAGTCTCCGAGGCGGCCCTTGCCCGGCCGAGCGCGGAGGATCCGCGCGTCGCCGAACGCTTCGAGCTCTACTGCTGCGGCGTCGAGCTCGCCAATGCGTTTGGCGAGCTCACCGATCCGGCCGAGCAGCGCCGCCGCTTCGTCGCCGAGATGGACGAGAAGGAGCGCATCTATGACGAGCGCTATCCGCTGGACGAGGATTTCCTCGCCGCGCTTGCCATCATGCCGCAGGCGAGCGGCTCGGCCCTCGGCTTCGACCGGCTGGTGATGCTGGCAACCGGCGCCGCCAGGATCGAAGATGTGATCTGGGCGCCGGTGGCCGGCTAATTCGCACTGTTCATGCGGTTGCGGCGGGGCAGTGCGCTGCGAAGGGCCGCGATTGCCTTGAGATTGCCGCATCCGCCATTGCACAAGCGGTGGTGGAACAATAGATGGTGCAGCAGCATCCAAGACGATTGTGCGGGCTTCCAGAGATGGCGGCCCGGCATCCATGGATGTGCGGTAGCATCTGCCCTCCCGCACAGCTTGAACAAACAGGACCAACCGCATGACCGACACGCTCGACGCAGGGAAACTGACCGACCGCGTCGCGGCGCTCGTCGAGGCGGCCAAGCGCGCCGGGGCGGACGCCGCCGACGCGGTCGCCGTGCGCGGCCGTTCGGCCGGCGTGTCGGTGCGGCTGGGCAAGGTCGAAGGCACCGAATCGTCGGAAAGCGAGGACGTGTCGCTGCGCGTCTTCGTCGGCCAGCGCGTGGCGAGCGTCTCGGCCACCGCCGCCTCCGACCCGAAGGCGCTTGCCGAGCGCGCCGTCGCCATGGCGAGAGTCTCCCCCGAGGATCCGTTCCAGGGCCTTGCCGACCCAGCGCTGCTCGCCCGCAATTTGCGTGATCTCGACCTCTTCGATCCGACTGAGGTGTCGGCCGATCAGCTCAAGGAGGCGGCGCTGGCAGCGGAAGCGGCGGCCCTTGCCGTCAATGGCGTCACCAATTCCTCCGGCAGCAGCGCCAGCGCCGGCCTTGGCGGCCTGGTACTTGCGACCTCGCATGGCTTTGTCGGCCAATATGTCGCGTCGCGCTTTTCACGTTCGACCAGCGTCATTGCAGGCCAAGGCACGGCGATGGAACGCGACTATGAATTCTCCTCGCGCCAGCATTTCGCCGATCTCGACGCGCCGGAGGAGATCGGCCGCAAGGCCGGCGAACGCGCCGTGCGCCGCCTCGGCGCCCGCAAGGCGGCGACCGGCCCGGTCGACGTCGTGTTCGACCCGCGTGTTGCGCGCGGCATTGCCGGCCATCTCGCCGGCGCCATCAACGGCGCCGCGGTGGCGCGCAAGACCAGCTTCCTGCGCGACATGATGGGAAAGCAGGTAGCCTCAAGCGCGATCACCGTCACCGACGAGCCGCTGCGGCGTCGCGGCCAGGCGTCGCGGCCCTTCGACGGCGAAGGCGTCGAGGGCGACAAGCTGTTGATGGTCGACAAAGGCGTGCTCAACCACTGGTTCCTGTCGACCTCGGCCGCGCGCGAGCTTGGTCTCGTCACCAACGGCCGTGGCTCGCGCAGCGGCTCTTCGGTTTCGCCGTCCTCGACCAATCTGGCCATCGAGCCCGGCGATCGCGCCCCCGAGGAGCTGATCGCCTCGCTGCAGCGCGGCTTCTACGTCACCGAGGTCTTCGGCCAGGGCGTCGACATGATAACCGGCGAATACAGCCGCGGCGCCTCCGGCTTCTGGATCGAGAACGGCGCGCTTGCCTATCCGGTGGCCGAGGTGACGATCGCCTCCAATTTGAAGACCATGTTCCTCAACATGGTGCCGGCGAGCGATCTCGACCGCAATTTCGGCACTGCCGCGCCGACACTGCTCATCGAGGGAATGACCCTTGCCGGCGCCTGACATGGTCATCTCAGCCGAGACTCACGAAGACCTCGCTCTACTGCGCGACGCCGCCCGCGAGGCGGGCACCATCGCCATGCGCTATTTCGGCCAAAACCCCCAGGTGTGGATGAAGGGCGGGACCTCGCCGGTCAGCGAGGCCGACCATGCGGCCGACGCCTATCTGCGCGAGACCCTGCTCAAGGCGCGGCCGAATTATGGCTGGCTGTCCGAAGAAACCGCCGACGATCATGCCAGGCTGTCGGCCCGCCGCACTTTCGTCGTCGACCCTATCGATGGCACGCGCGGCTTTCTCGATGGCCTGCATTCCTGGTGCGTCAGCGTCGCCGTGGTCGAGGATGGCCGCTCGCTGGCCGGCGTGCTCGAATGTCCGGCCAAGCGCGAGACCTATTGGGCGCTGCCGGGCGAGGGCGCGTTCCTCAACGGCAAGCGCATCCAGGTCCGCCGACTCGGCGATGCCGTCGAGATCGGCGGGCCGAAGCCGCTGGTCGAGCGCATGCCCGCTTCCTGGCAAGCCCGGATGCGCCGCGTCGCTTACATACCCTCGCTCGCCTACCGGCTGGCGATGATCGCCAACGGCAAGCTCGACGCGACCTTCGTCAAGCCCAACGCGCATGACTGGGACATCGCCGCCGCCGACCTTATCCTCCGCGAAGCGGGCGGCGCCTTGCTCGACCGTACCGGCAAGCCGCCGCGCTATGCCGGCGAGGTGATCAACCATGGCGCGCTCGCCGCCGGCAGCGGCGAACTGCTGGGCGTCCTGGCCGGCGTCATTGCCGGAGCTGACCAAGGGTGAGTCGGCCCACGGTTTCAAAATCGGCGGCTTTGGTCTAAACGTTTCACAAAATTCATGAATCTGCGAAGGATCGGCATGGCCGTGGAAGACGGAAAGAAACAGCTTTTGCACCTGGTGTTCGGCGGCGAGCTGAAAAAGCTGGGTGGAACCGAGTTCCGTGATCTGGATGCGCTCGACATCGTCGGCATCTACCCCGACTATCAATCGGCGCACGCCGCGTGGAAGGCGAAGGCGCAGGCCAGCGTCGACAATGCCCATATGCGCTATTTCGTCGTTCACCTGCACCGGTTGCTCGACCCGGAAACAAAGGCAGCCGGTTGACATCGATGGAACATGAAGCGGTGAAAGGAGCGACGGGGCGTGCCGCCGGGCGGGGCGGGACTCGCACGCTGTGGCGCCGCATCCGCGAGCCGCTCGCCCAGTCGCGATTCGTCAAGAATTTCATCGCCAGCCTGTTCGCCTGGTTCGTGCGGCTGATTCGCATCACCAGCCCGCTGGTGAAAGGGTCGACGCAGGTCGCCGGCGGCGCCTATGCGCATCTCGAACCGGGCATCATCGCGCTGTGGCATGGTCAGCATCTCTTGACGCCGGCTTATTATCCCAAGGGCCGGCCGCTGGTCGCCATGGTCTCGCGCAGTGCCGACGCCGAGCTCAACGCGCTGATGCTGAACAGATTCGGCATCGAGGCGGTGCGCGGCTCGGGTGGCCGCGACAGTTCGAGGCATCTCGACAAAGGCGGCGCCAAAGCCTTGATCGCGCTCAAGAAAGCGCTGGTGGCGGGCAAGAATGTCGCGATGATCGCCGACATTCCACACGGCACGCCGCGCGACGCGGGGCTGGGCATCGTGCTTTTGGCCAGGCTTTCCGGGCGACCGATCCTGCCCTCGGCGATCGCCACCAGCCGCCGCAAGGTGCTGGAAAAGAGCTGGGACAAGACCACCATCAACCTGCCGTTCGGCCGCTCCGCCGTAATCGTCGGGCAGCCGGTCTTCGTGCCGTCCAACGCCGACGACGCCGAGATGGAGCGCAAGCGCCAGGAGGTCACCGCCTCGCTCAACGCCGCGACCGCCGAGGCCTACCGCCTCGTGGACGGCGACAAATGAGCGAGCGCTGGGCGCGCGCCGCCCTGACCGCCTATCGTTACGCCGGGGCCGTCGCCTATCCGCTGATCGGACCCTATGTCGCCTGGCGCGCATCGCGCGGCAAGGAAGACCGCGTTCGCCGCCGCGAGCGCTACGGTGTCGCCGGCCGTCCGCGTCCGGAAGGACCGGTGATCTGGATCCACGCCGCGAGCGTCGGCGAGACGATCGCCGTCGTGCCGCTGGTCGAAAGCATTCTCGATTACGGCGTTAACATCGTGCTGACGACCGGCACCGTGACCTCGGCCAAGGTCGCCGACGAGCGGCTTGGCAGTCGCATCATCCACCAATATGTGCCGCTCGACCTCAAGCCAGCGGTAAGCCGCTTCCTCGATCACTGGCTGCCGGAGCTGGCCATCATAGCCGAATCGGAGATCTGGCCGATGACCATCCTGGAACTCGGCGCGCGCAACGTGCCGCAGGTCCTGGTCAACGGGCGGCTGTCGGACCGTTCCTTCCGGTCGTGGAAGAAGCGCGCCGGCGTCGCCGAGGCGCTGTTCGAGAACCTTGCCCATGTGGTTGCCCAGTCGGATGTCGACGGCGAGCGTTTCCGCGTCCTCGGCGCCAGGCCGGTGACCGTTTCCGGCAATCTCAAGGTGGACACCAACCCGCCGCCGGTCGACGAGCGGGCGCTGGCGATCCTGCAGCGCCAGATCGGCTTACGCCCGACCTGGGCGGCGATCTCGACCCATGACGGGGAGGAGGTCGCCGCGGCGGAAGTCCATGCGACCTTGCACAAGCGCCACCCTGGCCTGTTGACCATCGTCGTGCCCCGCCATCCCGACCGCGCGGACGCGCTGGCCGCGCAGATATCCGGCATGGGGCTGAAAGTCGCGCGCCGCAGCAAGGGCGACCGCATCACGTCCGACACCGATATCCTGCTCGGCGACACGATCGGCGAGATGGGACTCTATCTCAGGCTGACCGAGATCGCCTTCGTCGGCCGCTCGCTGACCTCCGAGGGCGGCCAGAACCCGCTGGAGCCGGCGATGCTCGACACGGCGGTGCTGGCCGGCCGCAACGTGCAGAATTTCCGCGAAGCCTATCAGCGCCTGCTCGATCGCGGCGGCGCCAAGCTGGTGCGCGACCGCGACATGCTGGCCGGCGCCGTCAATTTCCTTTTGACCAACGAGGCGGTGCGCCACGAGATGATGGCGGCGGGCGCGGCGACCGTCGATGAGATGCGCGGCGCGCTTCAGCGCACGCTGAAGTCGCTCGAGCCTTACATCCAGCCGCTGGTCGTCAAGGCGCGCCTGAAAGGCGCCAACGGGCGCTAGCGCATGGCCCAAAAACTCGGATCCGATCTTTGGAAAGGGTCATGCGCCATGGAAGTCGCGCCATGACCAGCGAAGCGCCGCCCTTCTGGTGGGAAAAGCCGGACTGGCGCGTGCTGGCGCTTTCGCCGGTGTCCGCGATGTATGGAATGGTGGCTGGGCGCCGCATGCGGCGCGCGCCGCGCGAGAAGGTCGCGGCACCTGTGCTGTGCGTCGGCAACTTCACCGTCGGCGGCAGCGGCAAGACGCCGGTCGCCATCGCGCTGGCTAAACAGGCAAAGCGCATGCAGCTCACGCCCGGCTTCCTGTCGCGCGGCCATGGCGGTTCCTTCGCCAAGCCGCATGTCGTCGATGCGCATCACGACGCGGCCAAGCATGTCGGCGACGAGCCGCTGCTGCTTGCCGAACATGCCCCAGTCGCGGTGACGGCCAACCGCGCCGCCGGCGCCAAACTGCTGATGGCAGACCATGGCTGCGACTTCCTGATCATGGATGACGGTTTCCAGTCGGCGCGCATACATATCGACTACGCGCTGGTCGTGGTCGACGCACGTTTCGGCATCGGCAATGGCCGAGTCATTCCGGGCGGCCCGCTCCGGGCCAAGATCGTTGATCAGCTGGTCTTCACCGGCGGCTTGCTGAAGATGGGCGAGGGGAGCGCCGCCGATACGGTGGTACGCCAGGCGGCGCGCGCCGGCCGGCCGATCTTTTTGGCCCATGTCGAGCCGGCGAACCCGGCGCGCTTTGCCGGCGGGCGCTTCCTTGCCTTTGCCGGCATCGGCCATCCGGAAAAATTCTTCGATACGCTGCGCGGCGCCGGCGGCGAGGTGGCGCTGTCGCGCGCTTTCCCCGACCATCATTTCTACGCCGCGGACGAGCTTGCCGATCTGGCGGCGCTTGCCAAGCGCGAGGGGCTTCGGCTTGTCACCACGGCAAAGGATGCCGCGCGGCTTCGCCACGGCCCCGCGCCCGCCGGCTTCCTGGAGCAGCTCGACGTGCTGGAGATCGACGCCGTGTTCGAGATCGACCACGTGCCGGAGCGCATCATCAATGAGACGCTGGATGCATGGCGACAGCGCAAGATGAGAATGTCCTTATCCTAGGGCGACGCGAAGCGGAGCGCAGGCCATAGGATCCAAGCCGCACGTCGGCGAAGTGCAGCAAAGCCAAGAGGTACGCGATCGCGGTAAGCTATTCTCAGCCGTCGGAGCACTGCTGCGCGCTCACGGCCCATGATCTCCGCGACGCCGCTTCGCTCCTGCTCCGACCTGGGATGACGAAGTGGGGGTTCTACCCCCGCTTGCGCAGTTCCGGATGCGCCTCGATCTCACGCCGCAGCGACGCTGCCGCGTTCACATATGGCTCCTGCCTGGCGACGCTCCAGTATTTGAGCTCGTCCAGCGGGATGCTCTCGCCGGTCACCGCGCAGCGCACGAACGCGCCGGGGCTCGTCACCTGGAAGTCGCCGTCGAGATAGCGGATGCGCGCTTCCTTGCCGCCGGGGCCTTCAAAACGGTTCATCATGGAATGGCGCATAGGTTCATAGGGGTTCAATCGCCACAAATCGAAGGCAAGGTCAAGCTTGGCGCAATGCTCATGTAGTATGCCGGTTGGCACAATGGTTGTCGGGAAGCGCCATGGACATCACCAACGCCAGCGTGACGTCGCTGCTGAAAGAGGCGCTGGCGCCGCAGCCGGTGCCGTCGCCCAAGGCCGAACCTGCGACCGCGGCGCTGGTCAAGGCGCTCGTCCAGCCGCCGGCGCCGTCCGTCGTGTCCTCCGCACAGGCGGCCGCGCAGGCGCTGAACGGCACGTTGCCGGCCGCTCGACCAACTCAGCGTCTGTCCTCGGCCGAGATCGAGAACGCCTACAGAGCCGTCCTGGAATCCGATGCCGGCGCTGATGGCGCCTCGACGAAGTCTCCGGTTGGCAGGTCGGCGGCTGACGCCGATCAGCCTTCGCGGGCGCTGCCCCAGGTTCCACCGCCGGCCGGCGATGACACCGCAAGGGTCGTGGCAGCGCCGCCCTCTTCGTTCTCGCCGGCGCTTGTGTCCGGAGTGCTGGTTGCGGCCAACGCCAACGCGCCGCCGCGCGGCGGCGTTCGCCGCCCCGGCCATGCCCCGCGATCCGAACCCGGCCAGACGCCGCTGTGGATGATATCGATCGTGACGGCCGTCGTCTCGGCTGCGACCACCACGATCGTGCTGATGCTGCTTCGCTGATCCGGGCGATCTAGTCCTCGTCCTGCAGGAAGGCTTCGAGCTTCTCCGGCGCCAGCCCCGCCTGTTCGGCGATGCGTCGGGCGAGATCGGCGGTGGCCGCGCGCGGCCGTCCGATCGGACGGTCGAGCCAATAGGACACCGGATTGAGCGCGACCCGCTCGTCAACGGGAACAATCCGGCCCGACTTCAACTGGTCTGCCGTCAGCGGCGGCCGCGCCAGCGCGATGCCGAGGCCGTGCGCCGCCGCGTCGAGCACCAGATTGTAGTCCTCGAAGCGCCGGTCCTGCGGGCGCGGGCGATAGTCGACTTCCTGTGCCGCGAACCAAGCGCGCCAAGCGGACGCGTCGGAATCGTTGATCAGCGGGAATTTGAGCAGCCGAGCCGGGTCGCCGTGCCCGATCTCCTTCGCCAGTTCCGGCGAGGCGATCGGGAAAATGTGCTCCTCGAAAAGCTGCACCGAGACGCGGCCCGGAATGCGGCCGCGCCCGCAGCGCACCGAAAGGTCGATGCCTTCGTCGGCAAGGTCGGCCTGGCGGTTGTCGACGTCGAGCACGATGCGCAGCCGCGTCGGGTGGTTTTCGAGCGCCGCCATGCGCGGCATCAGCCAAAGGCCGCTGACCGAAGGGATCGAAGCCAGCCGCACCACCGCGGTGCCGCGCGGCTCGACCCAGCGATCGGAATTGACCGAGATCAACGCGAAGGCCTCGGTGGTGCGCAGGTGCAGCCGGTTGCCCTCATTGGTCAGCGTGACACCGCGCGCGTTGCGCTCGAACACCTTGAGCCCGAGCCAGTCCTCCAGCTTGGCGATCTGACGGCTGATCGCGCCATGGGTGAGGTTGAGCCTTTCGGCCGCCGCGGAAAAGCTTCCTGTCCGCGCCGCCGCGTCGAAGGCGCGCAAAGTCTCGAGCGGCAATAGCTGGTCAGAGCTGTGAAGCATGCTCACAGCTGACCCCCGAATTGCTCGTTTGTCAATCGGCGGGCAATGACGTTTCCTCTCTCTATGGCACTGAGAGACGAGGATTCGGCAATGAGCGCGTACACCGGCACGCTGAATGAGACACAGCGCATGGACACCACGGCCGCGATCGCGGTGGCGCTGACGGTGGTCGGCTGGGCGTCTGCCTTTCCGGCGATCCGCGCCGGCCTTGCCGCTTTCCAGCCACTGGAGCTCGGGGCGCTGCGCTTCGCCATCGCGGCCGTGCCGGCGGCGATCTTCCTTGCGGTCAAGCGTCCTGCGCTGCCCAGGATCGATGAGCTGTGGCGTTTCGGCTTCGGCGGTGCCATCTTCGTCGCGCTCTATACCGCCATGCTCAATTTCGGTGAGCTCACCGTCTCGGCGGGTGCTGCCGGCTTCATCATCAATGTCAGCCCGATCTTCACGGCCATCATGGCCATGGCGTTGCTCGGCGAGCGCTTTTCCGGCGTGGCCTGGCTCGGCACGGTGATCTCGTTTGCCGGCATCGGCATCATCGCGGTGGCGGACGGCCATGGCCTGCATTTCAACACCGGCGCGCTGCTGGTGCTGGGCTCCGCCCTTTGCTCGGCCGTCAACACCATCGTCCAGAAGCCGCTCTTTGCCCGCCATCATCCGCTGACGATCGCCGCTTCCAACATGGTGCTCGGCGCGCTCTGCCTGTCACCCTTCCTGGCGGAAGCGTTTGTGCAGGCCGCGGTCGCCGACATGGCCGGCCTCGGCGCCGTCATCTATCTGGGCCTCGTGCCCAGCCTGATCGCCTACGCAGCCTGGGCCACCGCGCTGTCGCGCCTGCCGGCCGCGCGCGCCTCGAACTTCCTCTATCTGGTCTCGCCGACCTCCGCTCTGATCGGTTTCTTCTGGCTCGGCGAGGTGCCGACACTCCTCGGCATCCTCGGCGGCGCACTGGCGCTCGGCGGTGTGATCGTGGTGAATTTGAAGCGGTAAGTCAAAGGGTTGAGGCCGGTTCCTGACTCAAGAAAAGCGCCGCCTCGAGCAGCCCTTTTCTTGTCCCCTCATCCGGCCGCTACGCGGCCACTCGAACGGGTTGGCGCCGGCGCTGAAGGTCTCCTCTCCCCATAGGGAGAAGTCAGCGGAAGTGAAGCGAAGACTGGGTGAGGGCCTTGGCGCGCTCACCTTCGCCCGAACAACCTTTCAATATCGGCGAGTTTCAGCTCGATATAGGTCGGCCTGCCATGGTTGCAGGTGCCGGAGCCGGGAGTCGCCTCCATTTGGCGCAGCAGCGCGTTCATCTCCTCGGCCTTGAGCAGGCGGCCCGAGCGCACCGAGCCGTGACAGGCCATGGTCGCGGCTATTCTGTCCAGCCGTTCCTTCAGCGTCTCGACCGTGTCGTTGTCGGCGATCTCGTCGGCGAGGTCACGCACCAGTTGCTGCACATTGGTTTCGCCGAGCATCGACGGCGTCTCGCGCACCGCCACCGCGCCCGGGCCGAAGCGCTCCAGGCCGAGGCCGAATTTGGCCAGCGTCTCGGAATGCATCGCCAGCCGCTCGGCATCCTCTTCCGCAAGGTCGACGATCTCGGGCAAAAGCAGCATCTGCGAAGGCACGGCGCGCGAGTGCAGCGCGTTCTTCAAGGCCTCGTAGACCAGGCGCTCATGTGCGGCATGCTGGTCGACGATGATGAGCGAATCCCGGGTCTGGGCGACGATATAGTTCTCATGCACCTGAGCGCGCGCCGCGCCCAGCACAGTGCCGAGCAGCGCCTCGGCCGGCTCGGCGATGCCCGCCCGCGCGTCGGCGCTTGCCAGCGGCCCGGTGTCGAAGGCAGCCTGATCGTTCTCGGCGAAGCCGCCTCGCGCCGGCCGCGCTTCGCCCATGTCGAGCGGCCGCTGCGGCGAGCGCGCCAAAGTCGAACCATGATCAAAGCTGGAGCCGGAGGCGCGAAAAGCGGCCTCATAGCTGCGGTGGCCATTGGCCGGCCCGGGATGCGAATAGGACGCCGCGCCGGGCCGGAAAGCCGCCATCATGCCGGCCGCGCCGGTGGTCGCGGCGCGGATGCCGGCGTCGGCCATCGCCTCGCGGATGGCGCCGACAATCAACCCGCGCACCAGGCCCGGATCGCGGAAGCGCACATCGGCCTTGGCCGGGTGGACGTTGACGTCGACGGTTGCCGGATCGAGCGAAAGGAACAGCACGGTCACCGCATGCCGGTCGCGCGGCAGCACGTCGGCGAAGGCGCCGCGGATCGCGCCGGCGATCAGCTTGTCGCGCACCGGCCGGCCGTTGACATAGGCATATTGCTGCAGCGCGTTGGCGCGGGTGTAGGAAGGGATCGAGACGTGGCCGGCAAGATGCACGCCGTCGCGCATGGCATCGATCGCAATGGCATTGTCGGGAAAGTCGGCGCCCATCACTTGCGCGATGCGGGCGAGCCGGCCCTCCGGCGTGTCGCCGGTCGCCGGCAGCTCCAGCGTCGAGCGGTCGGACCCGGCAAGCGTGAAGCGCACGGCGGGGAAGGCGATGGCGATGCGCTTCACCACGTCGCCGGTGGCCGAGCTTTCGGCGCGCTCGCCCTTCATGAATTTGAGCCGTGCCGGCGTGGCGAAGAACAGGTCGCGCACTTCGACGGTGGTGCCGCGGTTGGCCGCCGCCGGCTTGACGGCCGACACCCGGCCGCCCTCGATGCTGATCTCGGCCGCGCTGTCGCCGGCGGCCGTGCGCGAGCGGATCGAAAGCCTGGCCACCGAGCCGATCGACGGCAACGCCTCGCCGCGGAATCCGAGCGAGCGGATGTCGTGGATGTCGTCCGACAGCTTCGACGTGCAGTGTCGGGCAACTGCCAGCGCCAGTTCGCGCTCGGGAATGCCCGAGCCGTCATCGGTGACGCGGATGAGCGAGAGCCCGCCGCCGGCGGTGACGATCTCGACGCGCGACGCGCCGGCATCGAGCGCATTCTCGACCAACTCCTTCACCACGCTTGCGGGACGCTCGATGACCTCGCCGGCGGCGATCTGGTTGATCATCGTTTCGGAAAGCTGGCGAATGGGCATCCGAGGATTATAGGCGGATTCGAACGGTGTGGGGGAGGGGCTACTTCATGCCTGCGCCACCAGCCAGTCCCTGACCTTGCGCGCGTTGTCGCTGAGCTCGCGGTTCTTCGGCCAGATGACGTGGAAGCCGATGCCGGTCCTCATCACATGCTCGGTCACCGGCACCAGCAGCCCTGATGCCACCAGCCGCTCGACCAGATGCCGCCAGCCAAGCGAGATGCCTTGCCCTTCCATCACCGCCTGGATCACCAGGGCATAGTCGTTGATGCGCAGGCCGCGCTCGGCATTGCGCAGGCTGGTTCCGGCCGACGCGAACCATTCGTCCCAGTTCGGCGCCTCGCGATAGGGCTCCTCGAGATGGATCAGCCGGTGCGTGGCCAGTTCCTCGACCGTCTTCGGCATGCCGAATTTGGCGAGGTAGCTGGGGCCGGCGACGGGGAAGATCTCTTCATCGGACAGCGACAGCGAGTGATAGTCCGGCCAGTCGCGCGGCACGCCGCCGCGCACCCCGAGCGGAATACCCTCGGCAATGATGTCGAGGTCGCGGTCGGCGGTCTGGATGCGCAGGTCGATGCCCGGCAGTTGGTCGCGGAACTGCTGCAGACGCGGCATCATCCAGAACGAGCCGAAGGCCGTCGAGGCGGCAAGGGTCACATGGCCGCCGGTCGCCTGCAGGCGAAGGTCCTCGGCAGATTTGCGGATATGCGACAACCCCAGCGAGACGTCCGCGTGGAAGCGCTCGCCGGCCTCGGTCAGGAGCACCTGGCGGTGGCGGCGCTGAAACAGCTTGGCGCCGAGCTGTTCCTCCAGTCCGCGCACCGCATAGGAGACGGCCGCCTGGGTCATGCCGAGCTCGCGCCCGGCGGCGGTGAAGCTCGACAGCCGGCCTGCCGCCTCGAAGACGACGAGGCTGCCGGCCGAGGGCAGGAGGTGGCGCAGGCTTCGCATAAGCGCAACTTATACAAGAGATCAGGATTTTCCAGCGTCACATCCATATTTCGTGTCGCTAACTTGGTCGGGCAGGATGAAGGAGACAACATGAACGCACCGGCCGCTGAATTGACTGTGCCGACCCACCGTCGCGGCGGCGGCCGCCTTGGGCGCAAGGCGCTGAGAAGCGCGCCGGTCGCGTCTTTCCCGACGCTCGTTCGCCAGATTCCGGCCTATGAGATCGTGCCCGACGAGGCGGTGGAACTGATCCACGAGGAGTCGCTCAAAATCCTCGAGGAGGTTGGCTGCGAGTTCCGCGACGACGAAGCGATCGCGCTTTGGAAGGCGGCGGGTGCCGACGTCAAGGACACACGGGTCCGCATCGATCGCGCGTTGCTGATGGAGCTTGTCTCGAAGGTCCCGCCGGAATTCACGCTCAATGCGCGCAACCCCGAGCGAACGGTTCGCGTCGGCGGCAAGAACTCGATCTTCGTGCCGATGTATGGCGCGCCTTATGTGCGCGACCTCGACAACAAGCGGCGTTACGGCACGCTCAACGACCTCAACAATTTCCACAAGCTCGCCTACATGGCGCCGGCGCTGCATTCGTCGAGCTCGATCATCTGCGAGCCGATGGAGATCCCGGTGCCGAAGCGGCACCTCCACATCATCCATTCGGCGCTCAAGCACTCCGACAAGCCGTTCATGGGTATCGTGACGTCGAAGGAGCGGGCCGAAGACACGATGGCTATGGCTGCGATCGTGTTCGGCGAGGAGTTCGTGCGCGACAATCCGGTGCTGGTGGCGATCACCAATTGCAATTCGCCGCTGGTGTGGGACGCCACCATGCTCGACGCCATGCGGGTCTATGCCCGCCACAACCAGCCGCTGATCCTGGCACCCTTCGCGCTCTGCGGCGCCTCGACCTCGGCCTCCGCCGTCGGCGCGGTCGCGCAGGTCAATGCCGAGGCGCTCGCCGGGGTGGCCTTCACCCAGCTGATCCGTCCCGGCTCGCCGCAGATCTATGGCCAGTTCATGGTGACCGTCGACATGAAGACCGGCGCCCCGATGGGCGGCACGCCGGAGGCTGCGCAGATGATGTATCTGATGGGCGCGCTGGCGCGGAAATACAAACTGCCATGGCGCACCTCGGGCTTCCATGTCGGCTCCAAGCTCAACGACGCCCAGGCAGGCTACGAGGCGAACATGCTTATGCATGCCGCGATCCTCGCCGGCGCCAATTACATCTGGCACTCCGCCGGCTGGCTCGAGGCCGGCCTTACCTGCGGCTATTCGAAATTCGCCACCGACTGTGAACAGCTCGTCGGTTGGTACAAATATGCCGGCGGCGTTCCCTTCGACGATTTCAAGGAGGCCATGGCGGCGATCCGCGAGGTCGGTCCGCAAGGGCATTTTCTCGGCACGCAGCACACGCTCGAGCATTTCGAGCGCGCCTTCTTCATGCCGAGCATCATGGACTTCAATTCCTTCGAACAATGGACAGCCGAGGGCGCGAAGGATCACGACACGCGCGGCCTCGAAAGGGCGCGCAACATGCTCGCCGACTACCAGGAGCCGAAGCTCGACGAGGGCATCGCCGAAGGTCTCAAGGATTTGATCGCGCGGCGCGAGGAAAAGCTGCCTGATAGCGTTAGTTGACAAAAAATGGGCAAAGGCCGTCGGCAATCGCGACTGACAGCAAGCCAATGGCTCAGCCAGCGCGCACCTTGCCGTTGGCCAGGTGTTTCTGAAGCGATTGACAGGCGTTCATAATATGATCGTAGACCAACTTTGCGGCCTGTTCGGTCTCGCCAGCGCGGCAGGCGGCCAGGATTTCGCGATGTTCTCGATCCGCAAGCTCATGACCGCCGGAAATCGTCAGCTGAACTCGCAGATAGCGTTCGATGCGATCGTTAACCGACCGGATCATGCGGAGCAGATATGGTCGCCCGGCGTCTAGATAAAGACTGGAATGGAACTCCCAATTTAGTTCCGCCCAGCGGCCGACGTCGGTTTCCTTCGCAAAGGAGTCGCAACTTGCTTGCGCTTTATCGAAGGTCTTCTCGTTCATGTGGGGGAGGGAAAGCCGAATTGCGTTCGATTCCAGCATGGCTCGGACCTCGAAAATCTGCACGATCTCCGGTTCCGACATGCTGGCGACAATTGCGCCCTTGTTTCGCTGAAATACCACGAATCCCTCTGCCTCGAGCCGCTTCAAAGCTTCGCGCACCGGAATCTTGCTGATGTTGAACATGCGGGCGACGTCGTCTTGCCTGATCGGTTCGCCCTCATCAAGCGACCCGGATATGATTGCTCCGCGGATGAACTTCAAAACCACGTCGGAAGCGGTGGGGGCGGCACCCAAATCGGGAATGTCGGCAAATGCAAATGGCACGTGTAGAGTCTCCGCACGGAGCGTCAGATCTGCAAACATAGATATCGTAGACGATGTTCGCGATCAAATACGCTCGCGATTCTGCTCAATCCGAGTGTCTGCGTGGCCTGAGATGCCGTCCGGCGTGGGCTCTTTTGAGCCCGGCCGATCAGCAGCGACTGGCGCATTTCCCTTCAATCGAGCCTTGACGAGAGCCGAAGATCGTATACGATATCCAATCGGAAGCCGCGGCTCTGGGGACTCCCGAATGCGAAGCACGAAAGTCATCCATGTTGTTTCCTGCCACGCGGAGGGCGAAGTCGGGGATGTCATCGTTGGCGGGGTGTCTCCTCCGCCGGGAGACACCGTCTGGGACCAGCGCAAATGGATTGCAGAAGACAACGGACTTCGTAACTTCGTTCTTAACGAACCGCGCGGCGGCGTCTTCCGGCACGTCAACCTTCTGGTCCCTCCCAAGCATCCCGACGCGCAGATGGCTTGGATCATAATGGAGCCGGAGGATACGCCCCCGATGTCCGGCTCCAATTCGATTTGCGTCTCGACGGTAATTCTGGACACCGGGATCATCCCCATGCAGGAGCCGGTAACCGAAATGGTGCTCGAGGCGCCGGGCGGTCTGGTACGCGTGCGGGCCGAGTGTGCCGGAGGAAAAGCCCAGCGCATCACCGTCGAAAACGTACCATCATTCGCCAGCAGGGTCGGTGTGCCGCTTGAGGTCGATGGCCTCGGTACCATCACGGTCGACACGGCCTATGGAGGCGACAGTTTCGTCGTCGTCGACGCACCTGCCCTTGGGTTAGCGCTTGAAACCGACGAGGCTCGTGATCTCGCCGAACTTGGGGTGCGCATCACCGATGCGGCCAATCGACAAATGGCGTTCTCCCACCCTGAGCGTCCCGATTGGCGCCACCATTCGTTCTGTCTTTTTGCCGGCGCCATCACCCAGGATGGCAACCGCCTCCGCGCAAAATCGGTCGTTTCGATAAAACCTGGCAAGCTCGACCGATCGCCGACCGGAACGGCGGTGTCGGCCCGCATGGCGCTCTTGCACGCGAAGGGTCAAATGACAGCCGAGGATTGGTTCACCGGTGTGTCCATCATCGGGTCAGAATTTCACGGCAAGATTCTCGGCACCACGCAGGTTGTCGATATGCCCGCAATACGCCCCCAGATCAGCGGTCGCGGTTGGATCACCGGCATCCATCAGCACATGCTGGATCCTGAAGATCCTTGGCCGGCGGGCTATCGCGTGGCGGACACCTGGCCGATGAAGCGTGCGAAGGTGTGAAGGTGGTTCTTCGCCCGGCATCTTTCTCCAGCTCATGCCCCAAGAAGCTTGACGCTCAACAAGGCTCGTATACGATATTCGAAATGCCGCAGGATGGAGCGAGTTCTCACTATCTCAGGCAAGGCAGCGTCTGGACGCACGCTCACGCTGCAGGCGCCATCTACAGCTGAAAAAAAGTGCACCAGGATGGCCAATGTTTCGCAACATGGGAGGAAAAAATGACAATCTTCAAAAGCAACGGTGATCGCGTTCCTGCCGCCATCGAGGCGATGGTTAAAGAAGCGCGCGCGGGCCGCGTGGACCGGCGCGAATTCCTGGCGCTGGCAAGCGCCTTCGGCGCGTCGACGGCGTTCGCCTATGGCATGATTGGCCTTGCCGCGCCGACAAAAGCCCTGGCGCAAGAGCCGAAGAAAGGCGGAACGCTGCATGTCGCGATGTCGGTCAAGGCGCAGAAGGACCCGCGCACCTATGACTGGACGGAGATGGCGAACGTCACCCGCACCTGGCTGGAGCCGCTCGTGCGCTACACGCACCAGTTCACCTTCGAGCCGGTGCTGCTCGAAAGCTGGGACGTCAACGACGACGCCACCGAATACACGCTGCATCTGCGCAAAGGCGTCACCTGGAACAACGGCGATGCCTTCAACGCCGATGACGTCGTCTTCAACCTCAATCGCTGGTGCGAGAAGGGGGCTTCCGGCAATTCCATGGCCGCCCGCGTCGGCGCGCTGGTCGACGCCAAGACCGGCAAGGCAAGGGATGGCGCGATCACCAAGGTCGATGACCATACGGTCAAGCTGAAGCTGTCCGAAGCCGATATCGCGATCATCCCGGGCTTCACCGACTATCCGGCGCTGGTCGTGCATCGCAACTTCGACAAGGATGGCGCCGATCCGATCAAGAAGCCGATCGGCACCGGGGCTTTCGAGCTGGTGTCTTACGATGTCGGCCAGAAAGCCGTGGTCAAGCGCCGCGAGAACGGCAAGTGGTGGGGCGGCGAAGCGCCGCTCGACGGGGTCGAGTTCATCGACTACGGCACCGACTTCAACGCCACGCTGAATGCCTTCGATTCCGGCGAGATCGACCTCGATTTCGAGACCCCGGCCGACTTCATCGACCCCCTCGACAAGATGGAGCTGGTGAAATCGGAAGTCGCGACGGCGACCACGCTCGTTGCGCGCACCAACATCACGCACAAACCTTACGATGACAAACGGGTGCGCAATGCGCTGCAGATGGCGGTCGACAACAACCAGGTCATGCAGCTCGGCTACGCCGGTCGCGGCACGGTCGGCGAGAACCACCATGTCAGCCCGATCCATCCGGAATATTACCCGCTGCCGAAGAAGGAACGGGACGCGGCGGGCGCCAAGAAGCTGATGGCCGACGCCGGGCAGGCCGACTTCGAGCACGAGCTGATCACGGTCGAGGACGAATGGCAGAAGAACACCGGCGACGCGATCGCCGGCCAGTTGCGCGATGCCGGCATCAAGGTGAAGCGCACGGTGCTGCCCGGTTCGACCTTCTGGAACGACTGGACGAAATATCCTTATTCCATGACCATCTGGTACATGCGCCCGCTCGGCGTGCAGGTGCTGGCGCTGGGCTATCGCACCGGCGAGGCCTGGAATGAGACCGCGTTCTCGAACCCGGATTTCGACGCCAAGCTCAAGGAGGCGCTGTCGCAGATCGACGTCGCCAAGCGCAAGGAGGTTATGAAGGACGTCGAGCAGATCCTGCAGGACTCCGGCGTCATCATCCAGCCGTTCTGGCAGAAGCTCTACTGCCACATGAACAAGAAGGTGAAGAACTACGCCATGCACCAAACCTATCAAATGGATTTCCAGAACGTCTGGCTGGAAGCTTAAGCCGCGCAGCGCAGGACTTCATGCGTCGTGAAAAAGCCGATATGCAGGATGCGTGGTGGTGATCGTGCCACCACGCCGCCGACCATCCGGAGATCCTGCATGAGACCGATGATCGCAGTTGCCATCTCGATCGCCTTGCCTGCCGCGGCACTCGCCGGGCCGGCTTCCAACGCCGTGAAGTTCTTCTATGTGCCTGAAGTGAAGTTCGAGGCGGACGCGAAATACCGCGACCGCTTCACCGAGCCGGTCACCAAGCTCTTCGAAGCCAACGACAAGGCCCGCAACGAGAAGCCCGACGAGGTATCCTGCATCGACTTCGACCCAGGCCTCGACGCCCAGGATTTCGACCAGAAGACCGTGTCGAAGACGCTGAAGCTTGCCGAGGCCGTCAATGGCGACACCGCCGAGGTGACGGCAAGCTTCAATCTTTTCTCGGAAGGCGATGACTCCAAACGCGAAATGGTGTGGTCGCTGAAGAAAGTGGACGGCAAGTGGAAGATCGCCGACATCACCTCCAAAACCAGCGACTGGACGCTCAGCACGCTGGAATGCGGCTCCTCGACGGAGTGACGCCGTGCTTCGGCGTCTGGTCCTCGCGCTGTCGAGCTTGTCGATGCTGACCGCGGGGCTGAACGGCGGCGCCTACGGGCAAGGACTGTTCGGCTCGCCGCCGCCGAACGCGTCCTCTGGCGACAATGCGCCGGCGATCGACAAGTCGGCGCCGGCCACAACGCCTGAAAGCAAGCCGGCCGAACCGGCGCCAGCTGCGCCCGTCCTGCCCGGATCGCCGACGGCGGTGGTGAAGCCCTTCTACGAGCATCTCGGGCTGGAATTGGACCCCAGCCAGCGCAAGAACTTCAGCGATCCGGCGAAGAGCGTGCTCGACAAAGCCGACGCGCTGCGCGCCTCGGGTCAGGGCGAGTGCCTCGATCCCAACATGGCGCTCGACAATGCCGATTACGACAAGCTCGCCATCGACAAGAGCCTGCGCACCATCGAAGCGATCAATGGTGACGAGGCCAAGGTGGTGGTCGTCTTCGTCGTCGAAGGCCACCAGCACCGTCTCGAATGGAAGCTGAAGAAGGTCGGCGGCGACTGGAAGATCTCCGACCTCCTGTCGGTCACCGGCGAATGGGCGCTCAGCCAGTACCAGTGCGAATGATGAAGTCGCGGTCAGGGCATCACAGATGAAACTCCGTGCTATCCTTGCGGCGGCGATTATCGGACTTTGCGCGGCCGACTGGGCGGCTGGAACAACGCTGATCACCCGCGGGCTCCGTCAGAACTTGACGGCGCCGAGCGAGGTGCCCGTCGAGCGCGTCGTGCTCAACCAGGCTGGTGCGCCCGAACTTGTCGGTTGGGTGATTGGTCGAAAGGACAGTTGCGGTGCGATCGTCCTGTTGCACGGGCGCGGCGCCAACAGGCTAGCGATGCTGCAACGCGCAAAACTGCTATCCGATAGCGGCTATTCGGTTGCCCTGTTCGATCTGTCGGGGCACGGCGAGAGCGGCGGAACCGTACAAGGCTTCGGCTACATTGAAGGGCAGGACGCTGTCCGCATCCTGACATATGCACGACAGCGCTTCCCCGGGCAAAAGATCGGCGCCGTGGGATCCTCGCTGGGAGCGGCAGCCTTTGTCTTTGCTGCACCGAAGGCGATCGCCGATGCCTACGTGCTGGAACAGCTCTACGCGACATTGCGCGAGACGACGGCTCGTCGAATGCCGTTCAGCATGCTGCGTAGCCTCCAAGCGGATGTCCTTCTGGCGCAGATGCCGCTTCGGCTCGGAATAAGCGCCGACGATGTCAGGCCGGTCGACCGCCTCGGCGAAATCGGCAAGCCGTTACTCTTGCTCGCCGGCGGCGAGGATCCCTTTATAGACCACGGGCAGGTAATGGCGCTGAAAAAAGCCGCTGCCTCGCAATTGGTCTGGTTCAACGGCGCCGGTCATGTCGATCTGTTGCGCCACGACCAGCAACGCTATCGCATTTCGGTCGTTCCGTTTCTTGCGACCAACCTGTGCCGAACCAATGCGGCCGGCCATGTCTGATGGCCGCTCGATAAACTCACCCGCGCCCGCGATATGGCGCGACCCCGGTGTCGGGCAGCCAGGCGCCTTCGGGCGGCGCGCCGGTCTGCCAGAAGACGTCGATGGGGATGCCGCCCCGCGGGAACCAGTAGCCGCCGACGCGCAGCCAGAGCGGCTTGGTCGCTTCGACGATGCGGCGGCCGATCATGACGGTGCATTCCTCGTGAAAGGCGCCATGGTTGCGGAACGAGGTCATGAACAGCTTCAGCGACTTCGATTCCACCAGCGTCTTGTCGGGCGCGTAGTCGATGACGATGTGGGCGAAGTCGGGCTGGCCGGTGACCGGGCAGAGCGAGGTGAATTCCGGGCAGGTGAAGCGCACGATCGCGGGCGGGCCGTCGCCTCGCTCGAACGGCACGGTTTCCAGGACTGCCTGTTCGGGACTCTGCGGCGTCTCGACGTGTTTGCCGAGCTGGGTCAGGTTTTTGGCGTCGGTCATCGATGGCTCCTTGCTGCCGCCGATGATTGCAAGAGCGGCAGGTGCAATCAGTTGAAAGTGCGCCGCGATCGAACGGACCCGGCGGGTTTGGCGGCTCATTAGCATTGGAGCGAAAGCCGCGCAGCGGTTTTCGGATGAATCCGATGCGTGAAATGGAAGCGGGAGCAGCTCCCGCGCAATTTGATACGGCAGGAAGACGATGACCAGCAACGACCCGCTTCTCCAACCTTATCAGCTCAAGCACCTGACGCTGAAGAACCGGGTGATGTCGACCAGCCATGAGCCGGCTTATTCCGAGGACGGCATGCCGAAGGAGCGCTACCGGCTCTACCACGCCGAGAAGGCCAAGGGCGGCATGGCGCTGACGATGACAGCGGGCTCTGCCATCGTGTCACGCGACAGCCCGGCCGCCTTCGGCAACCTGCATGTCTATGACGACGCCATCGTGCCGTGGCTCGCCGAACTTGCGGATGCCTGTCATGAGCATGACTGCAAGGTCATGATCCAGATCACCCATCTCGGTCGCCGCACCGGCTGGAACAAGGCCGACTGGCTGCCGGTGCTTTCCGCCTCGCCGGTGCGCGAGCCGGCGCATCGCGCCTTTCCCAAGACCATCGAGGACTGGGACATCGAGCGCATCGTTGCCGATTATGCTTCCGCCGCCCAGCGCTGCCAGGCGGCCGGCCTCGACGGCATCGAATTCGAATCCTACGGCCATCTGATGGACGGCTTCTGGTCGCCCGCCACCAACCATCGCGACGATGATTTCGGCGGCTCGCTCGACAACCGGCTGCGCTTCACCAACATGGTGCTGGATGCGGTTCGCGCCGCGGTCGGCGAGAAATTCGTCGTCGGCATCCGCATGGTCGCCGACGAGGATTTCGAAAAAGGCCTGTCGAAGGAGGAGGGCGTCGAGATCGCGAAACGTCTGGCTGGCTCCGGCAAGGTCGATTTCCTCAACATCATCCGCGGCTCGATCGAGACCGACGCGGCGCTGACCAAGGTCATCCCGGTGGCCGGCATGCGCTCGTCGCCGCATCTCGATTTCGCCGGCGAGGTGAGGGCGGCGACGAAATTCCCGACTTTCCACGCGGCGCGGATATCCGATGTCGCGACCGCGCGTCATGCGATCGCCTCCGGCAAGCTCGACATGGTCGGCATGACGCGCGCCCATATCGCCGATCCGCATATCATCAGGAAAGTGATGGAAGGGCGCGAGCACGAGATCCGGCCTTGCGTCGGCGCCACCTACTGCCTCGATCGCATCTATGAAGGCGGTGAGGCGCTCTGCGTCCACAACGCCGCCACCGGCCGCGAAGCGACGATCCCGCATGTCATCGCGAAAAGCGAAGGGCCGAAGAGGCGGGTGGTGGTCGTCGGCGCCGGGGCGGGCGGTCTGGAAGCTGCGCGTGTCGCCGCCGAACGGGGCCATCAGGTGACGGTCCTCGAAGCGTCCAGCCAGGCCGGCGGCCAGGTGCGGCTCGCGACGCAAAATCCGCGCCGCAAGGAGCTGATCGGCATCATCGACTGGCGGCTTGCCGAGCTCGATCGCCTCGGCGTCGAGATCCGCTACGACACATGGGCCGAAAAAGACGATGTCCTCGCACTTTCGCCGGATGTGGTGATTGTCGCCACCGGCGGCCTGCCGCAGAACCCGCCGCTGGCAGCGGGCGACAATCTCGTCACCTCGAGCTGGGACATCATGGCCGGCAGCGTCAAGCCGGCCGAGAGCGTGCTGCTCTATGACGACAATGGCGGCCATCAGGGCATGGGCGCGGCGGAATTGATAGCCAACAGCGGCTCGAAGCTGGAGCTGGTCTCACCGGAGCGCTTCTTCGCGCCGGAAATGGGCGGCCTGAACCACGTGCCCTATATGCGCGCTTTTCACGAGAAAGGCGTCACCGTCACCATCAACGCCCGTCTGCGCTCCGTGCGACGCGAGGGCAACCAGCTCATCGCCGAGCTGGCGTCGGACTTCGCCGATGGCTGGCGCGGCGAGCGGCGTGTCGACCAGGTGGTCGTCGAGCATGGCACCGCGCCGCTCGACGATCTCTACCTCGCGCTGAAGCCGCTGTCGAAGAATGGCGGCGCGGTCGACTACGAGCGGCTGGTAAGCGGCGGCGACATTTTTCCGCCACGCAATCCGGAAGGCGGCTTTGTTCTGTTCCGCATCGGCGACGCAGTCGCCTCGCGCAACATCCACGCCGCCATCTATGACGGCATCAGGTTCGGCATCCGGATCTGAACCTGGGTCCTCCATTGGCCAGGCTGGAATCATCGAAACGCGGGTCGCGGCCTGCGCCATCCTGGCCAGGCAACTGGGCCGCGAGGATCTCGCCGCGACGATCGAAACATATGGTGGCCGTGATGAAGCGCTTGGCTGGGCGGCAGCGCTTGAGGACGTCAGGCTGGAAGGTTTTCGCATCGCGCCCAACATGCGCACCTACACAAAGCTGCGACGGGAAAATCTGCGCGGCGGTTCCGTTGAGGTGATCTGATGCGCCGGCGACGGCCGCACTGGGGAACGCACCGGACCGTCACAAGGAGAGCCACCTGCCGCGTTGGTCCGGTGCGCCGCGCGCGGCCGCCGGCCCGCACCGGTACCGCGCGAGCCGTTGACGGTCAGAACATCCTGGCCGTGGCCATGCACAATACGGTGATGACCAGCAGCCCGCCGGCAAGGCGTTCGCCTTTGGTCATTTTCGCGCGCAACTGCGCTTGCGTCGCCGCATCGGCACCTGCCAGTTGCCTGCTGGAAGAGGCTACAAGGGCGCCCTGCACGCCGGCGGCGATCAGCGCTGTCGCAATGCCCAGCGCCAGCACCATTTCCATCGGGCCGAAAGCGCCTTCGTGGAAGAAATACCAGAGCAGCAGACCGGTCAAGAAGACCATGCCGGAGGCGCCGAGTTGCGGCCGGATAAAGCGCTCCGCCTTGATCTCCGGATCACGGGCAACCGCAATGGTCGTGCCGGCCCAGAAGACGCCGGCCATAACATGCAGGCCGATGACGACGATGTAGACATATTGCATGACTGCATTCCTCTCGTTCGCCCCGCCACCGGTGTGACGCTTTGCCTGTCGGGTTTGCCTTTCGGCTGGGTCCGACAACGTTAATAAGACAAAGTTAGATATCTAACAGTTAGATGTCAATGCTTCATGCGAAGTTTCGCCAACCCGTTGCTTGTTCTAGTGTCCAGCCATGACGCCATTTGATCGCCCGCCCATCGGCATGAATCTCGCGCGCACCGCCAAACTGGTGGCGCAGGCCTTTGACGCTGCCTTGGTGGAGGTCGGCGGAACGCTGCCGGTCTGGGTGACCTTGCTCTCGGTCAAGTCGAAGGAACTGGCCAACCAGCGCGAGCTTGCCGGCATGATCGGCATCCAGGGCGCGACGCTGACGCATCACCTCAACGCCATGGAGGCGCAAGGGCTGCTGACGCGCCGCCGCGATCCGCAGAACCGCAGGGTGCATCAGGTGGCGCTGACCGAAACCGGCGAAGCGCTGTTCGAGAAGTTGCGCCTCGAGGCCGTCGCCTTCGACAAAAGGCTGAGAGCTGGGCTGCCGGACGACCGGCTTGCGGAATTCGCCGAGGTGCTGGCGGCGCTTCGGGCGAATGTGGGAGGTTAAGCCCGGCTGCCCTGCAGCACCTTGAGCTTCGCCTTCTTCGGGCTGCGCGCGGTAAGCCATTCGCGCGCCTTGTCCTGCGGCATCGGGAAGGCGATCGAATAGCCCTGCACCTGGTCGCAGCCGATCGCCATCAGCGAGTCGAGCTCGGCCTCCGTTTCCGCGCCCTCGGCGACGATCGAGATGCCGAGCCCGCGGGCAAGCTCGGTGATGGCGCGCACGATCTTGGTGTTGTCGCCGTTCTCGTTGATATTCTGGACGAAGCGGCGGTCGATCTTCAGCCGATCGATCTCGTTCGGGTTGACATGGCTGAGTGAAGCATAGCCCGTGCCGAAATCGTCGAGCTCGAGATGGACGCCCGCCGCGCGGATATGCCTGAGCTTGGCGGCGATGCCGGTCTTCTCGTCGTCGAGGATGACGGATTCAACGATTTCCAGCGACAGCTTCTGCGGCGCAAGCCCTGCCCGCTCCAGCGTTCCGAACAGGAAATTGTCGAAATCCGGCTCGCGCAGCTCGGTGCCCGAGACATTGACGGCGATGCGTCCGAAATCGATGCCGGCGCGATCCCATTCGGCGGCTTCGTTGATCGCCTTGCTGATGACGATGCGGCCGATATCCGGCATGAAGCCGCACTTCTCCGCCACCGGGATGAATTCGCCGGGCGAGATCATGCCGCGCGTGGCGTGTTTCCAGCGCACCAGTGCTTCGATACCGCTGATCTTGCCGCTGGTGAGCGACACTTGAGGCTGGAAATAGACCTCGAAGATCTTTTCCGCGATCGCCGTGCGGATGTCCTGCTCGAGCTGCTTGCGGTAGTCGAGCTCGCGCCGCAGCTCTTCGGAGAAGAAGGAGAAGCTGCCGCCGCCGAGCTTCTTGGCCGAATAGAGGGCGAGATCGGCATGGACGAGCAGGTCCTGCGCGTTGTCGGCGTCGACTGGATAGACGGCGATGCCGGCGCTGGCGCCAGGCATTATGGTCGTGCCCTGGAAGGTGATCGGCTCGTTGATGTTGGCGATGATGCGCTTGGCCAGTGCATGGATGTCCTCGGTGCTGCCGGCGCCGTTGAGGATCATCACGAACTCGTCGCCGCCCAGACGGGCGCAAAGATCCGATGCGCGGCAGGAATCGCGCATGCGTTGCGCGGTGACGACAAGCACATAGTCGCCCGCCGCGTGCCCCAGCGTGTCGTTGATCTGCTTGAAGCGGTCGAGGTCGAGTTGGATCACCGCCAGCCGCTCGCGGCGACGATGCGCGCCCTTGATCAGCGTGTCGAAATGATCGGTGAGGAAGGTGCGGTTGTGCAAGCCGGTCAGGCCGTCATGCACGGCGATGAAGGCCATCGAATTGCGGGCGTCGACCAGTTCATGCGTCTTGCGCAGGATGGCCTTGGACATCGGCCGGAAGATGAATAGCGCGACCAGCACGATGACGCCGATGGTGGCAAAGAACAGCGTGCGGTGCAGGCTGAGCATCTCATCCGACCGCTCGGTGGCGAAGGCGCTGATGCGCTGGCCGAGCGCGGCATAGCCGGACAAAGTCGCATTGGCGACGGAGGCGTCGAGGCCGACGCGCTCGCCGCCGCCCTTATAGCCGTCGCTTTGCATGCCGAGCTGGGATGCAAATGATGAAACCAGTCGATCGCCGTTGGCGATAAGCCCGACGGAGAAATAGTCGAGATGGAACGGCTTGCTGAACAGCACATATTCGATCGATTGCGGATCGTTGCGCGCCGGCGATAGCGGATCGGCGCCGGTCTCCTTGAGCAGCCGGTCGTAATTGGTCTCGAACTCGCCCGTTGCCTGCTTGAGCGCGGTGACCAGCGCCGGCTGCTTGTCGCGCGGGGCCGCACCGGTCGCGCTGGCCAGGAAGACGATGCGCTGCGACAGCGCCTTCTGCGTGGAGACGATGTTGAGCAGCGCGTCGTTATGCTGCTGCTGCGCCATCAACTGCTGCAGCAGGATGAAGGAAGCCATCACCATGGCGGCGATGATCAGCAAGGCCAGCCAGTAGCCGCTCTTGATCAGCAGAATCAGCTTGCGCGAAACGCTGTGCACCGGCTGCTGCGACATAACTGAGTGACCCCTCCCGATCGACGGATTCCTGCCATGAATATGCGGCGCCAGAACCCTTGACGTGAAAGGGTTAACAGCTCGGCAAACCGGCACGGCGCCGGAGCTCGCGGCGCGACAAAGCTGACAGTATGGTTATTATGTCCTTTCGCAGATCGTCGCATTTGAACACATCCTTCTCCAGTTGCGCTGAACGGGCTGCGGCGCGGCTTGCGCAACTCCACCGAAGCGGTCGTTTTTGCGATGGATTTTTCTTGTCCGCAGCGCGACAGTCCGCATCAAACAAACGGGGCCAGACGATGAGCGCAGCGTTTCTCTCCCACATCGACAACGAGCTTGAAGGCCTGAAATCGGCCGGGCTCTACAAGTCCGAGCGGGTGATTTCCTCCACGCAGTCGGCCCTGATCGAGGTCGCCGGCCAGAAGGTGCTGAATTTCTGCGCCAACAACTATCTCGGCCTCGCCGACAGCCCCGAGCTGCGCGATGCGGCGAAGCAGGCGCTCGGCCGCTATGGCTACGGCATGGCGTCGGTGCGCTTCATCTGCGGCACCCAGGAAGAACACAAAGAGCTCGAAGCCACCATCTCTTCCTTCCTCGGCATGGACGACACCATTCTCTACGGCTCCTGCTTCGATGCCAATGGCGGCCTGTTCGAGACGCTGCTCGGCGAGGAAGACGCCGTCATCTCGGACGCGCTGAATCACGCCTCGATCATCGACGGGGTGCGGCTCTCCAAGGCCAAGCGCTTCCGCTACGCCAACAACGACATGGCCGACCTCGAGGCGCGGCTGAAGGAGGCGAAGGACTGCCGCTTCCGGCTGATCGCCACCGACGGCGTGTTCTCGATGGACGGCATCATCGCCAACCTGCAAGGAGTCTGCGACCTCGCCGAGAAATGCGACGCCATGGTCATGGTCGACGACAGCCATGCCGTCGGCTTCGTCGGCAAGAACGGCCGCGGCTCGGCCGAGCACTGCGGCGTCGAGGGCAGGGTGGACATCATCACGGGCACGCTCGGCAAGGCGCTGGGCGGCGCATCCGGCGGCTATACCGCGGGGAAGAAACAGGTGGTCGACTGGCTGCGCCAGCGCTCGCGGCCCTATCTCTTCTCCAACACGCTGATGCCGGCGATCGCCGGCGCCTCGCTGAAAGTCTTCGAGCTGATCCGCAATGGCGATGCGCTGCGCCGCCGCCTATATGCCAATGCGGAACGCTTCCGGTCTCAAATGGGCAAGCTCGGCTTTACGCTTGCCGGCGCGAATCATCCGATCATCCCGGTAATGCTGGGCGACGCCGCCCTTGCGCAGGAGATGGCGGCTCGCATGCTGAAGCGCGGCATCTACGTCATCGGTTTTTCGTTCCCGGTGGTGCCCAAAGGCCAGGCGCGCATCCGCACCCAGATGTCGGCGGCGCACTCCAGCGCCGATATCGATCGCGCCGTCGAGGTATTCGGCGAGGTCGGGAAGGAACTGGGTGTAATCGCTTGACGGTGCCGCCGGCAATGGAAGTGGACCATGGCGATCGATGTGACGAGCAGTATCGAGATCGCCAGGCCGCGCGCGGTTGTCGCCGCCTTTTCTTCCGATCCGGACAATGTTCCGCGCTGGTACGTCAACATCAAATCGGTGGAATGGAAGACTCCCCGACCGGCCCAGATAGGATCGAGAATTACCTTCGTAGCCCAGTTCCTCGGACGGCGGCTCGCTTATACCTACGAGATCCTGGATCTCGTGCCGGGCGAGAGGCTGGTGATGCGATCCGACGAAGGACCGTTTCCGATGGAGACGAGCTATGGATGGCGGGATTCCGGCGAGGGCCGCACGCATATGACGCTCCGGAATCGCGGCTCGCCGGCCGGCTTTTCCCGTCTCATGACCCCGCTCATAGCCGTGGCTGTCCGGCGTTCGACCGACCGCGATCTGCTGCGGCTGAAGAACATCCTGGAAGCGGCAGGTTGATGATCCGTCAGGACGGGGAAGATTTTCTGGGGAGTGTTCGATGTCCAACATGATGAAGGCGCTGGTGAAGGCCAAGGCCGAGCCGGGCATCTGGATGGAAGAAGTGCCGGTGCCGGAGATCGGCCCCAACGACGTGCTGATCAAGGTCAGGAAGACCGCGATCTGCGGCACCGACGTCCACATCTACAATTGGGACCAGTGGGCGCAGAAGACCGTGCCGGTGCCGATGGTGACCGGCCATGAATTTGTCGGGACCGTCGCGGATTTCGGCGCGGCCGTCACCGAATACAAGGTCGGACAGCGCGTCTCGGGCGAGGGCCACATCGTCTGCGGCCACTGCCGCAACTGCCGCGCGGGGCGAGGGCACCTCTGCCGCAACACGCTCGGCGTCGGTGTCAACCGGCCCGGCGCCTTCGGCGAGTATGTAGCGATCCCGCAGCACAATGTCGTGCCGATCCCCGACGACGTGCCGGATGAGATCGCGGCCATCTTCGATCCACTAGGCAATGCCGTCCACACCGCACTGTCCTTCGACCTGGTCGGCGAGGATGTGCTGGTCACCGGCGCCGGACCGATCGGCATCATGGGCGCGCTGGTCGCGCAGTGTGTCGGCGCCAGGAAGGTCGTCATCACCGATATCAATCCGGTCCGGCTGGAACTGGCGCGCAAGCTCGGCGTCCAGCATGTGGTCGACGCCTCGAAGGAGAAGCTGCGCGAGGTGATGCCGGCACTCGGCATGACCGAAGGTTTCGACGTCGGGCTGGAGATGTCGGGCGCCGCGCCAGCCTTCCGCGACATGATTGACACCATGAACAATGGCGGCAAGATCGCCATCCTCGGCATCGCTCCCACCGGCTTCGAGATCGACTGGAACAAGGTCATCTTCAAGATGCTGCATCTCAAAGGCATCTACGGGCGCGAGATGTTCGAGACCTGGTACAAGATGATCGCCCTGGTGCAGGGGCCGCTGGATGTCTCGGGTCTGATCACGCATCGCATCGGCATCGACGATTTCCAGGTTGGGTTCGATGCGATGCGCAGCGGCAGTTCCGGCAAAGTGGTGATGGACTGGTAAGGTTTGGTTGAAGCAGCATCCTGGCAATGCTGCGGGACAGCTCCCTCTTTGGCCTGCCGGACAGAGGGGGTGTGAAGGATCGCTACGAAGAAGATAAAGCCTCTTCCAGTGCTGCCACCCCTCTGACAATCGCCGCTCTCTCTTCCGCGCTCAGCCTCGCCAGCAGCTCCCTTTCAAACGCCTTCGCCAGCGGCACCATTTCCCGGTAAGCGGCGAGCCCCGCCTTGGTCAGCGTCAGATGCTCGACGCGGCGGTCGTTCTCGTCCGGCGCTCTTGTCAGCCAGCGCCGGCGTTCGAGCTCGGCGACCGCGCGCGACACCTTGGTCTTGTGCATGGCCGACTGCTCGCCGAGTTCCGTCGCCGTCATCATCCCGCGCTGGCCGAGGCCTGAGAGCGTGCGCCATTCCGGCCGCGTCAGACCGTGGCGCTCCTTGTAGATGCGCGAGAATTCGCGGCTCACGGTGTCAGCCAGCCGGTAGAGCCGGTAGGGCAGGAAGTTTTCTAGCTCGAGAATTTCCGGTTTCATTTGGCGCACCATCGATGCGGGGTTCGGCGTTGATAGTTACATTTTCGATGGTTACAAATGAAACCAGTTTGGTCAACATCACCGGAAAGTCTTCCTCAACGCTGAGGGCGCAGCCCGGGATCAGGGAGGATCGGATGGCCTTTTCCTATATGCCGGGCTTCGGCAATGATTTTGAGACCGAGACGCTGCCGGGATCGCTGCCGCAGGGCCGCAACTCGCCGCAGCGGCCGGCCTACGGGCTCTATGCCGAGCAGCTTTCCGGCTCGCCTTTCACCGCGCCGCGCGGCACTAACGAGCGCTCCTGGCTTTACCGCATCCGCCCAAGCGTGAGACATACCGGCCGCTTCAAGGGCGCGAGCTATCCCATGTGGAAGACTGCGCCCAACGTCGGCGATCACGAGCTGGCACTCGGCCAGTACCGATGGAACCCGGTGCCGATCCCGACCGAGCCGACCGACTTCATTTCCGGCATACGCACCATGACTACGGCCGGCGACGCGGTCGGCCAGTCCGGCATGGCGGCGCATGTCTATGTCGCCAACCGCTCGATGGTCGACGACCATTTCTTCAATGCCGACGGCGAGCTCATGATCGTGCCGCAGGTCGGCACGCTGCGCTTTGTCACCGAGATGGGCGCCATCGAGCTTCGCCCTGGCGAGATCGCGGTGCTGCCGCGCGGCCTCGTCTTCAAGGTCGAGCTCGCCGACAGTCAGGCGCGCGGCTATGTCTGCGAGAACTACGGGGCAAAATTCACCATGCCCGACCGCGGCCCGATCGGCGCCAATTGCCTGGCCAATCCGCGCGACTTCAAGACCCCCTGCGCCTGGTTCGAGGAGAAGGAGACGCCATGCCGGCTGATCGTCAAATGGTGCGGCACTTTCCACGTCACCGAGCTCGGCCATTCGCCGCTCGACGTCGTCGCCTGGCACGGCAACTACGCGCCCTATAAATATGATCTGGCGACGTTTTCGCCGGTCGGCGCGATCCTCTTCGATCACCCAGACCCGTCGATCTTCACCGTGCTGACGGCGCCGAGCGGCGAGGAGGGCACGGCCAATGTCGACTTCGTCATCTTCCCGCCGCGCTGGCTAGTGGCCGAAAACACTTTCCGGCCGCCCTGGTACCACCGCAACATCATGAGCGAGTTCATGGGCCTGATCCACGGCCAGTACGATGCCAAGGAGGAAGGTTTTGTCCCCGGCGGCATCAGCCTGCATAACCAGATGCTGGCGCACGGACCCGACGCCTCCGGCTTTGAGAAGGCCTCCCGCGCCGACTTGAAACCGGTCAAGCTCGACAACACCATGGCCTTCATGTTCGAGACGCGCTTTCCGCAGATGCTGACGCGCTACGCCGCCGAACTCGACACCTTGCAGGCGAACTACATCGACTGCTGGGCCGACCTGAGGAAGCGCTTCAACGGCACGCCGGAAGGCGACTGGTCCTGATTGGTGAAGTCAGAGTCAGGAAAACATCGGCGGGTGGCTTGACGATCACTCGCGACGGCCTTGTTGTGGGACGAGCGGCACAAAGCCCGCGAGGAGAGGAAACCGCATGAAGCTTGCCACTTTGAAGAACGGGACGCGCGACGGGAAACTGGTCGTGGTCTCGCGCGATCTGACGCGGTTCACCGACGCTTCTTTCCTGGTGCCGACGCTGCAGGCTGCGCTCGACAATTGGGGGCGCTTGGCGCCGCATCTGGCGGCGATGGCGGAATCGCTCGAGACCAGCGCGGTGCCCTCGGCCCGCTTTCACGAGCATGACGCGCATTCGCCGCTGCCGCGCGCCTATCAATGGGCGGACGGCTCGGCCTATGTGAACCATGTCGAGCTGGTGCGGAAGGCGCGCGGCGCCGAGATGCCGGCGAGTTTCTGGACCGATCCGCTGATCTACCAGGGCGGCTCGGACTCCTTCCTTGCGCCGCGCGATCCGATCCGCATGGCCGACGAAGCCTTCGGCATCGACATGGAGGCGGAAGTTGCCGTCATCGTCGGCGATGTGCGGATGGGCGCCGGGCTGGGCGAGGCGCGCGAGGCCATCCGCCTCGTCATGCTGGTCAATGATGTGACGCTTCGCGCCATCACGGGGCCGGAACTGGCAAAAGGCTTCGGCTTCTTCCAGTCGAAGCCGTCTTCTGCTTTCTCGCCGGTCGCGGTGACGCCGGACGAGCTTGGTGATGCCTGGGACGGCGGCAAGGTCAGCCTGCCGCTGCTCGCCGATCTCAACGGCAAACCGTTCGGCCGTGCCAATGCCGGCATCGACATGACCTTCGATTTCCCGGCCTTGATCGTGCATGCCGCGAAAACGCGGCCGCTTGCCGCCGGCACCATCATCGGCTCCGGCACCGTCTCCAATAAGCTGAATGATGGGCCAGGCAGGCCGGTCGCGGCAGGCGGCGCCGGCTATTCCTGCATCGCCGAGCTGCGCATGATCGAGACCATCGAGAGCGGCGAGCCGAAGACCCCGTTCCTGCGCTTCGGCGACACGGTGCGCATCGAGATGAAGGACAAGGCCGGCCATTCGATCTTCGGCGCCATCGAGCAGAAGGTCGAGAAGTACGAGGGGGAGAAAGGAACCTGAAAAGGTGACCCTGCTCGAGCATCTTCGCCGCATGGCTCGCAACAATTTGTGGTCGAACGACCGGCTCTACCGCGCCGTCCTGGAGCTTCAGCCCGGCGAGTTCGAGGCTGGTCGAACCAGTTTCTTTCCCTCGATCAAGGAGACGCTCAACCACATCCTCGCGGTCGATCGTCTCTATCTCGATTTTCTGACCGATGGCGGCCTCGGTGCTGCGGCCTATGACGACTTCACACCGTTCGACGATGCGTCACGCCTGGCCGCTGCACAGACCGATTTTGACCGCAGGCTTGTCGCCTTCTGCGACGGCCTGTCGGAGGCAGATCTCGACCGCCGCGTCATCACCGACCGCCGCGAGGACGGCATGATCCCCGAAAGGATCGGCGACATCCTCGCCCATGTCTTCCTGCACGACATCCACCATCGCGGCCAGGTGCACGCGATGCTGTCGGGCACCTCGGTCTCCCCACCGCAATTGGATGAGTTTTTGCTCGATTACGACATTAAGCTCAGGAAGGACGAGGTCGAGCGGCTTGGGTTGTGAACAAGCGAGAACGCTTCGGGAATTATTGTAGTTACGAAAATTATTGACTTAATTCATGTAGGTACATAAATTCAGATGCAGATCGTCTGGGATGAACCTAAACGGTTGGCCAACATTGACAAACACGGCTTGGATTTCGCGGCGCTAGACGAGGAGTTTTTCCTTGCCTCGGCGATCCGGGCGGCCAAATCCGGCCGTTTCATGGCGATTGGTCGGGTAGTCGGCGGCGGCGTTGTTGCAGTGGTCTTTTCCCGGCTTGGCTCCGAAGGCATCTCGGTTATTTCAATGCGGGCGGCCAACCAGACGGAAAGGAGATTGTTCGATGGCGAAAGCTAAGCTGAACACTACAAAGCTGGACAACGGATTCAAGTCAGGCAAGGGATTCACCGAGGAAGATTGGGATGCGGTTTCGGACAATCCCGAATGGACCGAGGAGGATTTTCGGAATGCTCGTCCCTTCGCCGACGTGTTTCCGGACCTTGCCGAAAGCATTCGCTCGCGTGGTCGGCCGGCACTCGACAATCCGAAGAAGCAGGTAACGCTGCGCCTCGACAGCGATGTGGTTGCTCGTTTCCGTGCCAGCGGGCCCGGCTGGCAGAGCCGAATCAACGAAATTCTGAGGAAGGCCGCCGGCCTTTAGAGTAGCCGGCGGCTTGGTCTTTCGGCTGACTACGCCGCCCTGCCATCCAGCTTGATCACGCCACGCTTGATCTGGTCCTGCTCGATCGATTCGAACAGCGCGCGGAAATTGCCTTCGCCAAATCCTTCGTCGCCCTTCCTCTGGATGAATTCGAAGAAGATCGGCCCGATCACCGTCTTCGAGAAGATCTGCAGCAGGATCTTGGTCATACCGCCGTCGACGACGCCTTCGCCGTCGATCAGGATGCCGTGCTTCTTCATGCGCTCGATCGGCTCGTCATGGCCGTGCACGCGCTCATGCGACATCTCGTAATAGGTGTTGGGCGGGCCGGGCATGAACTTCAGCCCGTTGGCGGCGAGCTTGTCGGTGGCATCGTAGATCGCGTCCGTACCGACGGCAATGTGCTGGATGCCCTCGCCATTGTACTTCTTCAAATACTCGGCGATCTGGCTGGTTTCGTCCTTGGACTCGTTGAGCGGAATGCGGATCTTGCCGCAGGGCGAGGTGATCGCCCGGCTGACCAATCCGGTGATCCTGCCGTCGATGTCGAAGAAATGGATCTGCTTGAAGCCGAACAGGTCGCGGTAGAAGTCCCACCACTTGTCCATGTTGCCGCGATAGACATTGTGGGTCAGGTGGTCGAGGTAGTAGAAGCCGACGCCTTCGGGTTTCGGATTGCGCTCGCCAAGCCACTCGAACTCAGCATCGTAAGCCGAGCCCTTGTCGCCATAGGTTTCGATGAAATAGAGGAGCGATCCGCCGATGCCGACGATCGCCGGCGCGTCGAGCGCCTTGTCGGTGCCCTCGTAGGGCACAGCACCCTTCGACACGGCGTGGTCGAAGGCATGCTTCGCATCGACCACGCGCCACGCCATCGAGGCGGCGCAGGGGCCGTGCTTTTCGACGAATTTCATCGCATGCGAGCCTGGCTCGGCATTGACGACATAGTTGATGTCGCCCTGGCGCCAGACGGTGATGTCCTTGGTGCGGTGCTTCGCCACCGCGATATAGCCCATGCGGGCAAAGAGCTCGGCAAGTTTTGCCGGGTCTGAATGCGCGAACTCGACGAATTCGAAGCCGTCGGTGCCGGCGGGATTCGCCTTGCTGATCTTGGCGGGTGGGGCGTCATGCGGGAAGGGTCCCATGGCATTCCTCCGAAAGCTGTTGCGGCCGTGCTTGGCCGATTTTCACCATAATAACGCTGGACGGCTGCATGGTGCTTGCATTCAACCGCCTGGAATGCCCACAATGTGCGCAGATTGTGCATGATTGGGGACAAAACCATGGATGATGCGCGCCTTGATCAATTTGACCGCAAGATACTGGCGCTCCTGCAGGGCGATGCGCGGCTCACCAACAATGATCTTTCGGAGCGCGTGAACCTGTCGGCCTCGCAATGCTCGCGCCGCCGCCAGCGGCTGGAGGAAGATGGCTATATCAGGGGCTATCGCGCCGTGCTCGACCGCGACCGTCTCGGCTTTTCGCTGGTCAATGTGATTTCGGTGACCTTGGCCACCCACAACCGCGACAATGCCCGCCGCTTCGGCGAGTTGGTGGCGCGGCTACCCGAGGTGCAGGAAGCGCACGCGCTGACCGGCGAGATGGATTACATCCTGAAGGTGGTGACGCCCGATCTCAAATCGCTTTCCGAGTTCGTCAACGGCGTGCTGCTGCCGCATGAATCGGTGCAGCATGTGAAGACGGCGATCGTGCTGGAAACGCTGAAAGAGACCGGCGCGCTGCCGATTTAGTTTGCGGAGATCTTTGTTGGATGCGACGGCGACGGAACGCGAACCTGCGGAATTGGCTCTCGCCAATGCGCAAGCTTTCACCCCCTCTGCTGCTGGATCAGCCCATAGAGGTTGGTGCAGCGCGCGCCGGAGCGGCAATAGGCGAAGACCGGGCCTTCGAGCTCGTCGAGCGCCTCGGCCTGATCCTCGACATTGTCCATAGTGAGCTGGCCGCTGATCACCGGAATGTAGCGGAAGGCGAGCCCCGCGGCTTCCGCGGCCGCCTTGACGCTGTCGGCCGAGGGCTGGCCGGGCTGTTCGTCGTCCGGCCGGTTGCAGATGACGCTCTTGAAGCCGGCGTCCTTGATGGCAACGATGTCCTCGGGCTGGATCTGCCCCGAGACCGAATAGTCTTCGCTGATCTGGCGGTATTCCATAGCGTCGTCCTCGCAATCCTTGGCCGCAGTCATGCCACCGCGCGGCATTAGCGACAATCCGTAGCACCGGATTTCTCTGCCAAATAGAGAGTGCGGGGCGGAAAATCCAACCGGGCCGGTTTTAGCCCGGTTGGATGATGCCGCTTAGCTTCCGAGCAGCGCGCCTTTGAACTGCTCGATGTTGTTGTGCATCATGTCGATATAGGTCGAGGCCGGGCCGTCGGGCGGCGACAGCGCATCGGAATAGAGCGTGCCGCCGACCTTGATGCCGGTCTCGCTGGCGATCTGCTCGATGAGCCTGGGGTTGGTGATGTTCTCGATGAAGATCGCCGCCGCCTTGTCCTGCTTGACCTGGTTGACCAGCTTGGCCACGTCGGCGGCCGAAGGCTCGGAATCGGTCGAGATGCCTTGCGGAGCAAGGAAGGTCAGGCCGTATGCATGCTCGAAATAGCCGAAGGCGTCATGCGAGGTGATGACGACGCGCTTGGCCTCGGGGATCGCCTGGATCGCCGCGGTCACTTCGCCCTCCAACGCGCCGAGTTTCTGGGTGTAGGCGGCGGCATTGGCCTTGTAGCTGTCGCAGCCCGCGCTATCGGCGGCGCAGAATGCATCGGCGATATTCTTCACATAGATCTTGGCATTGGCGATCGACTGGAAGGCGTGCGGGTCGTTGACCGTCTTGCCGCCGCCGGTGCCGGCGCCTTCGGCCGCGTCGGCATCGGCGAATTCCGGCTTGAAGGCGATTGGCGTCACGCCCTTGGTCAGCGTCACGATCGTCGCCTTGGTGGCGCTGGTGTCGACCAGGCGCTGCAAAAAACCTTCGAAATGCAAGCCGTTGACCAGCACGACATCGGCGCCGGCCATCGCCACCGCATCGGCCGGGGTCGGCTCGTAGACATGCGCGTCGCCGTCCGGGCCGACGATGGTGGTGATGTTGACGCGGTCGCCGCCGACATTCTTGGCAAAGTCGGCAATGACCGTGAAGCTCGCCACCACCTTGAGCGGCGCCGCAAAAGCGGACGATGCGGCGAAAGCGCTTAATGTTATAACGCTCAGCGCCAGGGCGGCGCGAAAGGATTTCAACATTGGGAAGAGTCTCCTTGCTTGGGGATTAAGCTGTGCGGTGGCGGTGATGCACGATACGGGCGCGCAGCGCGCCGCGCGTGCCGAACAGGATCGAGCAGAAATAAACGACGCCGGCCGAAAGGATGATAGCCGGGCCGGACGGCAGCGAGGCGTGATAGGACAAAAGCAGTCCGGCTATGCAGGAGGCAAAGCCGATCAGCACCGCCAGCGCGCACATCGGCTCGACGCGAACGGTCCAGAAGCGGGCGGCGGCGGCCGGCAGCATCATCAGCCCGACCGAGAGCAGCGTGCCCAGCGCCTGGAAGCCGCCGACGAGGTTGAGCACGACCAGCCCAAGAAAGATGAAATGGACCGGGCTGCCCATGCGGCTCACCGAGCGCAGGAACAGCGGATCGAGGCATTCGGCGACCAGCGCCCGCCAGAAGATGGCGAGGCAGGCGAGCGTCACAACCACGATGCCGCAGATCAGGATCAGCGCCTCGTTGTTGAGCGCCAGCACGGTGCCGAACAGCACATGCATCAGGTCGACGCTCGAGCCTCGGATCGACACCATCAGCACGCCGATGGCGAGCGAGATCAGATAGAAGGCCGCCATCGAGGCGTCCTCGCGCTGGATGGTGAAGCGTGAAACCGCCCCCGCGCCGAGCGCGACGATGATGCCGGCGATCAGCCCGCCGACGGTCATCGGCAGGATTTCGAGGCCATAGAACAGGAAGCCCGCGGCGGCGCCCGGCAGGATGGCATGCGCCATCGCATCGCCCGACAGGCTCATGCGCCTGAGCATCAGGAAGACGCCGACCGGGCAGGCGCCGAGCGAGAGCATCAGCGAGCCGAACAGCGCCCGCTGCATGAAGGCGAAATCGGCGAAGGGCTGGATGAACAGGCCGTAGAGAAACTCCATCACGCCGCCCTCGGTCCGGAACCGTGGTGGTGATCATGCCGATGAGCGTGATCATGGTGGTCGTGTGCGTGATCATGGCCATGGTCATCGGGCTCGCACCAGGGCGCGTTCTCTTCCCAGGCCTCGTGAAAACGCCGCGCCTTGAGCAGGTTTTCAGGCCTGAGCGTCTCTTTTGTGTCGCCCCAGGCGACAGACTGGCGGGCGAGCAGCAGCGTCTCGGGAAAATTCCGTCGCACGAGATCGAGGTCGTGGACGACCACCATGATCGTGCGCTCCTCGCCATGCCAGCGCTTTATCAGCTGGACGAGGTCGCCGACGGTCTTGGCGTCGACGGCATTGAACGGCTCGTCGAGCAGGATGAGGTCGGCATCCTGCAACAGCACGCGGGCAAACAACGTGCGCTGCAGCTGACCGCCGGAGAGCGTGTCGATCGGCCGCTTCTCGAAGCCGCCGAGCCCGACCGCCATCAGCGCCTTGCTGACCGACTCGCGATCCTCTTTGGTGTAGCGTCCGAGCATGCCGCGCTTCGGCCACAGGCCAAGCGAGACCAGGTCGACCACCCGCGCCGGAAAGCTGCGGTCGAGCTCCGACTGCTGCGGCAGATAGGCGGTGCGCACGCCGGACGCGCGGACAACCGAGCCCTCCATCGGCTTTAGCACGCCGACGATGCCCTTCATCAGCGTTGACTTGCCCGAGCCGTTGGCGCCGACCACCGCAGTCAGCGAGCCTTTTCGGACCGTGCCGTTGAGGTGATGGATGGCCGGATGGCTGTTGTAGCCGAGCGTCAGGTCGCGGAAGGTCAGGCAGGCATTTGTCATCAGACGTTCCGGATCGGGCGCGAATTCGAGAGTACCCGTCGATATGTGATGTTATTACATTAGTCAACACGCCGGTTCGGCGGAATTGTGTCCAGATCGGTCAACTCGCCGTGTACACGGAAGCGGTCCGGAGCCGATAAATTGGCTCAATCGGTTTCGCGCTGGTCGGCCTTGCCCGGAGCCGGCACGGACTCTAAACAGGCGCGACCCTAGAAAAGAAGGAACCTCCCATGAGCATTCGTCGTATCGATGTCGGCCCGCGCATGAGCCAGATCGTCATTCACGGCAACACCGTCTATCTAGCCGGCCAGGTCGGTGAGCCCGGCGGCAACGTCGCCTCGCAGACTCGCGACATCCTGAAGACCATCGACGAATTGCTGGCCAAGGCTGGCACCGACAAGACCAAGATCGTGCAGGCGATCATCTGGCTGGCCGACATGGGCACCTTCGCCGAGATGAATTCGGAGTGGGACAAATGGGTGCCGCAGGGCCACACGCCCGCCCGCGCCACCGGCGAAGCCAAGCTTGCCACCCCGGAATATCTGGTCGAGATCATTATCACGGCGGCGCTGTAAGGCGCTAAAACTGCCAATCTCCCCCTCGTGGGCACACGAGGGGGAGATTGCTCATCCCTGCGAAGGCGTGAACCGCGCCACAAGCGTGTGGCTTTCCGCCGGATAGATGAAGCGCACATGCGTGACCGGATGCTCGGCGCTCCAGGTGCGGCGCTCGACCACCAGGCAGGGCGCGCCGGGATCGATGTCGAGCGTGTCGGCGATAGTTTCGTCAGCCGCCATGGCGCGGATACGGTGCTCGGCCTCGCTCCACGGCACGCGTCCGATCAGCCAGGGGCCGGGCGCAATGTCGAGAAATTCTTCCTCGCTGGCCTCGCCCACCGCCAAAAGATTGATCAGGCGCTGCTCGAGCGCGAATGGCCGTTCGCCGGCAAAATGCAGCCCCTCCAGCCAAAGCACTGGACCCGCAGATAGCCCAAGCAGCGACCGATCCTCGGCATTGCCGCGCCGTTTCATGCGCTCCAGCCGTTTATAACGATAGGGCAGGCCGAGCGCCTCGACCTCGATCCTGATGTCGTGCAGTTCCAGCACCGCCGCCTGCGACTGCGGCTGGCGCACGAAGCTGCCCGAGCGGCGGCGGCGCTCGATCAACCCCGCCTTGGCGAGCTGCGACAGCGCCTTGTTCACCGTCATGCGCGAACAATCATATTGAGCCGTCAGCTCGTGCTCGAACGGAATGCGGTGGCCGGGCGCCCATGCACCCGACAGTATTTTTTCCCGGATGTCGGACAGGATACGCTGGTGCAGCGACAGGGTCTCGCCGTCTTCCATCTCTACCGATTCGGCCATGCTCATCGGGATCAGCCCTCGGAAAGCGCCATCATCACTTTGCGGAATCGCCCGGCGACTGCCTCGCGTTTGACATGCCTGCCGCCGCTCACCTGCTTCTTGCCATGCACCCAGACGCAATCGACCTTGCTGCCATTGGCAAAGATCCAGGCGTCGAGGATGGCATCGCCCGCCTTGCCGGCAAGCAAGGGGTGGCTGGCATCGAGCGAGACGAAATGGGCCGGACTGCCGACGGCGAGAGTTGAGGGGCCGGCGCCGAGCGCGATGCTGCCGCCATCGAGCGCGGCATCGAACAGCGCGCGGCCGGTAGAGCCGCCGGCGCGCGCCAGCACGTTGCGGGCGCGGTGGGCAAGGCGCTGCGAATATTCGAGCTGCCGAAGCTCGTCCGTCAGGCCGATCAGCACATTGGAATCGGAGCCGACACCGAAGCGGCCGCCATGTTCGATGAACGAGGGGGCGGCGAAAATGCCGTCGCCGAGATTGGCCTCGGTGATCGGGCAGAGGCCAGCGATGGCGCCGGCCTTGGCCATGGCGATGGTCTCGGCTTCGGTCATGTGTGTGGCGTGGATCAGGCACCAGCGCCTGTCCACCTCAGCATGTCCGAGCAGGAACTCGACCGGACGCTTGCCCGACCAGGCGATGCAGTCCTCGACTTCCTTCACCTGCTCGGCGACATGGATGTGGATCGGCCCGTTCGGCGCCATTGCGGCAACGGCGTTGAGTTCGTCCGGCGTTGCGGCGCGCAAGCTGTGCGGCGCGAGGCCGACGACGGCTTGCTCAAGCGAGCGAACGCCCTCGCGAGTTTTCTCAAGCAGACGTCCGAAGCGTTCGACATCATTGATGAATCGCCGCTGGCCTTCGTTGGGAGCAGCGCCGCCGAAGGCCGAATGGGCATAGAAGACCGGCAGCAGCGTCAGTCCGATGCCGGTGTCGGCGGCGGCAGCCGCGATCCGCTCCGCCATCTCGGCGATGTTTGCGTAAGGCTGCCCGTCGCGATCATGGTGAAGGTAGTGGAACTCGCCGACGCGCGAAAAACCGGCTTCCAGCATCTCCACATAAAGCTGCGCCGCGACCGCCTCGACCTGGTCCGGCGTCATCGACAGCGCGAAGCGGTACATCACCTCGCGCCAGCTCCAGAAACTGTCGGCCGAGGGACCGCGCAACTCGGCAAGTCCCGCCATGCCGCGCTGGAAGGCGTGGCTATGCAGGTTGGGCATGCCGGGCAGGACGATGGCGTGGCGTTCGTCGCCGACGTGTGCCGAAGAGCCCGCTTCGACTTCAGAGATACGGCCGCCCTCGAATGCGATCCTCACATTGCCCCGCCAACCGCCGGGCAGCAGCGCCTGTTCCGCAAAGATCACCGTCACGTCCAAACTCCCAATCCGAAAGCCCGAGCGACATTAACACTTGCGTCGCGTTCCAATATGTATATACATAATCGTCATCCTTTCAAATGGAAAAGATGATGGGTGGAGCAAACGGAAAGAGCGGCCTTCGTCTGTGGCGCAATGCGCGCCTGGCGACCATGGCCGAGGGTGCTGCCGGTCTCGGCATCGTCGAGAAAGGTGCGATCGCCGCGCGCGATGGGCTGATCGTCTATGCCGGACCGGAGGCCGACTTGCCGGCAGCCGTCGGGCAGGGCGCCGAAACGATCGATTGCCAGGGCCGCTGGATCACCCCCGGCCTGATCGATTGCCACACCCACCTTGTCTATGCCGGCAACCGCGCCAACGAATTCGAGATGCGCTTGGCCGGCGCCACATATGAGGAGGTGGCGAGGGCAGGGGGTGGCATTGTCTCCTCGGTCAAGTCGCTGCGCGCCGCGAGCGAAGACGAGCTCGTCTCCCAGACGCTGCCCCGCCTCGACGCGCTGATGGCCGAGGGCGTGACGACCGTCGAGGTCAAGTCCGGCTACGGCCTCGATGCCGACAATGAAAAAAAGTCGCTGCGCGCCGCGCGCCGTCTGGCCGGTGAGCGCTCCGTCACGATCCGTACGACCTGTCTCGCCGCCCATGCGCTGCCGCCTGAAGCCAGGGGCGACAAGGACGCTTTCATCGATCTCGTCGCCGGCACGATCCTCCCGGCGGTTGCCGCCGAAAAGCTCGCGCACGCCGTCGACGGTTTTTGCGAGGGCATTGCCTTCTCACCGGAACAGATCGCGCGCGTCTTCGATAAGGCGAAAGCGCTTGGCCTGCCGGTGAAGCTTCACGCCGACCAGTTGTCCAACCTGCATGGCGCCGCGCTTGCCGCGCGCTACGGCGCGCTGTCGGCTGATCACCTGGAATACACCGATGAGGAGGGCGCCGCGGCGATGGCCGGGTCCGGCACCGTCGCGACCATCCTGCCCGGCGCCTACTATTTCATCCGCGAGACCAAGAGGCCGCCGGTCGAGCTGTTCCGCCGGCATGGCGTGACGATGGCGGTCGCCACCGACTCCAATCCCGGCACCTCGCCGCTAACCTCGCTGCTGCTCACCATGAACATGGCCGCGACGCTCTTTGGCCTGACCGTCGACGAATGCCTCGCCGGCGTCACCCGCGAGGCCGCGCGTGCGCTGGGGCTTCTCGACAGGATCGGCACGCTGGAAGCCGGCAAATCGGTCGACCTTGCCGTCTGGAATATCGAGCGTCCGGCCGAACTTGTCTACCGCATGGGCTTCAACCCGCTCCATGCCCGCATCTGGAGAGGACAATGACCGAACTGATCTTGAAGTCCGGCAGCGCGACGCTTGCCGACTGGCGCGCCATCTATCGCGGCGCCGTGCCGAAGCTCGACGATGCCTGCCAGCCGAAGATCAAGGCCAGCGCCGAAGCCGTTGCCCGCATCATCGCCAAAGGCGAGCCGGTCTACGGCATCAACACCGGCTTCGGTAAGCTCGCCAGCGTTCGCATTCCGGCAAACGATCTTGAAACGCTGCAACGCAACATCGTGCTTTCCCACGCCGCGGGCGTCGGCGAACCGATGCCGGCCCCCGTGGTGCGGCTGATGATGGCGTTGAAGCTGGCGAGCCTCGCCCAGGGCGCTTCCGGCGTGCGCGCCGAGACCATCGACCTGCTCCAGGGGATGCTCGCCAACGACGTCATTCCGGTCGTGCCGGCGCAAGGCTCGGTCGGCGCCTCGGGTGACCTCGCGCCGCTCGCGCACATGACGGCCGTCATGATCGGCGTCGGTGAATGTTTTACCCCGCATGGTCGTTTCCCGGCCAAGGTCGCCTTCGTCTCGCATGGGCTGGAACCGGTCACGCTCGGCGCCAAGGAGGGCCTGGCGCTGCTCAACGGCACCCAGTTCTCGACCGCCTTCGCGCTCGCCGGCCTGTTCGAAGCCGAGACGCTCTACCAGTCGGCGCTGGTCGCCGGCGCCCTGTCGACCGATGCTGCCCGCGGCTCCGACGCGCCTTTCGACCCGCGCATTCATCTGTTGCGCAAGCATCGCGGCCAGATCGAGACCGCGGAAGCGTTGCGCAATCTGATGGCCGGCAGCGCCATCCGTGAATCGCACCGCGTTGGCGACGAGCGCGTGCAGGATCCATACTGCCTGCGCTGCCAGCCGCAGGTGATGGGCGCCGCGCTCGACGTCCTGCGCAAGGCGGCCGACACGCTCGAGACTGAAGCCAACGGCGTCACCGACAACCCGCTGATCTTCGCCGAAGACGACACCGCGCTCTCGGGCGGCAATTTTCACGCCGAGCCGGTGGCCTTTGCCGCCGACATGATCGCGCTTGCGGTCTGCGAGATCGGCTCGCTGTCGGAGCGGCGCATCGCCATGCTGGTCGATCCGGCGCTCTCCGGCATGCCGGCTTTCCTGACGCCGAAGCCTGGCCTCAATTCCGGTTTCATGATCCCCCAGGTGACGGCGGCGGCGCTCGTTTCAGAAAACAAGCAGAAAGCCTATCCGGCGAGCGTCGATTCCATCCCGACCTCGGCCAACCAGGAAGACCATGTCTCGATGGCTGCCCACGGCGCGCGCCGGCTGCTCGGCATGATCGAGAATGCAACGGCCGTGATCGGCATCGAGCTGTTGGCAGCCGCGCAGGGCTGCGATTTCCATGCCCCGCTCGCTTCGAGCGAAGTGCTGGAAACGGTGCGCAAGCTGGTCCGAGCCGAGGTGCCGCATCTCGACAACGACCGGCATTTCCACCCCGACATGGAAAAGGCGATCGCCCTGGTCCGCAGCGGCGCCGCGGTTAAGGCGGCGGCTGCGGTGGCGCTGCCGGGGATTGCGTCATGAGATTGAATGCTCTGATAGGTCGCGATCCTTCACGCCCCTCTCTGTCCTGCCGGACATCTCCCCCACAAGGGGGGAGATTGGCAACTTTGGCGCCCCGCTCCTTCTTGCAACGTGGACGATTGGCGAAAGCCGGCGTGATATCTGATCTCCCCCCTCGTGGGGGAGATGTCCGGCAGGACAGAGGGGGGCGCCGTAGAGCTCCAACCCGTGGAGAGCTCCAATGACCACGCCCTGGCTCACCATCACACGCGGTACGGCGCCGCTGCTGGTCTCGATCCCGCACACCGGCATAGATCTTGCGGGCCTCGACAGCCGGTTGGTCTCGCCGTGGCTCGGCCGCCGCGACTGCGACTGGTGGATCGACAAGCTGTACGACTTCGCGAACGATCTTGGCGCGACGGTCGTCCACACCGCCATCTCGCGCACCGTCATCGACGTCAACCGCGACCCCTCCGGCGTCTCGCTTTATCCTGGACAGGCGACGACCACGCTCTGCCCCACCGACACGTTTGATGGCGATCCGCTCTACCGCATGGGCGAGGAGCCGACGCCGTCCGAGATCGACCGGCGCCGCGAGACTTACTTCGCGCCTTACCATGCCGCACTGCAGGCTGAGATCGACCGGCTGCGCGGCATGCATGAGAAGATCGTGCTGTATGATTGCCATTCGATCCGCTCGGTGCTGCCGCGCCTGTTCGAAGGCACGCTGCCGGTGTTCAATCTCGGCACCAATGACGGCAAGAGCACCGAACCATCGCTGCAGGAAAAGGTAGCCGCCATCCTCGCGGCGAGCAGCCAGTCCTGGGTAGTCAATGGGCGCTTCAAGGGCGGCTGGATCACCAGAAGTTTCGGCCGGCCGCAGAGCGGCGTCCATGCGCTGCAGATGGAGCTCTCGAACCGCGGCTATATGCGCGAGCCGTCGGAAAAGGGCGCGCCGGACAACTGGCCGGTGCCTTACGACCCAACCTACGCGGCGCCGATCCGCGCCACGCTGAAAACCATTCTCGAAACCGCGATTGCCTGGGCCGCGCGCTGACGCTCCCGCCGCACCTGATCGAAAGGGAACTGCCGACATGACCGACCCTCGCCACAACATCCGTGAAGTCCGCGCGCCGCGCGGCGATAAGCTCAACGCCCGCTATTGGACGACCGAGGCGCCGCTGCGCATGCTGATGAACAATCTCGATCCGGAGGTCGCCGAGAACCCGAACGAGCTCGTGGTCTATGGCGGCATCGGCCGGGCGGCGCGCACCTGGAACGATTTCGACCGCATCGCCGCGTCACTGAAGACGCTCGGCGAGGACGAGACGCTCTTGGTGCAGTCGGGCAAGCCGGTCGGCGTCTTCCGCACCCACAAGGACGCGCCGCGCGTCTTGATCGCCAATTCCAACATCGTGCCGCACTGGGCGACCTGGGAAAAATTCAACGACCTCGATAGGAAGGGCCTGATGATGTACGGCCAGATGACGGCCGGTTCCTGGATCTATATCGGCACGCAAGGCATCGTTCAGGGCACCTACGAGACCTTCGTCGAGGCCGGCCGCCAGCACTATGGCGGCAATCTCAAGGGCAAGTGGATCCTGACCGCCGGCCTCGGCGGCATGGGCGGCGCCCAGCCTCTGGCCGCTGTCATGGCCGGCGCCTCCTGCCTCGCCATCGAATGCAATCCGGACTCGATCGACTTCCGCTTGCGCACTCGCTACCTCGATGAGAAGGCCGAAACGCTCGACGAGGCGATGGAAATGATCGAGCGCTGGACCAAGGCCGGCGAGGCGAAGTCCGTCGGCCTGCTCGGCAATGCCGCCGAGATCGTGCCGGAGATGTTCAGGCGTGGGATCCGCCCCGATATCCTCACCGACCAGACCTCGGCGCATGACCCGATCAACGGCTATCTGCCCAAGGGCTGGACCATGGCCGAATGGCGCGAGAAGCGCGTCAGTGATCCGAAGGCGGTGGAGAAGGCGGCGCGCGCGTCGATGCGCGAGCATGTCGAGGCGATGGTGGCGTTCTGGAACGCCGGCGTGCCGACGCTCGACTACGGTAACAACATTCGCCAGGTCGCCAAGGACGAGGGTTTCGAAAATGCCTTCGCCTTCCCCGGCTTCGTGCCGGCTTACATCCGTCCGCTGTTCTGCCGCGGCATCGGCCCGTTCCGCTGGGCTGCGCTCTCGGGCGATCCGGAAGATATCTACAAGACCGACGCCAAGGTGCGCGAACTCACCCCCGGCAACACGCATCTGCACAATTGGCTCGACATGGCGCGCGAGCGCATCTCCTTCCAGGGCCTGCCGGCGCGCATCTGCTGGGTCGGGCTTGGCGACCGCCATCGATTGGGGCTCGCCTTCAACGAAATGGTGGCCAAGGGCGAGCTCAAGGCGCCGGTCGTCATTGGCCGCGACCATCTCGATTCCGGCTCGGTCGCCTCGCCGAACCGCGAGACCGAGGCGATGAAGGATGGCTCCGACGCCATTTCCGACTGGCCGCTGCTCAACGCGCTGCTCAACACCGCGTCCGGTGCCACCTGGGTCTCGCTGCATCACGGCGGCGGCGTCGGCATGGGCTTCTCGCAGCATGCCGGCATGGTGATCGTCGCCGACGGAACGCCTGACGCGGCCAGGCGCCTGGAGCGCGTGCTGTGGAACGACCCGGCGACCGGCGTCATGCGTCACGCCGATGCCGGTTACGACATCGCCATCGAGTGCGCGAAGGAGCACCAGCTCAACCTGCCGGGCATACTGGGTTGAGGCGATGCGCATCCTTCGTGCCGCCGGCTATCGCGTCATGCCGTGGAAGAACGGCGGCGGCACGACCACCGAGATCGCCGTCTCGCCTGATGGCGCCGGGCTCGAGGATTTCGACTGGCGCATCTCCATGGCGCGCGTCGAGACCAGCGGGCCATTCTCCAGCTTCGCCGGCATCGACCGCACGCTGTCGGTGCTGGAAGGCGACGGCATTATGCTCGACATCGCCGCTCGACCGCCGGCGCGGCTGACGCCAGCCTCGGCGCCGCTTCCTTTTCCCAGCGACGTGCCGACCCGCGCCACGTTGATGGGCGGCCCGATCACCGATCTCAACGTCATGAGCCGCCGCGGCTGCATCAGCCATACGGTCGAGCGCTTGCCTGTTTCGGGTGAAGTCGAGATAAGGTCGACCGACGGCACGACGATTATCTTGCCGGTTGGCGGTGGCGTCACAGTCCTCACGGACACCGCTGCCAGCCTCGGACCGCTTGATGCGCTCGTCCTCGATCAGCAGAGCCAGAAACTGCGCCTCCAGCCTGAAGGGCATGAGCTGATTTTTGTGATCCGCCTGCGCGTCACCGCCGCCAATGGTTAACGGCTGTTGCCAAACATGATCGCGGCGCGGGCGAAATATCGCCTGGCCCCTTGCATGTATCACGAAAAAGCCTGAATCCTTTCCCTGATCGGACCCCGGGAAGCGAGGGGCGTTCGCCCTTGAGTTGTCGAAAGGGGACGCCCCTGTCATGGAGCGCAAACAAACTTTCGGCCGAACCTGCCATGCAACAGATTGCATTTGAACCGGTTTTAGGGCCATTGCCGTGGCGGTGACGCCGCATCGCGCCCCGCCTTACGGAATAATCAATGAACATCCAGACGAATCCCGCCAAGATTGAACAAACTAGTGCCGGCTTCCCGACCGTCACGGAAGCGCCGATACGCTCCAATTTCCTGCCGGAAGACCGGCTGCGCGCGCTGGGCGCGGCACTCGCCAAGGGCGATGTCAGGGACCTGTTCGGGCTTTCGCCGTTCGAATTCCAGGCCCGCATCCGTGATAGCGCCAAGAAGATTCTCGAAGTCTACCGTTCGACCAACGCCGCCCAGGCCAAGGGCGAGACGATCACGCCCGCGGCGCAATGGCTGCTCGACAACAACTACCTGGTCGAAGAGACCATATTTCAGGTCAAGCGCGATCTGCCGCGCCGTTTCTACCGCCAGTTGCCGACACTCAAGCTTGCGGGCGGCACGGCGTTGCCGCGCGCCTTCGTCGTCGCCTGGAGCTATGTCGAGCATTCCGACAGCGCGGTCTCGGCGACCATGTTCAAGGCCATCGTCGAGGGCTTTCAATCGGTCGAACCGCTGAAGATCGGCGAGCTCTGGGCGCTGCCGTCGCTGCTGCGGTTCGTGCTGATCGAAAACCTCCGACGCATCGCAGTGCGCGTCAACCGCACCAGAGAGATGCGCCAGATCGCCAACGAGGTCGCCGACCGGGTGCTGGCGACCGACGACAATGCCGACCGGACCAGGATCCTGTCGAGCTACGCCGCGCATGCGCAGGATACCACTTTCGCCACCCAGCTCCTTTATCGCCTCCGTGACGGTTCGCAGAACGCCGGCCGCGCGCTGGAATGGCTGGAGGGCGAGCTCGAGAAGACCGGCTCCGACGCCGAGGAGATCATCATCTCCGAGCATCAGACGCTGTCCAGCGGCAACGTCACCACCGGCAACATCATCCGCGGCCTGCGCCTCATCAACGACGTCGACTGGACGGTCTGGTTCGAGGGCGTCAGCCGCATCGACACGCTCCTGCGCGAGAAGACCGATTTCGCCGCGCTCGATTTCTTCTCGCGCGATCAGTATCGCACCGCGATCGAGCAGCTTGCGCGCCGCTCCGACCTTTCCGAATTCCGCGTCGCCGAAACGGCGATCGAGCTTGCAGGCCACATGCCTGGGGTCACCGATGCGTCCGGCGTGCCGGAAACTGCCGACCCCTCCGTGCATACCGATGTCGGCTTCTTCCTGGTCGGACCGCGTCGGCCGGAGCTGGAACAGGCGATCGGCTACCGGGCTCCCTTCTATGTGACTTCCAAGCGCGCCTTTGCCGCCACCGGCTGGCTCGGCATCGTCGTGCCGGTCTTCCTGCTGACGGTGCTCCTGCTTGTGCTGTCCGGCAACGCGCTTGCCAATCTCGGCCTCTCGGCGGGGGCGATCACGCTGATGCTGGCTTTGTTCGCGGTGCCGGCGAGCGAAGGCGCGTTGGCCTTCTTCAACACCGTCGTGGCGCTCTTCCTCAAGCCGACGCGGCTCGTCGGCTATGACTACAAGCACGGCATCCCCACCTCAGCGCGCACGCTGGTCGTCGTGCCTTCGCTCATCGGGTCGCGCGACGACGTCGAGGAAAACATCCGCAACATCGAGGTGCATCATCTCGCCAACACGGCAGAAGAGATCCATTTCGCGCTTTTGTCCGACTGGCCTGATTCCAAGACCGAAATCGACGCAGCCGACATCGAGATCCTGCAATATGCCCGCGACGAGATCGCCAGGCTGAACGCCCGCTACCCGTCGGAAGGCGCTCCGCGCTTCTATCTTCTGCATCGCCGCCGGCTCTACAATCAGGCCCAGGGCTGCTGGATGGGCTGGGAACGCAAGCGCGGCAAGCTGCACGAGCTCAACCTTCTGCTGCGCGGCGACAGCGATACCACCTTCCTGCCGCTCGATGTGCCGCTGCCGGACAAAGTCACCTATGTGATGACGCTCGACGCCGATACGCGCACCACCCGCGACGCCGTCTCGAGCCTCGTCGGCAAGCTCGCGCATCCGCTCAACCGTCCGCATTTCGATCCGGCAAAGCGCGTCGTCACAGCCGGCTACACCATCCTGCAGCCGCGCATAACCGCCTCGCTCACCAGCGGCGACGACGCCTCCTTCTTCCAGCGCGTCTTCTCGGCCAATCGCGGTCTCGACCCGTACGTCTTTGCCGTGTCCGACGTCTATCAAGACGTCTTCGGCGACGGAACTTTCACCGGCAAGGGCCTCTACCATATCGACGCCTTCGAAACGGCGCTGAAGGGCCGCATCGAGGAAAACACCATCCTCAGCCACGATTTGCTCGAAGGCGCCCTGGCGCGCGCCGCGCTCGTCACCGATGTCGAACTGGTCGAGGACTATCCTACCCGCTACTCGGTCGACGCCTCACGCCACCACCGCTGGGCGCGCGGCGACTGGCAATTGCTCGGCTTCATGTTCGATCCGCGCTCTGGCGTTCCGGCACTGTCGCGCTGGAAGATGGTCGATAACCTCCGCCGCTCGGTTACCCCGATCTTCTGGGTGATGGCCTGTATCGCCGGCTGGACGCTGCTGCCGTTCACGCAGGCCGCGCAGTGGCAGGCGCTGATGATCCTCAGCCTGTTCATGGCCCCGACTTTCGACATCGTCAACGGCATCCTGCCGAAGAGCGGCGACCAGACGCCGCGCGGCCATTTCTCGGCGCTGGCGCGCGACACTGTGTTCGGCACCGCGCTGGTGGCGCTGAAGGTGCTTTTGATGGCGCACCTTGCCTGGATGATGGGCGATGCCATCGTCCGCACTCTTTACCGGCTCTTCGTCAGCCGCCAGAACCTTCTGGAGTGGCGCACCGCCTCGCAGGCGCACAAGACCGGCGGCAGCGATCTCGGCGCTTATTACAGCATGATGTATGGCGCCGTGATCATCGGCGTGGTCGGCCTTGCCGTTCCGGTGCTGGCCGATTCCACCGGCGCGTTCGTCGCCTTCTTCTTCGCGATTTTCTGGATCGGCTCGCCCGCCGTCGCCTGCTGGATCAGCCGATCGGCCGAGACCGAGGACAGGCTGCGCATTTCCGCCGCCGACATCCATGCGCTGCGCACCGTGGCGCGTCGCACCTGGCACTATTTCGAGACCTTCGTGACGGCCGAGCATCACCATCTGCCGCCCGACAATTTCCAGGAAAGCCCGGCGCCGGTGGTGGCGCCGCGTACCTCGCCGACCAACATCGGCGTCTACCTGCTCTCGGTGGTGTCGGCGCGCGACTTCGGCTGGATCAGCCTGTCGGATGCCATCACCCGCATCGACGCCACGATGACGACCATCGAGAACATGCCGCGCGATCGCGGGCATCTCTACAATTGGTACGACACGACGACGCTGAAGCCGCTTTATCCGCTCTATATCTCGGCGGTCGACAGCGGCAATCTCGCCGGCCATCTGGTCGCCGTGGCCGCGGCCTGCGCCGAATGGGCCGAGGCGCCTTCCGTCCACCTGCAGGGCGATTTCGAGGGCATCCTCGACACCGTCACCATCCTCGACGAGAGCCTGGAGGAACTGCCCGACGACCGCCGCCAGCTGCGGCCGCTGCGCCAGCGTCTTGCCGACCGCCTCGACGGCATGCGCCGGGCAGTGATGACCATCAAGGCGCAGCCCGAGATGGCCTCGATCCGCACGATCAATCTCGCGGTGCTGGCCGGCGAGATCCGCAAGCTCGCCACGGCCATCCACGTCGAGGCGGCGTCGCCCAAGAGCGACGTCATCGCCGACTGGGCGGCCAGGCTGGAGGCGACCTGCGAGGCGCATGTGCACGATTCGCACAATGACGAAAGCGCGGTCTCGGCGCTCCGCACCAAGCTGCTCGCGCTGCGCGGGCGCTGCCGCCGCTACGCCTTCGAGATGGATTTCTCCTTCCTGATGCGGCAGGAGCGCAAGCTCCTGTCGATTGGCTATCGCGTCGAGGAGCACCAGCTCGACGAGAGCTGCTACGACTTGCTCGCCTCCGAGGCGCGGCTGACCAGCCTGTTCGGCATCGCCAAGGGCGACTTGCCGACCGAGCACTGGTTCCGGCTCGGCAGGCCGATTGTCGAGATCGGTTTCAAGGGCGCGCTGATGTCCTGGTCGGGCTCGATGTTCGAGTACCTGATGCCGCCGCTGGTGATGAAGGAGCCGCAGGGCTCGATCCTCAACCAGACCAGCAAGCTCATCATCAAGCGCCAGATCCAGTATGCGCGCTCGAAGAACGTGCCCTGGGGCATCTCGGAAGCGGCCTACAATGCCCGCGACCGCGAGCTCACCTACCAGTACACCAACTTCGGCGTGCCCGGCCTCGGCCTGAAGCGTGGTCTCGGCCAGAACACCGTGATCGCGCCTTACGCCACTATCCTGGCGGCGCAGTTCAATCCGCGTGAGGCGGTGCAGAACCTGATGCGGCTGCGCGCGATCGGCGCGCTCGGCCGGCACGGCTTTTACGATGCGGTCGACTTCACGCCGCAGCGCGTGCCGGAAGGCACCGACCATGCCGTCGTCCAGAACTACATGGCCCACCATTCCGGCATGTCGATCGCCGCCGTGGCGGACGCCATCTTTGAGGGTCGGCTGCGCGAACGCTTCCACAGCGATCCGGTGATCGAGTCGGCCGAACTCCTCTTGCAGGAGAAGGCGCCGCGCGACATCCCGACCGCTACCGTCAGGACCGAGGCCGACGAGCGCTCCAAGGATGAGACCGAGACCGAGAGCCCGGACAGCCGCATCATCCTTGACCCGATCAAGGCGCTACGCGCGACCAACGTCATGTCGAATGGCCGCTACTCGGTCATGGTCACCGCCACCGGATCCGGCTACAGCCGCTTCGGCGAGCTTGCCGTCACCCGTTGGCAACCGGACCCGAGCGAGGACCGTCTCGGCTCCTATATCTTCTTGCGCGACACCGCGACCGGCGACTGGTGGTCGGCCACCGCCGAGCCGAAGCGCGCCGAGGGCGAGCGCGTGCAGACGCTGTTTGCCGACGACAAGGCGAGCTTCACCAAATCGATCGGCTCGCTGCGTTCGGAGGTCGAGTGCATCGTCATTTCCGAAGGCAATGGCGAAGGCCGGCGCGTCACGCTTTACAATGACGGCCCCACCGACCGGCACATCGAGGTGACGTCCTTTGCCGAGCTGGTGCTGGGCAACGAAGCCTCCGACAACGCCCATCCGGCCTTCTCGAAGATGTTCGTCGAGACCGAGATCTCCGCTAACAACGGCGCGATCTTCGCCACCAGGCGCAAGCGCGAAAAGAACGAGCCCGACCTAACCATGGTGCATTTCGTCACCGATCCGTCGGGTCCCTCGCGCGACGCCGAGGCCGAAACCGATCGCCGCGCCTTCATCGGCCGTGGCCGCACTATCGCCGACGCTGCCGCCTTCGATCCCGGCGCCCGGCTCTCCGGCAGCCACGGCTTCACGCTCGACCCGGTGGCGGCACTTCGCCGCCAGGTGCGCGTGCCGGCCAACAAGAAGATCTCGCTGACCTTCTGGACCGTCGTCGGTGCCAACCGCGGCGAGCTCGACGAGGCGATCGGCCGCCTCGACCATCAGGAGAGCTTCGCCCGCCAGGCGATGCTCGCCTGGACGCGCAGCCAGGTGCAGACCCGCCATCTCGGCCTCAGCCTGACCGATGCAGCCAATGTGCAGAAGCTGGCGCGTTACCTGATCTATCCCGATCCGTTCCTGCGTCTGCCCGCCGACTCCATTGCCTCGGGCCTCGGCCGCCAATCGAGCCTCTGGCCGACCAGCATCTCCGGCGATTTTCCCATCTTCCTGGTGCGCATCGGCGACGTCGCCGATCTCGAGATCGTCGCCCAGGCGCTGCGCTTCCAGGAATACATGCGCGCCCGCGGCATGATGATCGACTTCGTCGTCGTCAACGAGCAGGCATCCTCCTACGTGCAGGACCTGCAGCGCGCGGTGGAGACGCTGTGCGAGAACAGCCGCCTGCGTGGTCGCGAGCTTGGCCCCCGACAGCACATCTTCGCCGTGCGCCGCGACCTGATGGACGAGCCGACCTACAAGACCCTGCTGTCGGTCGCGCGTGTTGCGCTCCACACCCGCAACGGCACCATCTTCGACCAGCTCGAGCGGGCCGAGACGGCGGCATTGCAGGCCCGCGACGCCTTGCAGCAGGCGGAAGGCGTTCCGGCCCGCCAGCCGTCGCCGCCTCTGCCTGAGCCGACGCGGGCAAGCGAGGGAGGAGCCGATATTGCCGCCGACGGCACCGGCCTCGGCCTCTGGAACGGCTTTGGCGGCTTCGACGGCGACGGCCGCCACTATGTGACGCGGCTGACCGGCCGTCGTGTGACGCCGCAGCCCTGGATCAACGTCATCTCCAACGCTTCCTTCGGCTTCCACGTCTCGGCTGAGGGCGCCGGCTTCACCTGGAGCCGCAACAGCCGCGACTACCAGTTGACGCCGTGGTCGAACGACCCGGTGTCGAACCGGCCGGGCGAGGGTTTCTATATCTACGATCAGTTGAGCGGCAAGGCGTTCTCGCCGATGGCGGCGATGGTCCGCGATCCCTCGATGACCTACGAGACCTGGCACGGGCAGGGGTTCTCGACCTTCCGCTCGAAGCGCGGGCCGCTGTCGATGGATCTGACGCAGGTCGTCGACCCGGTGGATCCGGTGAAGATCACCCGGCTGCGCATCCAGAATGCCGGCCCCGCGCCGGCAAGGCTGCGCGTCTATGCCTATGCCGAGTGGGTGCTCGGCGGCCATCGCTCGCGCACGGCGGCAACCATCGTGCCGACCAGGGACGCCGCGACGGGCGCCATGCTGGCGCAGAACCCCTACGGGCTCGACTTCGGCGAACGGGTGGCTTTCCTCGCCGCGACGGCGCCTGTTCATTCGGTGACCGCCGACCGAGGCGAGTTCGTCGGCAGGCACGGCACGACCGAATATCCGCAGGCCGTGCTTGGCGGAGTTGCTTTGTCCGGCCGCGTCGAGGCAGGCGACGATCCGTGCGCGGTGATCGCCAGCGACATCGACATCCCGGCCGGCGGCGACGTGACGCTGTTCTGGCTGCTTGGCGACGCCGCGACGGCCGCCGAGGCGAGCGCCCTGGTGCAGACCCACAGGGACAAGGATTTCGACCGGCGTCTGGCCGACAATCAGCGCGTCTGGCGCGGCTTCCTCGACACCATTCAGGTCGAGACGCCGGACAAGGCGCTCAACGCCATGGTCAACCACTGGCTGCCCTACCAGAGCCTGGCCTGCCGCATCCGCGCGCGGTCGGCCTTCTACCAGGCGAGCGGCGCCTTCGGCTTCCGCGACCAGTTGCAGGATACGCTGGCCTTGCTGGCGCATGATCCGAAGCTGGCGCGCGACCAGATTCTCAACGCCGCCCGCCGGCAGTTCCAGGAGGGCGACGTGCAGCACTGGTGGCTGCCCCGCACCGATGCCGGCGTGCGCACCATGATCTCGGACGATGTCGTGTGGCTGGCGCACGCGACGGCCCGCTACATCGAGGTGACGGGCGATGCCGCCATCCTCAAGGAGCAGATACCGTTCATCGACGGGCAGGAGCTTGGCGAGGGCGAGCACGACGCGTTCTTCACGCCCGAGATCACCAAGACCACAGCCTCGCTTTACGAGCACTGCGCGCGGGCGCTCGATCTGGCGATCAAGCGCAGCAGCCCGGCCGGCCTGCCGCTGATCCTCGGCGGCGACTGGAACGACGGCATGAACCGTGTCGGCGAGGGCGGCAAGGGCGAAAGCGTCTGGCTAGGCTGGTTCCTGCTGAAGACGCTGGGTGACTTCGCCCCCATCGCCAAGGGACAGAGCGATGGCAAGCGGGCGCAGGCCTGGACGAAGCACGCGGACCTGCTGAAGCGGGCGCTGGAGAGCACGGCCTGGGACGGCCAGTGGTACCGGCGCGGCAGCTTCGACGACGGCAGCCCGCTCGGCTCCCGCAATTCGGACGAGTGCAAGATCGACTCCATCGCCCAGTCCTGGAGCGTGCTGTCGGGCGAGGGGGATCCTGCCCGCTCGACCACGGCCATGGAGCAGGCGACGAAGATGCTCGTCGACGACAAGCACAAGATCGTCAAGCTGTTCACGCCGCCCTTCTCGAACAGCGACAAGGATCCCGGCTATATCAAGAGCTACCCGCCGGGCGTGCGCGAGAACGGCGGCCAGTACACCCATGCCGCCACCTGGTTCGTCATCGCGCTGGCCGAGATGGGACGCACCGACGAGGCTTATCGCTGCTTCTCGATGCTGAACCCGGTCAACCACGCCTCGGACGAGGCGGCGGCCGAGCATTACCGCGTCGAGCCTTACGTCGTGGCGGCGGACATCTACGCCGGCGAAGGAAAAGGCGGCCGCGGCGGCTGGACCTGGTACACGGGGTCGGCCGGCTGGCTCTACCGGGCCGCGGTGGAAGGAATCCTCGGCATCGAGCGGCGCGGCAAGCAGATCACGTTTAGGCCGAAGCTGCCTGGCCACTGGGACGGCTACGCCGCCACACTCAAGATGTTCGGCGGCGAAATCAAGGTTCGCGTCATCCGCGACAAAAAGACCAAGTCGATCGCGCTTGAAGTCAATGGTTCGAAGACCAAATCAGGGTCTTTCGAACCGAAGGCCGGCGAGATGACCGACGTCGTCGTCAAGATACCTGCGTAGGATCAACGGTTTGCCTTGCAGGCCGCGCATCTCTCGGGATGCGCGGCCGAGCTTGGCATTTTACTTTGCCAATGGGCCGGGCAGCGTGCGCCCACGCTGCTTCAGGCACGGCTAAGCAAGCGCCAAGTGATTAAAAATGTGGCAGCGCTGGGCAGGTGCCATTGTTTTGCCGCAAGGCTGACATTTCACCTTTTATCTCAAACCGTTAGGTGATCACGTCAGATTTCGCACCGTCGTCATCTTTTGTTCGCTAAATGGGAACGGAAGGGATAGACGACGCATTGTTTCGCGACACATAAACCGGTACGTGTCAAAAAATGGTGCGGCGCACAATACCGACATTGAGCACGGACAAGAGTTTGGCGGAGTAGCTGAAGTGTCACTTCTGCAGATTTACTTTAGAGCGCTGAGTTATCTGGCTGCGGACAAGAAGCGCGTCGCGCTGATCTGCGGCGCCAACGTCGCGCTTGCCGCGATCGCTATTCTCGAGCCGATCCTTTTGGGCCGGGTGATCGGCGCCATTTCCGAAAAAGGTCCGGTGTTTTCGACGCTCGCCGTCTGGGCTGCTCTCGGTGTCTTCAATGTCATAGCTTTCGTGCTGGTGTCGCGCGGCGCCGACCGCTTCGCCCATGCCCGGCGTTCGGAAGTGCTGTGCCAGTCCTTCGAGCGCGTCATCACCATGCCGCTCGCCTGGCACCACCAGCGCGGCACGTCCAATTCGCTGCACACGCTGCTGCGCGCCGTCGAGACCCTGTTCAGCCTGTGGCTCGAATTCATGCGCGTGCATCTCTCGACGGCCATTGCGCTGGTGCTGCTGGTGCCGACCGCGCTTTCCATGGACTTCCGCATGTCCATCGTGCTGCTTGGCCTCGGCGTGCTCTACGTCGGAATCGGCCGTATCGTCATGCGCCGTACCAAGTCGGGGCAGACCGCCGTCGAGCGCCACTACCACACCGTCTTTGCCCATGTGACCGACAGCGTCAGCAACGTCGCCGTGCTGCAGAGCTATAACCGCATCGGCCATGAGACCGCGACGCTGAAGCGCTACGTCAAGGACCTGCTCGACGCGCAGAACCCGGTGCTCGACTGGTGGGCTATCGCCAATGCGCTGAACCGCCTGTCGTCGACCATCTCGATGATGATCGTGCTCTCGATTGGGGCTTATCTCGTCACCCGTGGCCAGCTCCGTGTCGGAGACGTCGTCGCCTTCACCGGCTTTGCCGGAATGCTGATCGCCCGTCTCGACCAGATGTCGGCCTTCACGACGCAGATTTCCGAGGCCCGCGCCAAGCTCGAGGATTTCTATCGCCTCGAGGACTCGGCCGCCGAAACCGCCGAGCCGGACGGCCTGCGCGAGTTGACCAACGTCACCGGCCGTGTGCGCTTCGAGGACGTCAGCTTCGAGTTCGCGAATTCGGGCCATGGTATCGAGAATGTCTCCTTCGAGGTGCCGGCCGGCAAGACCGTCGCCATCGTCGGCCCGACCGGCGCCGGCAAGACGACGCTCATCAACCTGCTGCAGCGCGTCTTCACGCCGTCCAGCGGCCGCATCCTGATCGACGGCATCGACACCCGCACGGTGACCCGCAAGTCGTTGCGCCACTCGATCGCCACCGTCTTCCAGGACGCCGGCCTGCTCAACCGCTCGATTGAGGATAACATCCGGGTCGGCCGCGCCGATGCGAGCAATGACGAGGTGCACGCCGCCGCCAATGCCGCCGCCGCACAGGACTTCATCCTGGCCAAGAGCAGCGGCTACGATACCGTCGTCGGCGAGCGCGGCGGCCAGCTCTCGGGCGGCGAGCGCCAGCGCATCGCCATCGCCCGCGCCGTGTTGAAGGATGCGCCGATCCTGGTGCTCGACGAGGCGACCAGCGCGCTCGACGTCGAGACCGAGGACCGAGTCAAGGAAGCGATCGACGAACTGCGCCGCAACCGCACGACCTTCATCATCGCCCACCGCCTGACCACCGTGCGCGACGCCGACCTGGTCGTCTTCATGGACAAGGGCAAGGTGGTCGAATACGGCGGCTTCACCGAGCTGTCGCTGCGCAACGGCCGATTCGCAGCCCTGCTGCGCGCCGGCGGTCTGCTCAACGACGAGGAGGTCCGTCGCCTCAGCCGTCCGGTGACGGAAGCGGCGTAAGCTTTCTTCCCTTGTGGGACAAGGTGTCGCTGCAGGCGACAGATGAACTGTCCAGGAAGACCAGCGTCTCACTCCGTCGCGCACCCTATCCGTCTCGGCGCTCGCGCGCCGATCCACCTTCTCTCACAAGGGGAGAAGGAGAGAGTGCGACAACCGTCCGATTGCCCCTGATGCATCGCCGGTCTATTTAGATCGGCATGAGCGACACCACCTCACGCCTCGCCGGCTGGATCGATCTCGCCAACCCGACCCGCTTCGTCGGGCTGGCCGACAAGGTTATTCCGTGGCTCGCGGCGACCGCGGCGATACTGCTCGGCGTCGGCCTCTATATGAGCTTCACCGCGCCGGAGGATTTCCAGCAGGGCATCACGGTGCGCATCATGTACATCCACGTGCCTTTCGCCTGGCTTGCGATGATGTGCTACACCATCATGGCGATCTCGGCGCTCGGCACGCTGGTCTGGCGCCACCCGCTGGCCGACGTGGCGCTGAAGGCAGCGGCTCCGATCGGCGCCACCTTCACCGCGCTCGCGCTGATCACCGGCTCCATCTGGGGCAAGCCGATGTGGGGCACCTGGTGGGTGTGGGACGCTCGGCTGACCTCGGTCTTCGTGCTTTTCCTTATGTATCTTGGCATCATCGCGCTGACCCGCGCGCTGGACGACGCCGGCCGCGCCGCCTGGGCCGCCGCCATCATCACGCTGGTCGGCTTCATCAACATCCCGATCATCAAATTCTCGGTCGACTGGTGGAACACGCTGCACCAGCCGGCCTCGGTCTTCCGCCTCGGCGGCCCGACCATCGACCCTTCGATGCTGTGGCCGCTCGCCGTGATGGCGCTTGGCTTCACCGTGCTGTTCTTTGCGCTGCACCTGATGGCGATCCGCACGGAGATTTTCAGGCGCCGCGTGATCGCGATGCGCAGGGTTGCGGCTCGGCAGGCTGAGCGGCAGTAGATTTTCGGATCAATAGCGGTCTGTCGCGTTCCTTCTCGCCCCCTCTGTCCTGCCGGACATCTCCCCCACAAGGGGGGAGATCGGATATCGCGATTGCTTTCACCAACTTTCAGCGTTTGGAGGAGGGCGCGACGCCCGAGCCGCCAATCTCCCCCCAAGTGGGGGAGATGTCCGGCAGGATAGAGGGGGACGGTTTCCCGCCAGCCTAGACGAACTTAAAACATCTGCGTGCGTCTCAGGATCCTCAAGCCATCTTCCCCCGCGCCGCCACCGGCAGCGTTTCCAGCACCTTGTCGCCATCGATCAGATGCACCTGGTCGAACAAATTCGTCACCACGCAGCAATGATCGGGAACCACGCGCACGCGCTCGCCAATGCGCAGGGCGGCGCCGTCTGAAAGCGTGACGTTGCCGTGCTCCTCGCTCAATCCGGTCACTCGCGCGCCGGGCATGCCGAGCAGCTCGCCGAAATCCGGCAGTCCTAGCGTATCGGAGGACAGAGCCTTGCTGCCGCTGTCGAGGATGGCGCGGGAGGGCGTCGGGTGGCTGACCACGGTGGCCAGCACCGTCAGCGCGCAATCGTCGAGCGTGCCGACGCCTTTGGCGACCTGGTAGCGGTCGAGATAGATGTAGGTGCCGGGCCTATATTCGGTGACGACGCTGTCCTCGCCCGAGCGCCACATGTCCGGCGTGCCTCCGCTGGAGATGCGCCGGCATTCGAGCCCGGCCGCCGCAAGCGTCTCGCGCGCGTTCCGCAGCCACGCCTCGGCTTCGGCGGCGCGGCCCGCCGCCGGATAAGTCATCAGCCCGCCGAGGGTCAGGCCCTTGGCCTGGTCGATCACTTTCGCCAGTGCAACCGCTTCGGCCGGGCTCTGCACGCCGCAGCGGCCCATGCCGGTGTCGCATTCGACCAGCACCGGCAGCGGGTGGCCGGTATCGGTGAAGGTCGCGGCTAGCCCTGACAGCGTTTCGTGGCTGTCCGCCGTGACCGACAGCGTGACGCGGCCATGCAGTGCCTTCAGCCGCTCCAACTTGGCGCGGCCGAGAATGTTGTAGGGGAGGAAAATGTCCTCAAGCCCGGCATCGGCCATCACCTCGGCCTCGCCGATCTTCTGGCAGGTTATGCCGACCGCGCCAGCCGCGACCTGCTTCTTCGCCCAGTAGGGCAGCTTGTGCGTCTTGATATGCGGGCGGAGCTTCAGCCCGTGGCGGTCGGCATGCGCCTGCGCCTTTGCGATATTGGCTTCGGCGCGGGCCGCGTCGATCAGGATCGCCGGCGTGTCGAGATCGTCTATGCTTGCCATGAAGATCACCGTTCAAAAGCATGTCTCCCGAAAGTGGGAACCGGTTTCGGGATAAAGACATGCGCAATCAAAAACCCGTTGGGGTTATGGGCTTGATCGGGCCGGATGTCACGGGGCCAGAGCCGTCAGTTTGCGTCGACAGCGGACCGGCATTGCGATATTCGGGTTGGCAGATTTCAGCAGCCAGCGGCCGGAAGGAAGACGACCATGAAGCGCTCCAAAATCAACGACATCATCCGCGAAGCCGACGCCTTCATCCGCTCGTTCGGCTACATCATGCCGCCCTTCGCCTACTGGTCGCCGGAAGAGATGAAGGCGCACAAGGCGGACTCTTCGGCCATTTTCAGCTCGCGTCTCGGCTGGGACATCACCGACTACGGCCAGGAGAAGTTCGATGAGCTTGGTCTCTTCCTTTTTACCGTCCGCAACGGCCGCTACGCGGACATGAAGCTCGGCATGGGCATGCTTTACGCCGAGAAGATCATGATCTCGCGCAAGGACCAGCTGTCGCCCATGCACCGCCACAACATCAAGGCCGAGGACATCATCAACCGCGGCGGCGGCAAGCTGGTGCTGGAACTGTTCATGCACGACCGCGACGGCGGCATCGATCCGAAGGCGGAAGTGTCGGTGCCGGTCGACGGCACCATCACCAGATTGCCCGCCGGCGGTCTCCTGAAGCTCGACCCGGGCCAGAGCGTGACGCTGCTGCCGGGCGTCTGGCACGCCTTCTGGGCCGAGGGCAAGGACGTGCTGATCGGCGAGGTCTCGACCGTCAACGACGACCTCACCGACAACGTCTTCCGCGACCCGATCGGCCGCTTCTCCAACGTCGAGGAGGATGTGGCGCCGGTTCACCTTCTGGTGTCGGATTATGAAAAATGGGTGGGGTAGGGCGAGGGCCTAGTCGTCCCAATTTCGCTGCTGAAAGAAGGTCCAGACACTGATAGTGCTGTCGTCCCGGTCGCTCATGCTGTGCAGCGTGAGGACAATATCCACGGTGGGCGGCGCTTTGATCATGGCTGTGATCACGCGCGTCCCGTCGTCGGGTACGATGCCTATGCCCCAGGTCATTTCCCAATTTCCTCCGGCCTGCTGCAGTCGGGGAGTGGAATCTTCGAACTGCTCCCTCATCGACGCATCGTTTGGAAACGGTTCATCGGTGAGTTTTGCAAAAACCTCCCACGACCCGGCAACTGCTGCCTGAATGGCGCTTTCTATTCTGGCGCTCTCGGCTTGGCTGATTGTTTCAGACATACTGAGAGCTCCAATCTACCGCGCGTACTTGTCCGCCTTCCGATTGCCCAGCAGCAGCTTGCGCTCCAGGTGCGCGCGCAGCTCGCCGTAATAGGCGGTGAGGAAGGCCCTTGAATCGACCGGCTCGACCCTGGCGCCGATCTTGCGGCCTATCGTTTCCGCCACCGCCTTCATCGCGAAATAGTCGTCGCGGCGCAGCACTTCCTCCAGCTTGTGCAGCTCGGCGATGCCATAGGCGTCGAGCTGAGCGGCGCTGAACTGGAAGCGGGCCGCGACCGGATCCTTGCGCAGCGACAGATCCTCGAGCAGCGCCACCTTCGGCGCCTCGACCACCCAGGTTCCGGCGAGCAGGTCGCCGATCCGTAGCCGGTCGCGGTTGAAGAGCGGGAATAAGGAGAACAGCAGCGCCCACACCAGGCCGAAGATGGTCGACAGCGTGTCGGCGACACCGGCGCTGCCGCGCGCCGCTAGGATCGACAGCGGCAGGAACACCTCGATCTCGCGCATCAGGTTGCGCGCGATGACCTGGTCGAGGCTGAGGCCGGCGCCGCTGCGCGAAGCGACGCGGACGCCGACCATCCGCTTGCCGGGCGTCGCCGCCCGCCGGCCCGCCTCGAAGGCGATGAAATAGACGTTGCGCAGCAGGAAGATGAAAATGATCCAGACGATGAAGAGCGGTTCGGCGTCCTTCACGCCGAGCCCGCCCAGGCCGAAGATCGCGACAAGGCTGACCGCGACGGCGGCGACGACGATGATCACCACATCGAGCAGGAATCCCGAAGCCCGCGTCCCGGCATCCGCCAGCTTGACGCGCAGGTCCACGCCCTCCGGCGTGACCAGCGGGCGGACCAGCGCGGCGGGATTCCTAGCCGTTGCCATGCCGCACCATCCGGAACAGGTAGAAATAAGAAATCCAGAGCGCCAGCATGCCGCCGCCGATCGAATAGCGGGCGATATCGCTTGTGATCGTCTGCCGGCCGATGCCTTCGAGCAGGCCGGCAAACAGCAACATCACGACGACGCCGACCATCGCGGTCGCCGCCACGCGGCCCGCTCGTGAGGCCGCGGCCATGCGCGTCAGCTCGCCGGGAAAGGCGATGCTGGTGCCGATGCGCATGCCGGCCGCGCCCGCGATGGCGATGGCAAAAAGCTCCGTCGTGCCGTGGATCGACAGCCAGCCGCCGAGCTCGAAACCGAGCGCCTTGGCGGCATAGATCTGGAAGATGGCGCCGAGCATGCAGCCGTTCATCAGGATGATCAGCACGCTGGGCACCGCGAAGGCGAAGCCGAGCGCGAAGGCCAGGATCGACACCTGCGTGTTGTGGGTGAAGAGATAAGCGGCGAAGCCCGAGAGAAAGTGGTCGCCGCCGCCATAGAGCACGCTGCGCAGCATCTCGGCCGACGAATCCGGATTGCGCCCGCCGGCGAGGCTCGGCGCGATGATGGCGTCATACCAGCGCTTGTCGGAGGCGACCAGCCAGTATCCGGCAATGGCGCCGATCACCGTCAGGGCGACCGATGCCCACACCTCGCGCCACAGGTCGCGGATCGCCGCCGGCCAGTCGTGCAGGAAGAAGTCGCCGATGCGCGTTCTCAAGGATCGCCGCGCGCCATAGAGGTAAAAATAGCCGCGCAGGCAGAGCGCTTCGAGATAGGCGATGAGCGCGCTGTCGAGCGAAGTGGCGCGTGCCACCGAAAGCGAGGACAGCGCCGAGCGGTAGAGCAGGGGCAGTGACAGCAGCTCGTCTTCCGACAGCGCGCGCGGCGCGCGCTTCTCGACGCGGGCAAGCAGCGCCTCGAACGCCTTCCAGTCGGCCTCGCGCTCCTGGCGGAAGCTTGCCAGCGACTGGCGGACGGCATCGGTGCCGGCGGGCAGCATCATAAGAGGCTTTCCTCCTTGAGCTGGATATAGCGCTCGACCAGGGCGGGGCCGAGCCGCTGGTGGTCGGCCTCGATGACATGCGCGCCGAGCAGCCGGAGCCTGCCGATCACGACCTGCCGCTTTCTGAGCAGGTCGCCGGCGGTGACCGCGCGGGCCACGTCCTCCGGAGCGGTAGGCGCCATATCGGCCAAGGTCTCCAGCTCGACATCCTTCATCAGCATGAACAGCACCAGATGCCACTCGGTCAGCCGCCCGACGGTGCGCAGCATCAGCTCGGCGCTGATCGGGTCGACGAAATCGGTGAACACGATGACCAGCGAGCGCCGGTCGAGCTTCGCGGCGAGCGTCGTCAACGCCAGGGTGAAATTGGTCTCCTCGGTCGAATAGTCGATCTCGGCGGCGCGCTTCTGGATCATGGTGAAGCTCGGCGAGCCGCGCACGGCGCCGCTGGAAACGCGCGGCCTGGCGTCGAAAGAAAACAGGCTGACGAGGTCGCCGCCCTTGAGCGCAATGAAGGCGGACAACAGCGCCGCCGTCACGGCCCGGTCGACCTTCGGCACGCCCTCGACCGACTCGCACATCAGCCGCCCGCTATCGATGGCCAAGACGATGTTGTTGTTCTCTTCGATGCGGAATTCGCGGGCAAGCAATTTGCCGTGGCGGGCGCTGCGCTTCCAGTCGATCATGCGCCGGCCCATTCCGGGCTGGTAGTCCTTGAGCGCCTCGAACTCGCGGCCCTGGCCGGCGCGCTTCTGGGCATGCCCGTCGGCAAGAGCGGAACGCTGCAGCAGCGTGATCGCCTCGTCGCGCGCGCGGCTGACATCGGGCAGCACCGCTATCTTGCGGTCCACCGGCAGCACGGCCTGGTTCCAGACCAATCCGAACGGCCCTTGCCAGCGCAGCCATAGCCGATCGAAGCTGGCGATGCCGCGCCGAACGGCGTCGAATTCGAGATCGAGCGTGCCGCCATTCGCCGGCAGCGTGCCGCCCGTGCCGTTGACCGGCGCCAGCCGCTGGTCATGCCCGACGCGCGCCTGCAGCCACCGCGTTCGCGCCCCGAGACCGGCCGCGATGTGCAGCGTGAAACGTCCGCCGACGCCGACCTGCGGCGGCGCGGTGAGCGTCGCGCTGAGCGACGCGCGTCCGCGCCCGGCCGCCGCATCGACCGCCAGGAAGGCAAGCAATGCGCAAATCCAGAGCAACCCGAGATACCAGACATGCGGCAGCGCGAGCGCGATCAGGAAGGCGGGAACCGCTCCCGCCGCCGCCGCCCATACTGCTCTGCCGCTCGGATAGATCAACGCGGCGCTTCCGTCTGGTCGACGAGGTCGGAAACGATCTGCTCGACCAGCCGTCCATCGATCTGCGCCGCCGGCGAGAGGATGACGCGGTGGCGCAGCGCCGGCACGGCTAAAGCCTTGACGTCGTCAGGGATGACATAGTTGCGGCCGTCGAGCGCCGCCCGGGCTCGCGCCGCGCGCGCCAGCATGGCGCCGGCGCGGGGACTGGCGCCGACCTCCAGATCCGGGCTTTCGCGCGTGCCGCGCACGAGGGCAGCGATGTAGCCGACGACGTCGTCGACCAGCGTGACGGCGCCCACTGTGGCAAGCGCCACCTCCAGCGTCTTGCGGTCGGTCTGCGCCTTGATGCCGTATTGCTCGATATTGTGCGAGGCGGAGCCGCCGCCGTGGTGGATGATGATGGCACGTTCTTCCTGCGCGTCCGGATAGCTGACCCGGTGCTTGAACAGGAAGCGGTCGAGCTGGGCCTCGGGGAGCGGATAGACGCCTTGATGCTCGATCGGGTTCTGCGTCGCCACCACCATGAAGTTCTTGCCGAGCGAATGGGTCGTGCCGTCGAATGTGACCGCGTGCTCCTGCATGGCTTCGAGCAGTGCAGCCTGCGTCTTCGGCGGCGTGCGGTTGATCTCGTCGGCAAGCAGCAGATCGCAGAAAATCGGGCCGCGCGTCAGCGTGAACTGGCCGGTCTGGAAATTGTAGATGTTGGCGCCGACGATGTCGCCGGGCATCAGGTCGGGCGTGAACTGGATGCGCCCATAGGCGACGCCGAGCGCCTGCGCGAAGCAGCGCGCGGTCATGGTCTTTGCGGTACCGGGCGGACCTTCGAGCAATATATGGCCGCCGGCGAACAGCGCCGTCAGCATCAGATCGACCGTGTCGCGCTGCCCGGTGATCGCTTTAGCCACTTCTTCCCTGATCGCGCTCGCCAGGGCTTTCACTTCATCGACGTTCACCGAGCCTCCTTGCCGTCCAGTCATGCAGCTCTTCCGCTGCTTCATGCATTGCGGCCAATGTGTTGGAACCGTTCGCAGCCTTGAACCGCACGGTGAAGCCGTTCGCTTCATTTTTGTCGCGGGAATCCAGCCAGCGGTCCAGCGCTTCACCCTGCAGCCCGTGCGGCGCGCCAAGCAGCGCGGCGGCGCGCTGGCGCATCAGCGCGGCATAGCGGTCGCCGAGTTCCTGCAGCCGTCCTGCCCGCTTCAGGAGCATTGCCGTGGTGTCGACCAGCGCCTGCTTGCCGAAGGCGATGGCGCGACCCTCCGTGCGCGGCGGCCCGAAGCGACCGAGCCCGTGCAGGAAGGCGAGGGCAGCCGCCACCAGCACCGACAGCGTCAGCGCCAGGAAGGGCGGTTCGACCAGGAGCTTGCCGAGATCGTAGTTCTGGCCGATGCCGTGAAGCGTCAGGTCGAACATAACCGCGCCCTTGGCGGGCTCCAGCATGGCGATCATGTCGAGCGCCGCCGCCGCCTTTTGCGGATCCTTCAGCGCCGCGTTGTTGATGAGATCGGGATCCGTCAGGATGTAGAAGGGTTCGCTGTCGAGTTCGGTGAGAACAGCCTTGCCGTCACCCGCCGCAATCAGCGGATGATTGTCGGCGACCCATTGCAACTCCTCGGGCACGGCGATCTTGCGCCCCTCTACATCGATCCGATCGACCGATGGCTTGCCGTCGCCGAGCTTGGCCTTGGCGAGGCGACCGAGCCAGTCGTTGACCGCCGTTGCGGGCAGCCGCTCGACTTTCGTCTCCCAGCCCTGCTGGCCCGGCTGCGGAAAGGTGACCCATTTGGGCAGCACGAACAGCGTGTGCTTGCCCGAGCGGAGCTTGATGATGCGCTGAAGCGCCGCCGGGTCGCTGTTGGGCGCGATGGTGACGATCAGCAGGAAGGTGGATGCCAGGGGAGATTGCAGATCCTTCTCGCCGCGCGCCATGGGCGGCGCCTGCCCGTTGGTGAGCTTCAGCCATTCCACGAGCCCGGCATAGCCGGTGCCGCCCTTGGAGAGCGGTGTTGCGCCGCCCTGGGGCTGACGAAAGTCCGGAGCGTAGGTCGAGAGCAGGAAGAATCCGGCGGCCGCGAGCAGGCTGGCGAAGATGCCCCAGAACAGCGTCCTGCGGCTGAACGGCTCTTGTGCCTCTGTCGCCTCCGCGCTCATGCCCAGGCATCCCGGAAGGCAAAGCGCTCATAGGCGCCGCGCGCCTGCTGCCAGCCCTCGGCGCCGACCGGCCGGCGAGCGAACAAGGCGGCCTCGACGATGCGCGCGATCTCACTGAAGGCAGCGCGGGGGCGGGACGGGATGGAACCTGCGGCGGCGATGTCGCGCGCGGTCAGCGACGGGCGCAGGAAGTCGGGCAGGCGGCTGGCGATGTCGGCAACGCTGCGCCGGAGCAGCAGATGCACCGCCTCGTCATAGTCGCCGCGCGCGGCGAGCGCATCGGCTTCGGAGAGCAGGATCTGAGCCGCGCCGGCATCCGGGCGCCATTCCTCCTGCGCCTCCGCCTCCTTGCTCACGCGCCGCCACGGCAGCCGCCAGGCGATGCCCTTCGCCTCGAGCACGAGCAGGAACACGATGATTGCGACGCCGATGATCACCGCGCCCCAGAACAGATAGATCATGTAAGGGCCTAGCTTTGCCAGGGCTTCCAGAAAAGGCTTCAGCCATTCCGGCGGCTCCGGCCGCACCAGCCCCGGCAGGTCAAACTGGATCGAATCGTCAGCCAGCAGCTGCTTGTGCATCTTGGCCAGCCATTCGGCGTCCGCTGTGGCCGGCTGTGCCGCTGTCACCAACTCGCTCCCCTGCTACCCATGGGTTCGACACTGGCAATACCGCAGGACAATTGCAAGTGATTGGACGCGTCTCGTCAATACTGGCAGATTTGCTTTGGGGCGATAGGCTGGCGTGGAGCGGCCAAGCAGGGGAGGGCGTCATGACTTCAGCCGCGTTGGTACGGCAGGAGAAGTATCAGATCGGCCGAGTGTTCAACAACACTTTCTCCGTGATCGGTCGTAATATTGTACTCTGCGTTGGTCTTGCGGCGCTGTTTTCAGGACTACCGCAACTGGTCACCCAGCTCGTGCGTCTAAATTCCCATCCTGGAAATCCGGCCAATTTCGCCAAGGCTATCACGAACTACAAGCTCGGCTTCATCATTGGAACTGCGGTCATTGTAATGCTTTATCTCGCCTTTGCGGTTCTGTTGCAGTCGAGCCTCGTCCGGGTGGCGATCGAGGACATGAACGGCAAGAAGCCGACTTTCGGGGATTCCATCGCAACAGCGATCCGCTTCCTGTTGCCCACGGTCGCCATAGGTCTGCTTGTAGCGCTCGGCGTGGGCGCGGCCTCGATTGCCTTGCTGGTGCCCGGAATCATCCTCGGGCTCGGCTGGTCGGTGGCAATACCGGTGCTCATTCAGGAGCGCTTGGGCGTCTTCGGCTCGATGTCGCGCAGCCGCGCCCTGACCAAAGGCAGCCGCTGGGCTCTGTTTGGCCTTTTCGTGATCCTGGTCATCATGGGGCTCGTGATTCAATCCATAACCGGAGTGGTCATTTATCTATTCCATGGCATCGTCGCCGCCGTCGTGGCCGCCATGGTCCAGAGCATCGGCTCGATGGTGGGTTCCGTCGCAGCCGCCGTCAGCTATGTCGAACTGCGCCAGGTCAAGGAAGGCACCGGCGTCGATGAACTGGCGGAGATATTCTCGTAGTCTGGGATGCTGGCGAGGCCGGCCGAAGTGCTGATGAGCGGCAGCCCCGCTGAAAGCCTGCCTGAAAATCGCCATCCTGGCCTCAAATCAGAGCGCGACCGTGAGCTTTTTCTGCAGCCGGCGGTTCTGGCTGACACCGGGAATACCCGAAACAATTGCAAGTCCACTGGACGGAGCCCGCAGTTCTTGGCAGATTTACTTTGAAGTTGCCGAATTGGATTCGGCGGCGGCTCGGGGGAAAGCTATCATGACCACTGCGACATTGGGACGACCAGGCAGATTCGAAATCGGCAGGGTGTTCAACAGCACTTTTGCCGTCATCACGCGCAACATAGGACTCTGCGTCGGGCTTGGGCTTTTGTTCGCCGGCCTCCCGACGCTGCTCATCAGGTTATGGACCCAACCGCAGATGGAAGCGGTGATGAATGGCGATCCGAGTGCCATGGCGGATCCGAACGCGATGCTGCGCAACTCCTATCTCAGCATCCTCGCGGGATTGATTTCCTTCGTCTTCACGCTGCTGCTCCAGTCGTCGCTGGTGCGGGCAACAATCGAGGATCTGAACGGAAGGCGGCCATCCTTCGGCGACAGCGTGCAGATTGCCATCCGCTTCCTGTTGCCGACGCTTGCGATCGGCCTGCTCGTCGGCATCGGCTCTGCGCTTGCGATGATCGCGCTGATCGTTCCCGGCATCATCCTGTGGCTCGGCTGGTCGATGTCGGTTCCCGTCCTCATCCAGGAACGGTTGGGCGTCTTCGGCTCGATGTCGCGCAGCCGAGCGCTGACCAAAGGCAATCGCTGGTCGCTGTTCGGCCTCTTCCTCATCCTGGTCATCATCGCGATGGTCATCCAGTGGGGAATCCTGGTGGTGCTGCTTCTCTTCGGCGGGATCCTTGCCGAACTGGGCGCCGCCGTGGTGCAGGCCGTCGTCTCGATGGTGCTCTCCGTCGCCACCGCGGTCAGCTATGTCGAACTGCGCCAAGTCAAGGAAGGCACCAGCGTCGATGAGTTGGCGAAAATCTTCTCTTAGCAACGGCCGGGCCGCCTTCCACTTTGACGGCGGCCGCCCGCTGTCTCAACGACAACAGCAGTGGTCTGCCTGCATGCTCGTGCGGCAGAGGCATGACGATGTGATCGGCACGTCCGCCTTGGTCACCGCCAAAGCAAGTTTCGCCTGCAAGCCCGGCAGCTCCTCGCTCTCGCGGCGCCGCTTCAGGCATTCGACCAGCCCGTGCAGCGCCCAGACATTGTCCGGATGCTGGGCGCAGCGCTGCACGGCGCCGCTGAGGCCCAGATCGTCGCGATCGGTCCTGGGAGGAATCAGGACTCCAGCCAAACCGTCTCGAAATGCTGCTCGAGCGCCTGGTGCTGCTCGCAGCCATGCACGCCCTTGCGGTAGGTGCGGTAGACCGAGCGCCAGTAGGGCTGGATGATGATGCCGGAGTCGCGCAAATTCTGCTCGATCTTGGCCATGATCTCCTTGCGCTGGGCGGCATCCGGGGTCGCAAGTGCTTTATCGAGAAGCTCGTCGAACTCCTTGTTTGAATAGGCGCTTTCGTTCCAGGCCGCGCCCGATTTATAGGCCAGGGCCAGCACCTGGACGCCGAGCGGACGGCCGAGCCATTCGGTACAGGAGTAGGGGAACTTGCTCCAGTCGTTCCAGAAGGTGGCGGCCGGCAGCACGGTGCGCTTGATCTTGAGGCCGGCCTCGCGGATCTGGGCGGCGATCGCGTCGGCGGTGCTCTTTTGCCATTCGATGTCGACCGAGATCAGCTCGTATTCGTGGTCGGCCTTGCCGGATTCGGCCAACAGCTTCTTCGCCGCGTCGACATCGCGCTTGGCCGGGCTGATATCGGCGAATTCGGGATGCATCGGTCCGACATGGTGGTTATCGGCGGGCTTGCCCCTGCCGTCGAGGCCGAGCTTCAGCACGGCCGCATTGTCGACGGCAAGCTGGGCGGCACGGCGCACCTTGACGTCGTCATAGGGCGCGTTGCCGACATTGAAGCGCGCGACGATGGTCGAGCCGGTCGCGATCTCGGAATTTTCGAGCCCCATCTGCTCGGTCTGCGACACGGCGTCCGAGGCGGTCTCGTGGTCGGTGTCGATCTCGCCGGATTCGAAGGCCGACAGCATGGCATTGGGATCGGAGCCGTAGTCGACCCACTTGATGCCGTCGAGATAGAACTCGCCCTTCCACCACGGCTTGTCCTTGCGCTTCACCTCCGCACCGGTCTCGGCGTCCCAACTCACCAGCTCGCACGGGCCGGTGGTGATGGCCAAAGCCTTCTTCGGATCGGCATCGCCTTCATAGGAGCGGTGCATGATCAGCGCCGGATAGTCGGCCATGCCGGCGATCAGAGAGATGTCGGGTTTGGGCAGGTTGAGCTTGACGGTGTAGTCGTCGACCTTCTGGATACCGCCGTCGACCGGCTTCTTGGTATCGGCATTGACGAGCGCGCCCATGCGCGCGGCGACCGAATTGCCGGCGACCGAGGCATCGCACCAGCGGTTGAGGTTGTGGATCACGTCGTCGGCGTTGAAAGTGTCGCCGTTGGACCAGGTGATGCCTTTGCGCACGTGAAGCGTGATCGTCTTGGCGTCGTCGCTGGTCTCCCAGTTTTCGAGCAGCCAGGGCTCGAAGGTGAAGTCGGTTTTCCAGCGCACCAGATATTCGTTGCAGTGACGCGCGACATTCGACATCTCGACGCCGTCGAAAGTGCGCGGATCCTTGAAGCCCTTCACGTTCATGGCGACGCGCAGGACCCCGCCGCGCTTCGGCTCCTCGGCCCGAGCGGGCGAGGGAGTAAGGCCGCCCAGCGCCAGCGCGCCGGCGGCGCTGACGCCCAAGCCGGCCATAAGCGCCAGATACTCGCGCCTGCTGATCGCGCCCTTCTTGAAATCCTCCGCGGTCGGCTTTGCCCGCGGGTGCAGTTTTCTGTCGGTCAGCATGAATTTCATTGTCGTTCCCTCTATTGTTGGTGCAGGTCGCCCGCGCGGCGGTTTTTGGCGGCGACGACCTACACGAAACCCGGTGGGCGGCCCCGATTGCCGTCAGGCGCGGAGGCGGATACGGCCGCCGGGCGCCGTTGCCTGCGAGGGGATCATAGGTCCGCTTTCCGCGGCGGAATGTTTGGTTTTCCGCAATTCTTGTGCGCTGTTCCGCAAGCTGAAGTTGGCTGACGCGCATAATTGCTGCGCCTTGCCGGGCGGCTGGGTCTCCGGTCTTCGCGGTCAGAGCTCTGCGTAAAGTTGCGCCGCATTCTCGAAGGTGAAGCGCAGCGGCACCGATCCCTCGACCTGCCACACGCTCACCGTGTCGCCTGCCATCAGCCGGCAGGCGTCGAGCGTGTTGGTCACGGCGCCGCCATAGAGGCGGTTGGCGAGGTTGAGGATGCCGGTCTGGTGCATGGCGCTGCTGCCGCTGCCGCAGGCATCCTTGACCAGGAGCACGCGAAAACCGCGCGTCACCGCATCCTTCACTGTGGCGTCGATGCAGGCTTCGGTCCACACGCCGGCAATCACCAACCATTCGATTCCGGCCGCTTCGAGCTTGTCGCCAAAATCGTTTTTGCCGAAGACGCTGGCTTCCTGCTTGACCAGAGTGGCTTCGCCGTTTTGCGGCGCCACTTCATGGCAGATCTCCGTCAGCGGATCGTCCTTGTCGGAGAAGGCCGACTTGCCGCTCTCGTCGAGCGGATGGAACGGCCGCGCCTCGGCGAGGTCGACGATGTAGGCCCAATGATAGAGCGGCACGAAATTGCGCCGCGCCGCCTGCTGCAGGCGTTGGACGTTGGCGAGGATGTCGGCAAAGCCTTCGACCAGATAGCGCTTGTCCTTGCGATGCTCCTCCTGGAGATCGATGAACACCGCGGCCACCGTGCCGCGCCGGATGGAAATGGGGGATTTCATGCGGATGCTCTCGAAGGGGTGCCGCGGCGCGTCGGAATGTGCCGCAGCGTATCAGCTTCGTCATTCCAGCGCGAAGCAGCCGCGAAGCGGCGTCGCGAAGACCCTAGAATCCATTCCGTTACCTTGATCGAAGAGTGCGGCCTAACAGAATTCTGCGCCGTTGCGGCGCTCCGACGTAACGGATTGGATCCTAGGGTCTGCGCCGCGTCGCTTCGCTCCTTGCTTCGCCCTGGGATGACGAGGACATGAGTGCTGCGGCCAATCTCGAACGCCTGCGATAACGAATGGGCGGCGCCAACAGAGCGCATCGGCATCAAACCGCTCATTCCAGGAACTCATCCTCATAAGGGAAGCGCGAGAGAAGCTCGGTGCCGGTTTCGGTGATCAGGACCTCGTCCTCCAGCTTGACGCCTTCGCGGCCGCCCTTCTCGCCGATATAGCTTTCGACGCTCACCACCATGCCGGGTTGGATGATGCCGTCGCGGCCGTATGTCTCGTAATCCATCGCGTGGGCGATGAAGGGCGTCTCGCCATGCATGCCGACGCCGTGCATGACCGAGGTGTAGCGCTGGTCGACGAAGCGATCCGGGATTTTCCAAGCCTTCTCGGCGATCTCGCGGAAGGCCATGCCGGGTTTCACGATGGAAATGTTGTGCTGCACCTGGTCATGCGCCATGCGATAGAGCGATTTCTGGTAGGGCGTCGGCTTGCCCGGGCCGCACCGGAAGGTGCGCGAGAAGTCGGAATAATAGCCGTAGCAGCCGATCGTGTCGGTATCGAGCGCGACCAGCTCGCCCGGCCTGATCTTGCGGCCGCTCGCCTCGTTGAACCACGGATTGGTGCGCTGTCCTGACGTCAGCAGCCGGGTCTCGATGAACTCGCCGCCCTGGCGGATCACCTCGTGATACATAATGGCGAAGAGCTCGTTTTCGGAAACGCCGGGCTTGATCGCCTCGCGGACGGCGGCCACCGCGGCTTCAGCTCCGGCCATGGAGGCCTGCAGGCATTTCACCTCCTCCGGCGTCTTCACCGCGCGCACGGCAAGAATCTCGCCCTGGCAGTCCTTCACCTCGCAGCCGCGCTTTTCCAGAGCCACCGCCTGCAGATGGCTGCAGCGGTCGAGGCCGAGCTTCATCGAGCCGCCGCCATGCCTCTTCAGAAGCTCGGTGATCTCGTCGGCGAACGGCCCCGCCGTCTCGTCGTCGCGGCCGGAGACGGAGGACCAGACGAGCTTGGAAGGACGCGCCTCGTCGATCGTGTCGAGCACCATCGAGACATGGTAGCTCTGCGGATACTCGAACAGCACGATCGGCCCTTCGGTCGGGATGAAGAAGTAGCGGGTCGAATTGCGCAGGAAATAGCCGAACATGTTGCGCGAGCCGGTGGCGTAGCGCTGGTTATAGGGGTCGAACAGCACCACGCCGCCATAGCCCGCCTCGCGCATCCAGGCGCGCAGTTTGGCGAGCCGCCCCTTGCGCAGAGCGTCCGCGTCGATGAAGGACGGCTCGGTGTCGGAGAGCCACATGCCGCCGGCGGGATCGGCCGCGGCCGGGTGGCGCATGCGGTCCTTGAAGTCCACATCCTCGGTGCTGTCTGGATCGAAAACGACGATGCTCATGGGTGCCTCCTGTTCCCGCGAACATAGCCGGGCAGGATGCAGAGCTTGTGCGGCATTCCGCAAATGTCGTGCAGGATGCCGCGCGACCGATGTCGTCACTGCAATGTCGGCGGGACAGAGGGGGTGTGTGAAGGAAGTCGGAGTAGTAGCAGCAAAGCGCACCCTAATGCCTTCGCATCGACTTCGGCGCGTGCCCGTGCTCCTCGCGAAACGCCCGCGCAAAGCTCGACATCGAAGCAAAACCGCAGGCCAGCGCCACATCGCGCACCATCAGCGTCGAATGCGCCAGCAGATCGGCGGCGCGCTTCAGCCTGAGGCGCCGGTAATAGCCGTTCGGCGAGATATCCAGCTCGGCGCGGAAATTGCGCTCGAGCTTGTCGGGCGAGACGCCAAGCCGCTTAGCCAGCTCCGCCATGCCGAGCCGTTCCTCGACCGCGTCCTCCATGATGGCGATCGCCGACAGCACCAGCTCGTTCTGCACCCCGGTGCGGAGGCGCAGCGGCATCAGCTTGCGGTCGACGCTCGACCGCAGGGGAGAGTGCACGAACCATTCCGCGACACCCGCGGCAAGCTCGGCGCCGTAGTCGCGCGTGATGATCTCCAGCATCATGTCGAGGCTGCCGACGCCGCCGGCCGAGGTAAAACGCTTGCGGTCGATGACGAAGAGATCGCGCCTGAGCTCGATGTCGGGAAACGCCTCGGTGAAAGCGGCCTGGCTGGTCCAGTGCAAGGTGCAGGCATGTCCGTCGAGCAGGCCGGCGCGGGCGAGGAAGAACGCCGCATCCGCCACCGCGCCGATATGCGCGCCGCCGCGCAGGCTTTTGCGGATCCAGCTCATCGCCTCGTCGGCTACGACATGGTCGGCATCGCCACCGGAGCACACCACGATGCGATCGACCTTCGGTGCATTGGCGGCGGAGAAGCCGGGCTGGATGACGACGCCGTTGGAGGCTTCGACCGTGCCCTTATCCGCGCCGACGATCACCCATCGGTAGCAGTCGCGCTTCGCAAGAATGTTGGCGCCGCGCAGCGGCTCGATGACCGAGGAAAACGCCAACATCGGAAAGCCGGGAAAGACCAGCACCGCGAAGGAGAGCGGGGTCTCGCCTGCCTCCGGCTGCGCGCGGTCGCGTTTACGGTTGGCGAGAATGGCGCTCACGACTTTGGTATTTCCCGCGCGCAGCATTGGTGGCAGAGAAGGCCAAACTGTAGCGGGCGCTTCAGCGCCCTAGCAACGGAGAAACGACCAGGATGTTTGCGGCAACGGCCCTCGACACGAGCAACAAGCCGGCCTTCTACGATGAGCTGGCCAGGCAATTGAAAGCGCTGCTGGAAGGCGAGCGCGACTCGATCGCCAACGCCGCCAACACCTCGGCGCTCATCTACCAGATGGTGCCCGACCTCAACTGGGCGGGTTTCTATTTCCTTCAATCCGACGAAGAGCTGGTGCTCGGCCCCTTCCAGGGCAAGCCGGCCTGCGTGCGCATAGCGGTCGGCAAGGGCGTCTGCGGCACGGCGGTCGATCTCGATATGTCGATGCTGATCAAGGACGTGCACGATTTTCCCGGCCACATCGCCTGCGATGCCGACTCGCGCTCGGAGCTGGTCGTGCTCTTGCGCGACGACGAAGGCATCTTCGGCGTGCTCGATCTCGACAGCCCGCTGCCAGGCCGCTTCGACAAGGAAGACCAGGCCGGCATCGAGAAGCTTGCCGCGATCTATGTGGCCGCCAGTTCCTTTGAGGACTGAACTCTTAGCGGACTGCGGTACGGCTCCGCCGCTGGCTCAACGACCCTGTCTTGCGTTGCCATACGCGCGTCGTTATCTCTGGCGGAATATGACGCTCGCCAAGCGCGCCGAAGGGAGAAGATATGTCGCACAATCTGCAGTTCTATATCGAAGGCGTGTGGGTCGATCCGGTGGTGCCGAACAATTTCGACGTCATCGATCCGTCGAACGAAGACGCCTTCGCGCAGATCTCGCTGGGCACCAAGGCCGATGTCGACAAGGCGGTCGCTGCCGCCAGGCGCGCCTTCGCCACTTTCGGCTTCAGTGAAGTCGAGGAGCGCCTCGACATCCTCAACCGCGTCATCGAGGTCTACAAGAAGCGCAGCAAGGACCTTGCGCTCGCCGTCTCGCGCGAGATGGGCGCGCCGCGCCAGATGGCGCTGGACAGCCAGGTCGGCGTCGGCCAAGCGCATCTGGAGAAGATGGCCGAGGTGCTGAAGACCTTCCAGTTTCGCCATGTCAAAGGCTCCTCGCTGATCGTCAAGGAGCCGATCGGCGTCGTCGGCCTGATCACGCCCTGGAACTGGCCGCTCAACCAGATCACCTGCAAGGTCGGCCCGGCGCTCGCCGCCGGCTGCACCATGGTGCTGAAGCCTTCGGAGATCGCGCCGCTCGACGCCATCATCTTCGCAGAGATCATGGACGAGGCCGGTGTGCCGAAGGGCGTCTTCAACCTGGTCAACGGCGATGGCCCAACTGTCGGGCAGGCTTTGGCCAGCCATCCGGATGTCGACATGATGTCATTCACCGGCTCGACGCGGGCCGGCATCCTCGTCGCCAAGGCGGCCGCCGACACGGTGAAGCGTGTGCATCAGGAGCTCGGCGGTAAATCCGCCAATATCCTGTTCCCCGACGTCGATCTGCAAAGGGCGGTGACCAAGGGCGTGGCCGGCTGCTTTGGCAATAGCGGCCAGTCCTGCAACGCGCCGACCCGCATGTTCGTGCCGCGCGACCGGCATGACGAGGCCGCCGGCTATGCCAGGACGGCGGCGGAGAAACTCACCGTCGGGCCGGCCGACGCGCCGGGAACGAAGCTCGGCCCGGTGGTAAGCCAGCTGCAGTTCGACAAGATTCAAGACCTGATCCAGAGCGGCATCGACGAAGGCGCGACCCTGGTCACCGGCGGCCCCGGCCGTCCGGCCGAGCTCAACCGCGGCTACTATGTCCGCCCGACCGTCTTCGCCAACGTGACGCACGACATGCGCATCGCGCGCGAAGAAATCTTCGGGCCGGTGCTGTCGATCATGCCTTACGACACGGTCGAGCAGGCGATCGAGCTGGCCAACGACACCGTCTTCGGCCTCGCCTCCTACATCCAGGCCAAGGACATCGAGAAGGCGCGCCAGGCCGCGGCCCGCATGCGCTCCGGCAACGTCTATATCAACTATCCGACCTGGGACGCCGGCCTCCCCTTCGGCGGCTACAAGCAGTCCGGCAACGGCCGCGAATATGCCGAATACGGTCTCGAGGATTTTTTGGAGATCAAGGGCATCGCCGGATACGCGGCGGCGGAGTAGGCGGAGCAGAGGCCGGCGCAGGCAGATAGAGAAAGGGCGCGATCTCGGCTTCGCCATTTGCCATGAGCCGCTTGCCGCGACAGCCGATCAGCTCTTCCTCGCCGCCTTCTTACCCGCGTCTTGCCTCGATGATGCCCACCATGGCGCGGGTAAATTCGACCACGCTGTTTGCGGTAATGGCAGCATTGTCGGGGCTCTGGCCGATTTGCTCGGCTGCTCCGCAGCACGAGCGGCGGATGAGGTCGTAATGAGCAAGTCTTTCATCGTCCGGCAACGCCGCCAGGTTCAAGGCTCGACGGTGAAGCATGCGCAACAGCTGCGCCAGCGCGGTTTCGACACTCATGCGTTTGGCTCCGCATCGGTCGAACGTCTCGGCACATAAAATGCCGGATCGTCGATCAGGGGCAGTTCTCGTCCCGATCCGGCAAGGCTGCGCCTTAGTCGTTAATACATCGTTGATCGCTAATATGATCGGCGAAGGCTTTGGGCGGATTCCCGGATGCTATCGGATGCGGCGGAGGCAGATCATCCCCGCGCGGTACGGCTAACGTCCTCGGCATTTCAAAATCTAACGATCGGCAAAATGCACCAGTAAGGATGCTTGGTAAGGGTTGATTCAACCCTTGCTGGTATGTACAAGGTGGCGGCTCCGGCCAGGGGTAGGGTTGCCTGAAAGCCGGAGCCGCCTGCGCGGCCGATGGGTAGTGTCCGCGCTGTCCCAGAATAGGACAGCGCGGTCTACGATTCGTTAATTCGCTAATATATCGTCCTATGGGCGAACCCCGCGGACAGCGATGCCGGCAAACGAAATTTCCCAAGCAATTGAATTCTCACAGTTCTAGCTGCGAATCTGGATTCGAACCAGGACCGGCGGAGTTAAGAGTCCGCTGGTCTACCCGTTCCTATCACCAGCAACGCTGCCAGCTCCCAGAGAAGATCCACCTTGTCTTTGGCCTCTTTCGGGGGCGATGGGATCGAATGGGGATGGCGATGCCCGGGTCGACAGACCGGCCCGACCGTCGATGGTCCTGATGACGGTTGCATCGATGCACTTCGTCGCAATGCTCAAGCCCTTTGCCATCGTTAACGAGTCATGGGTCGGCGGGACCTTCATAAAGACTTTGCTAATATTAGAAAGAAGACAAGCCGTTCAGCGGAACAAGCCTCGCTGAACGCAGTTCGGTGCGACGTCGCGTCGGCTATTGCCGTCGCGTTGGGAGACAGCAGCGCAAGCGAACCCGACAGGAAGCCAAGCCTTCGCAAGGCCTCTCGCGAGCTGCCAAGAAATGAGTGGAACATCACCCCTAGGTGCGCAATGACTACCCCCAAACACATTTCAACGTTCGACCTCGATCAGCTGCGCGAAGCCTTCAAGCAATTGACTCGCGAGCAAGGCATCACAGCCGAAGAACGGGACGTATACGCCCAGCTTTTCCTTAAGCAGACCTGCGCCCCAGTCTTAGCGCTCGGCCCTGAACGGCGGCCGGTGCAGCCTTGGCGTTAGCTTAGGGTGGTGTGCCGCATCGACGGTTGCGGGTCCACGGCAGCTTCCCGCACAGTCCGGCGACACACTTGCGCCAAGCCAGGCTTGTCCGTCGAGATCATGGCCCGAACGCCGCTGCAGCTCTGCGATGGATCACCAGATGCTGGGCCGGGGGGCCCCTAACTGATCTGGACGCCCTATGAAGCGGCGCTAAATCAAGCCGATGCGGGTTGCGTTCAGTATATTTACTTTTCTTTTTTGCACCGCCTCTCTTCAGGCCCAGGAGTGGCAGCCGTTTGGGGTCCGGCAACTGGGCTTCACATTCGATGTTCCGCCTGGTTTCGTCCTCACCCAGCATTCGGATCAGGGTGCTGCATTCCAAGGCGAACAAGACGCGTTTCTTGCCGTGTGGGGCGCCAGACTTGGAAGAGCCAGCTTTCGGGCCGAGATCGAGCATCGCATGCTGGAAGACGAAAAGGCCGGCTGGAAGTTGACGTACCGGCGCCTGACCTCGACCTGGGCCAGCTATTCAGGGATCAACAACGGCGAGATCCGATATGTTCGCGCCATCAGGGTCTGTGATGACCGCGCCGCGCTTTTCACGATCAACTACAGCAGATCGGAGAAAACGCCTTATGATCGGATCATTGTGCGAATGGTAAGATCCTTAAGGGCCGAAGGCTGCTAGCCTTAGGCCCAGGGTGGGTTTCGATCTGCATTGCCGGCATGCCCTGATGCTATTTTTTACGAGCGACACGCATTTCAATGATGCCCGCATCTTACGGATTGACCGGCGGCCTTTCGCATCGCTCGCCGAACATGACGAAGCGCTGATCTCTTTCTGGAACGAGACCGTCACGCCTGACGACGAGGTCTGGCATCTTGGCGACGTCGCGCGCCACGGCAAAGCAGGCGGGGAGGCACTTCTGTCGCGCCTCAATGGGCGCAAGAACCTGATCATCGGCAACAATGACCCGGACGAAACGACCGCCGCCGACGGATGGGCCAGTATTCAGCATTACGCGGAACTCAGGTTCAACGGGGTGCTTCTCATCCTGTGCCACTATCCGTTCCGCACCTGGAATCAGATGGGCAAGAAGTCGATCAATTTGCACGGTCACTCGCATGGGAAGCTCAAGCCGCTTCCACGCCAGTACGACGTTGGCGTAGATGCTTGGAACTTTCGGCCGGTCCCGCTTCCAGCATTGATCCAAAAAGGCGGTGTCCGGACGCAGTCTTCGCTAGCTTAAAGTAGGTCAGCCGGCCAGCGAGAGCATCAGGGGCGGCCGTTCTTTTGGACCGCGCTAACCGAACACCCGAGTCTTTCATCATCGACGGCGAGATGATCGCGCGGGATCCCGACGGACGGCCGAACTTTCATGCCGTCCATTCGCGCATGACCTGAACGCCGAGCTGCTCACCTTCGTCGCCTTCGACCTTCTCTACTCAACGGCGAGCACATTCGTGCTCTGCCGCTGATCGAGCGCTAGGCGAGGCTCTGGAAACTGATCAAACCGTAAGACGCGGGGCTTACAGGGCGCGATCCGGCGCGAAGACCGAGATCGCCTTTGGGTGAACCTTGAAATGGGCCGGTGTCGACGTGACGATCTCGCCATCGGTGTTGACCGGCATCGCCTTCCGCGTCTCGATGTCGAACTCGACGCACCTGGCCGTGCGCACCTCACGCCATGCGCCATGCGTTCCAGAACGGAAAGAGCGGAGCATCAAAGCCAGCTTCCAGAGGTTCGTCATTTCCAAGCTATAGAGATCGAGATGTCCGTCATCGATTTCGGCCGTCTCTTCCACCACGTTGCCGCCGCCGTAGTGCCGACCGTTTCCAACCGCGATCTGGTAGGTTTCCACCTCGATCGCCGCGCCTTTCTCGGTAATCTTCGCGTGAAACCGCGCGGCCCGGGTCAACACTTTCATCGCCGCCAGCGCATAGCCCAGCCTGCCGAAGCGCTTCTTCAGTGCGGGGTCAAGACCCTGCGCCAGTTCGGTGCTGAGTCCGATACTTGCGACATTGAAAAAGGCATGACCGTTGACCGTCCCGACATCGATCAGTCGGGTTCGGCCTCGCGCGATCACATCGGCGGCCTGCAGGAGATCCATCGGAATGTTGAGCGTACGAGCAAGGTCATTCGCCGTCCCCATCGGAATGATGCCCATCGGCAGGCCGCTTTCCATGATCGCCGTCGCCGCCGAGGACACCGAACCATCGCCACCGCACACGACCACAAGATCGGCCATATGGCGTAAGCGAACGATGTCTCGAGCGATTTCAGGCAACGCCTCGAACATCTCAACGGTGACGGAAAGCCGACCTCGCCCCAGCCGCTCCACAATTGGCGCGAGCATCTCCTGGCCGCGCCGAGCCTTGGGATTGAGGAGCAGCAACGCGCGCCTTTTGGCTGCTTCGCTCATTCAAAGATCGGTCCGACTGATCATGGCTCAACGCAAATAGGGTGGCTGCTTCCGGATTTCGACCGCAAACCGACGCGAAACGTCACACCTGCCCCGCCTATGGCGCGCGGTTTCTAAGCGACGGAGAGCGTAGCGCGCCTGCGGCGTCGGATCATTCGCGGGCAAAAGGTCCACATTGGCTATGGCGAAGCGCTTTCTTGAGAAGGCGGGCTGAAGCGATCCGCTTTTTGCAGTAGGACTCCCGAGGAGCGAGAGAGCCGCCTTGGCTAGTGAAGTTTGTCCTTGGAAGGTTTGGCGGCCGACTCGCTCAAGATTTCTTTAAGCGCTTGCTCCAGCTCCAGCTCCAGCCGAGCCCGATAATGGGCTCGGGAATCGCAATCACGTCATTCCGGTACCGTCGAGACCTTCGCTGCCCGTGGACACCCGTTCGGTGCCTGTCTCTTCCGCATCGAAGCTGGCCCCCTCAGCGAGATCGTTGTCCGCCACCTTTTCGTCCCTCGAATGAAAGGCGACGGGATACGCTGGCCCGCCGAGCCGGAAATGACGGCTCTGGTTCCCGCGTGGCTCCTCTGTCCACCTCTCGGCGGGACTCTTTGCAACTCAATGAGTTTCGCTTAGCCGCATTGTCTGGCGCCGATCGGCCTTCGAACTTGACCATGCTCAGCAGTGTTAATCCAAGCTTGTCGTTCGGCAGCTTGCGGCTAAGCTTGCAGTATTGCGAAAGACAGGGAAACAGATTTGCTTCGTCGATCGGTACGAGCCCATCTGCTTGGACTAATCGCAGCGGCCGTGTTGCCGGTCTGGCTGTTTGCTGCCTATCTGTTCGTTGCCTACGCCCTGCATGAGCAGTCTCGTATCGAGCAGGAGGCGCTTTGGATTGCTCGTCAGGTGTCGCTGGTCGTTGATGGCGAACTCGTCAATCTCAAGACCCTTCTGGAAGGGCTCTCCAAGTCGCCTGCTCTCGCCGATGATGATCTTCAGGCTTTTAGCAACGAGGCGAGCCGCCTCGTCCATGGTACGGATCAGGTAATCACGCTGCGTGATCTCGGTGGCCGCGCCTTGGCAAGCACTCAATCCGCCAAGGGCTCCGAGCCTTCGGCCGAACCGCTGACGCCCGAGGAGCGCGAGCACCTGGATCTTGCTGGCGTGCTGGTCAGCAACGTGTTCGCCGCGCCGGGATCGAACGCATACCGGATCGCGGTCACCAGACAAGTGTCGGGCTCGAAAGGCCAGTCGTTGCTGCTTTCAATGTCGGTCCCGACGGAACGCATTCGCCTTGCAATGCTGCCCGCCGTGCCAGCAGGGTGGACGGTCGCTGTCGGTGATCGTGAGGGCAACTACGTTGCAAGGTCCAAGTTGCATGGCCAGGTGACCGGCAAGCCCGGTTTGCCGGAATATTTAGCAAAGGTCGTCGGCCGCTCCGGTACGTTCCGATCTCGCAATTTCGAAGGCACCACGCTGCTGGCCGGGTACTACCGATCGCCCTATTCGGACTGGTTCTACACCGCCAATGTTCCGCTCTCCGATGTTCAAGCACCTCTCTGGTGGTCTCTCGCACAGATTGGTGCAACAGGCCTAACAGCGCTGCTTTTTTCGCTCACTCTGGGCTACGTGGTCGGTAAAACCTTCACCAAGGCCACAGTCGACCTCGCCGCGCGCGCCGATGCGCTCGGCAAAGGGAGCGAGGTCAAACCTATGTCGACGTCTGTCGCCGAGTTCGACACGATTGCCCAAGCCATGATCAAAGCCGGCCGTGCAATCGCGGAACGCACGCGCGAGTTGGAAACCGTTCTGGATACGGCGCCGGTGGCGGTCTGGTTCACCTATGATCCGCAAGCGCGACAGGTGATCCGCAACCGGTTCGCGGCGGAACTGATGGGACTATCGACGGAGTCCCGGAGATCCTTTGGGACGCCCGACTTGGTGATCGAAACGCTGGCGTACAAAGACGGCCAGACCATCAGCCGGGAAGACCGTCCGCTGAGCAGAGCCATGCGCGGCGAGGAAACGGACAGTGAGGAATTCGCCTATACGCTGCCATCCGGGGTGCAACGTTACCTGCTTTCCAGCGCGCGGCCCGTCCGCGATGCGGCAGGCTCGGTAATAGGCGCTGTCCAGATCAGCCTCGACATCTCCGAGCGCAAACGGAGTGAGGAGCAGCGCCAACTGTTGATCAATGAACTAAATCACCGGGTCAAGAACACGCTGGCCGTAGTTCAGGCAATCGCGAGCCAGACCATGCGCAGCGCAACCAGCCTCGCGCTCGCAAAGGAGGCGCTTTCGGCCCGGCTGGTTTCGCTGGCACAAGCGCATGATATTCTCACCCGGGAGAATTGGAGCGGTGCCGATCTCAGCACGCTCATTGCCGCCTCGATCGACCCGCATGCCTCTCTCGATCGGTTCGATCTCACAGGCGAGCCGGTTTGGTTGCCCTCGAACGTGGCGCTTTCCTTCGCGCTGGCCATTCATGAACTTACCACCAACGCCATCAAATATGGGGCGCTCTCCAATCCTACCGGATCGGTCTCGATCTCGTGGCGGTTGGAATACGTCGATGGGGGCCGAATTCTGGTCCTGGAATGGTGCGAGGAAGGCGGCCCGCCGGTCGTGCCTGGCAAACACGGCTTTGGTACGCAACTCCTGCAGCGAGTGTTCGACAGCGAAAGAACGGGCGGGGTTGAGCTGGTCTACGATCGCTCCGGGCTGCGTTGCATTTTTAAGGTGGGATTGGACCGCAGCAAGTAGCGTAAGTGCCGACGCAAACACCAGACGGCGACGAGACCCGCGACGTCTTTCAGCACTACCACCTAGGAAGAATGGAGAGTTTGGCCCGGGAATTTAGGGGGTGCCTGTTCCGACAACTTCCAAACGTCTAATATGCCCAAATGCAGCGGTGTCGCATCGCCTTCGGTCCGTTCGTGCTCGATCCTGACATGGGGACGCTTTTTAAAGACCAGATCCCGATCACTGTTGGGCATCGTGGGCTGACGCTGCTTGCTGCGCTTACCGCACGGCCCGGTGAGATCCTGACGAAGGCCGAGCTGATGGACGCTGCCTGGCCGGGCACCGCCGTTGAGGAAGGCAACCTTACCGTCCAAATCGCGACGCTGAGAAAGGCACTCGGTCCGGCTGATAACGGCGGTGAGTGGATCGCCACAGTGCCTCGCCTCGGCTACCGCTTCACGGGGACTGTCGAGCCGGTGGCGAGCGCGTCCTACGGAGCGATCCCACCGCCCGGCAAGCCGTCGATCGCGGTGCTGCCCTTTGTCAACTCGGGCGGCGATCCGGACCAGCAGTATCTCAGCGACGGCATAACCGAGGACATAATTACGGAGCTGGCCAGGTTCCGCTCCCTGCTCGTCATCGCACGCAATTCATCGTTTCAGTTCCGTCACCCCGCATTGGACACTGCCGAAGCCCACCGCAAGCTCGGAGTTCGCTACCTCGTCGCAGGCAGCATACGAAAGCTCGGTGATCGCATTCGGATCACCACACAATTGATTGATGCTGCCACCGGCACCCACCTGTGGGCCCAACGGTACGACCGGGCCCTCGACGACATCTTCGCATTGCAAGACGAGGTTGCGGCTCTTATCGCCTCGATGGTCGAAGGCCAAACGGAGGCCGATTCGGCGAGCCGCAGCATACGCAAGCGTCCGACCGATTGGGACGCATACGACTACTACCTGCAGGGGCGCGCGCACTTCTACCGATATGAACTGGACAAGTCCGAGCCCCTCTTCGCGCGGTGTGTCGAGCTCGATTCGGCATTCGCTCAAGGTCACGCCTTCCTGGCGCAGGCCCTCGTCGGCAGATTTTGGTACGACAACGATCTGCGGACGCTACAGAAGGCTTGGGACGCCGCTCGAACGGCGCTCGCTCTCGACAGGAGCGATGGCGTCTGTCACCAGAGCATGGGGCTGGTGCTTACGCACATGCGCCAACACAGCGATGCGGGAGTGCATTTCGAGCGAGCGCGCTCGTTGAACCCGCTGGACGTGAACATAGCGGGGGATTACGCAAGCTGGCTCAACTACGGCGGGCGGGCCGAGACGGCGCTCAACGTGCTCGAAACAGCGCTCCTGCGCGACCCGGTGCCACCGATGTGGTTCTGGGAGGTGAAGGGTAGCTCCCTGTTCCTGCTTGGAAGGTACTCGGAAGCCGTCGCTTCGTATCAGAAGGCTGGCGACCAATTCTTCGTCCATGCTTTCCTCGCAGCGTCTTACGCACATTTGGGCGAGACGGAGAAGGCGCGCGCCGAAGTCGAGGAGGCACTGACCAGGAAACACGACCTGACTCTCCGGCTGATTTCAAATCTCCCGTTCGCCGACCATGTCGCCCTCGGGCTTTTCACATCAGGCTTCAGAAAGGCCGGTTTTCCCGCCTGAACGCACCCCAGGGAAGGCTACGTTCACACTCGGAGGGGTGGATGCTTTCCCATCTCTCAAATTTGAATGCGGGTGCATCTCGTGCGGCCCACAATAATGCATGCCGAACTATCTGTTCGAAGTCTTCCGAAATGGGCAAAGCCTCGGCGATGCTTGGGTCGACCTCGGCAATCTCACCGACCTGCGACGAGAAGCGCTGAAGGCGCTTCACGATATCGCTGCAGACGAAATCGCCTCAAGCGACTTGGATGAGACTGTGACCGTTGCCGTTCATGACGAAGCCGGCAGGCCGGTATATTCTGCAAGTCTCACCGTCTCGCAGCCTTTGCCCGCCTTCAACGGCTAGGAGTCGTCCGCTCATCCTCCAGCGGCAGGAACGCGCCCGGTCGCAGCGAAGCCGGAACTGGTAGTTTGATGAGTGTGGGGGAAAGACGGTAGCGGAAGAGAGCCTTTCCTGCTGCTGATCCTGATCATCGCCGCTTGCGGCCCTGCATACACAAGCGGCGTTTCTCTTCAGCATATTGGCTTGGAAGACCGGCCACCCGAGTTGAGCCTGAAGCCGCACATTATTCACCGTGGTGATGAGTGTTTCTGCGTTTTCCAAATTGGACGCGTACAACCTTTTTGGGCGATGTTCGTTCAGAACGCCTCTGCTCTCAACGCCACCAGCGAAGCAGGGCTGCGTGCCTGGCGACCGATGGAGCAGACATCGATGCCTGTCGGGACCGCGCGATCGGGCCCACGCTGCAGCGGACCTCGATTGCGGGCTGGAGGCAGAAGGCACTGCTTGCCCAGGGAAGTTGAATAGGGAGTTGGTCGGCTCCCCTAAGAGTTGCCTTTCGACCAAGGAGTGATCGATGAAGTCGGCTTTCCGGTACCTGATGTTCGCCGCGGCCTTGCTGTCGCCAGCGGGAATGAATGCAGTCCAGGCAGCGGACGCTCAAATGCCACTCGTTGTTGCGAGGCCCCGGGAACCCTCCATCACCACGAGCACGTCCGAGACGTCCCGGGTCAACGGCCAGAGCGGTACGGTGCTCCATGTGAATGCGACGAAGCCTGGATTGCATGCCGTGTTGCTGCGGCTTGAGCCGCACAAACACGTCATGCCGCTGTCGCACCTCGATTCCCGCTTCGCGACGATCCTGTCTGGAACCTTCTACGTTGCGTTTGACGACACATACGACGCAACCAAGCTCAAGGCCCTTCCGCCTGGTGGCATCTACGCTGAGCCGGCCTAGGCAGCCGTTCGGTTGCCGAATGGTGTGAGTAAGAAAATCGGAAGGGTTGAGGCGACCTACACGCGTCATTGGTTCGCCTCAGGCATTGTTTCATGATTGCACTCGTCCGCATTGCCCTCAGCCGGCCCTACACGTTCATCGTGTTGGCGCTGCTGATCCTGATCATCGGCCCGCTCGTGGCCTTGCGCACCCCCACGGACATCTTTCCGGATATCCGTATCCCGGTGATCAGCGTGATCTGGCAATATACGGGCCTGCCGCCCGATCAGATGTCGGGCCGCATGACGACGCCGTTCCAACGTTCGCTGACCACCACCGTCAACGACATCCAGCATATCGAATCCACCTCTTATAACGGCTTCGGCATCATCAAGGTGTTCTTCCAGCCGAATGTCGACATCCGCACAGCCAATGCGCAGGTCACCGCAGTGGCACAGACCGTGCTAAAGCAGATGCCGGCCGGTGCAACGCCGCCCCTGATCCTCAACTACAACGCTTCCACCGTACCGATCCTGCAGATTGCCCTTTCGGGGCAGGGCCTGACCGAGCAGGCGCTGGCTGATCTTGGTCTCCAGACCATCCGCACACCGCTTACGACGGTGCCGGGCGCCGCCATTCCCTATCCGTTCGGCGGCAAGACCCGCCAGGTGCAGATCGACCTTAACCCTTACGCACTGCAGGCGCGGGGTCTGTCGGGGCAGGACGTCGCCAATGCGCTGGCCGCGCAGAACCTGATCACACCGGTCGGCACCGAAAAGATCGGTCGCTACGAATATGCGGTGCAGCTCAACGATGCTCCATCTTCGCTGACTGACCTCGCTGACCTGCCGATCAAGTCAGCGAACGGGACGCTTGTCTATGTGAAGGACGTGGCGACGGTGCGTGACGGCAATCCACCCCAAACCAACATCGTCCATGTCAACGGCACCCGCTCGGTCCTGCTTCAGATTCTCAAGAATGGCTCGGTCTCGACGCTCGCGATCATCCAGGGCATCAAGGATCAACTCGCCTTGATGCGAGCGAGCTTGCCCGACAATCTTCAGGTGTCGCTGCTCGGCGACCAGTCGCTCTTCGTCCGCGGCGCCATCACCGGCGTGGCGCGCGAAGGCGCAATTGCGGCCGCTCTCACCAGCATGATGATCCTGCTGTTCCTCGGCAGCTGGCGCTCCACTATCATTATTGCCGCGTCGATCCCGCTCGCGATCCTCGGTTCGGTGATCGCTTTGTCGATGATCGGCGAGACGCTCAACATAATGACGCTTGGCGGCCTGGCGCTCGCCGTCGGTATCCTTGTCGACGATGCGACGGTGACCATCGAGAATATCAACTGGCATCTCGAACACGGCAAGGAGGTTCGGACGGCGATCCTTGACGGTGCCCGGCAAATCGTGACGCCGGCCTTCGTCTCAATGCTGTGCATCTGCATTGTCTTCGTGCCGATGTTCCTCCTCGACGGCATTGCTCGTTTCCTCTTCGTGCCGATGGCCGAGGCAGTGATGTTCGCGATGATCTCGTCCTTCATCCTCTCGCGCACCTTCGTCCCGACGCTGTGCAACTACCTGCTCAAACCGCATGTCGATCATGGGGTGCATGGCAAGCCGCGCAGCTACAACCCGCTGGTGCTGTTCCAGCGTGGCTTCGAGGCGACGTTCGAACGCATCCGTGTCGTTTATCACGGCCTGCTGGAACTGGTGCTCGGCCATCGCGTGGTGTTCGTTGCCGGGTTCTTGGCCTGCGTCATGGGGTCCTTCCTGCTGATGCCCTATCTGGGACGGAATTTCTTCCCCGCTGTCGACACCGGGCAAATCCTGATGCATGTGCGCCTTGGCATCGGCACCCGCGTCGAGGAGAGCGCTAACCAGTTCGCCGACATCCAAAAGGCAATCCGCCAGCTGATTCCGCCCGACCAGCTCGACACGTTGGTCGACAATATCGGCGTCCCGGTCTCGGGCATCAATCTGGCCTACAACAACACAGGCGTGATCGGTTCCCTGGATGGCGACATCCAGGTCAAGCTGTCGCGAGACCACCGACCGACCGATGAATACGTCCGCAAGATGCGCGAGGAGCTGCCGCGCCGGTTCCCGGGCGTGACCTTCGCCTTCCTGCCGGCCGACATTATCAGCCAGATCCTGAATTTCGGTGCACCAGCACCTGTCGATATCCAGGTGCGCGGCAACAATCTGCCGGCGAACTTCAAATATGCCGGTCTCGTGCTGGACCGCCTGCGGCACATTCCCGGCGTTGCCGATGCTCGCATCCAGGAATCGCAGGCCAATCCGACACTGAACGTCGATGTTGACCGCGCCCAGGCCGAATATATCGGCCTTACCGAGAAGGACGTCACCAACAGCCTCGTCGTCGACCTTGCCGGTTCGAGCCAGGTGTCGCCGACCTACTGGCTCGACCCAAAGAGCGGCGTGTCCTATCCGATCGTGATGCAGACGCCGCAATATCAGGTGGATACGCTGGGCGCCCTGCAGACGACGCCGATCACGGCGGCCGGCATCGGGACGCTGCCCATCCTCGGCGGCGTCGCCAGTGTGAAGCGCTCGGTCAGCAACGCAGTCGTCTCGCAATACAACATCGTGCCGATGGTGCAGATCTACGCCACCACGCAGGGCCGCGACCTCGGCGCCGTCGCCACCGATATCAAGAAGATCCTTGCTGACACCGCCGCCGATTTGCCGAAGGGCAGCTCCGTTTCCTTGCTCGGTCAGGTGCAGACCATGAACAGCGCCTTCGCCGGCCTGCTATTCGGCCTGCTCGGCGCCATCGTGCTGATCTATCTGCTCATCGTCGTGAACTTCCAGTCCTGGTCGGACCCCTTCGTCATCGTCTCGGCGCTGCCGGCCGGCCTTGCCGGCATCGTCTGGATGCTGTTCGTCACGCAGACGCCGATGTCGGTGCCTGCCCTCACGGGTGCGATCATGTGCATGGGCGTGGCGACCGCCAACTCCGTGCTCGTGATCAGCTTTGCCCGCGAACGCCTGGCGGAACTGGGCGACCCGATTGCCGCCGCCCTCGAAGCCGGCTTCGTCCGCTTCCGGCCAGTCTGCATGACCGCACTCGCCATGATCATCGGCATGGCGCCGATGGCTCTCGGCCTCGGTGAGGGCGGCGAGCAGAACGCCCCGCTCGGGCGCGCCGTGGTCGGCGGCCTGATCTTCGCAACCATGGCAACGCTGCTCTTCGTGCCCGTTGTCTTCAGCCTCGTTCACAAGCGTGAGGCCAAGCCGGCTGCAGCGCCTTCGGAGACCTTGCATCATGCTTGAGCACGCTACCGAGCAGAAGCTCGACACGAGCCCCGAAATCGCTCCCATGCCGGGGCACGACGCCAACAACGGGCATGAAACCTCGAAGATAGCTGACACCAAGTCGCTCGACGGGGCTGGGGCAACCGAGGTGACGTCCTCGCAACGCAAGCCTGGCCGCTCACCGGTGGGGCTCGGCATCTTCGGCGTCGTCGCCATCGCCGGTGCCGCGACCCTGGTCTACACCGGCGTCAGTGCTCGCCAAAGGAGCGCGGTCGAGCTGCGGCAATGGACGGAGGCGCAGGCGATACCAAGCGTTGCCCTGGTGACGCTCAACGCCAAGCCTGGCGTCGTCAGCCTAAATCTGCCCGGACGGCTGCAGGCCAACGACAGCGCACCAATCTATGCCCGCGTCAGCGGTTATGTGAAGGATTGGAAGGTTGATATCGGCGCGAGCGTCAAGGCGGGGCAGACCCTGGCCGAGATCGAGGCCCCCGATCAGGACCAGCAATTGCTGCAGGCCAAGGCCGACCTCGCCAACGCTAAATCGGCCGAGGTCCTGGCCGACATCACCCTCAAGCGCGAGCGTCCGCTGCTCGAATCCCGGACCGTCGCGCAGCAGGAAATCGACCAGCGCGTGGCAGATCTAGCCAGCAAGCAGGCCGCGGTGAATTCCGGCGAGGCCAATGTCGAGCGCCTTGAGGTGCTGTCCGCCTACAAGACCGTCGCCGCGCCGTTCGACGGCCTCATCACTGCGCGCAACACCGATGTCGGTTCGCTTATATCGGCCGGATCGAGCGCCGGGCAGGCGATGTTCGTGGTCTCGGACGTACATACGCTGCGCGTCTATATCAACGTGCCGCAGAACTACGCACCGGATGTGAAGTTGGGTTCGCAGGCCACCGTCTCGGTGCCCGAATATCCGGGCCGAAGCTTCCCGGCTACCGTCGTCGCCTCGGCTCGGGCGGTCGACATCACGTCCGGCACGACGCAGATGCAGCTTTCCGTCGACAACGCCAAGGGAGAGCTGATGCCCGGAGCCTATGCCAATGTGAAGGTGGATCTCTCCGGGGTGGCCGGCACATTCCGCATTCCCGTCAGCGCGCTCATCTTCGACGAGAGAGGCCTGCGCGTCGCCACCGTCGCGCCAGACAATCGCGTCGCCTTCAAGACGGTGACGATCGCCCGCGACCTGGGCAACGAGATCGAACTGGCCTCGGGCGTCGCTGCCGACGACCATGTCATCGCCACTCCGCCTGACGGTCTGGCGGAGGGCGACGAAGTCCATATCGTCAAGCTGTCACAGGCCAAGGAAGCCACACCCAAGGTCCCCTAGGCGAAGTGGCGAAAGACTATTCCCGAACCCGGCTGGCCGGGGGACTGGACGCCTACATGCGACCAGGTCGGGGCGGTCCTGCCGATTGCCGCCGCTAACGAGCCTTGATCGCGATCAGAGAGATCGAGACTGTCATCGCGATCACGACAAGCGTCCAAACCACCGCATTTGGCGTCAGGCGCCAACGGTGGCGTTCGGTCATCCGCTTGCGCCACAAGTCGGCGTGGTTCGCGCCTTCGTATTTTCCCGAAGGGCCAGGGCCGGGAGGTTTCTTGTGCTTGGCTCTAGCAGCCATGCCTAGCCGGCGACCGCAAGCACCAGGGCGATGCCCACGCCAATTGCGAGCCCAGTGGCGAGACTTTCTGCCATCCGCATGGCAAAGGCGCCGTAGCGCGTCCGCAGACTGGTTTGCGGGGCTGTCAGGATGCGAGCAAGATCATCGAGCGCGTCTTCCATGCCAAGATTCTAGATCGAAACGGATTCGCTGTGAATCCCCATCCTCTGGTGCGAAGACACCAGTTCTTAGCGAAGCGTCATCGGAATCCGATAACCCGCCGCTCGGTGTGCCCCCACACCCAGCGGCGGGCTAAGGTGACCGGCGCCTTTTCTCGTGGGGGAGAATTGCCTGAGAGCCCGGCGCCGGCCTAGCGACTAGTGGTCCGCCGCATATGCAAGATAGCTAATTTCTACCTCAAAAGGACATGGTGTGATCGCGTAACCTCTTTGGCAATCGCCCTGGCGATCAGGAATAAACCTCACCGGTGCGGCGGCCCCAATTTGCGAGGATCGCCATGGCAATGAAATTTCCCTTCACGGAAGTCACGCTCGGCAAAAAAGCTGGACGCCGGGACGGGCCTTTCTGTCTATTGCCTCACTTGCCGGCGGTCGGCGGTGCTGGACGTTGCCGCACTGGTGAAACGGCTCGGGCCAGACCATAAATGCCTGCTTTACGTACCAGTTGGTGGGATCGCCTACAGTTGTTCGATGGCGCAAGAGTGATCGCGTAGGCGTTGAATTCGAGGGCACCGAGCCAAAGCCGAAGTTCCATTACGGTTGAATGCCGGCTCCGGCCTTCCTGTCTCTAGTGGCAGAAATGTCACGCAATCTGAATATGCAGCGCTTCAACTAGGGCGCGCTTATGATCCGTCTTACCGAGGCGTACCGTCTTGGCTGCGAGGGATGCGGGGACCACTGGAGCGCTCGCTGCGGCAACGCAGCGGGCGCTTCGCATGGGAGCGATGGCGATTTGCACCAGAGCAGGGTTAGCATCCGGCTTTCCGGGCCTTCTGTCAGCCCACTCTCCGGCTGGACCGCCAGCGCGCGGTCTCGATGTCGTCGCGGGAAATCCCCATGTCGCTGAGCATGTCGTCCGGTGAGTCGCTCAGATCGTCAGTTGCCTTCAATAGCGCCCTCTGATCGGCTCGGCGACCAAACCAATCGACAACGGGACCAGCTACGACAAGAGGAAGGTTCATAAGCATAGGAAGGTTCATAAGCATCAGGGCACTCCCTTCACCGCTGCACAAGCTAGGCCGATGCGCCACGAGCGTATGTGACAAGACTCACAGACCCGTTAGTGCCTGCTAATTCAAGAACGTGCCGAGAACATCACGGCCATTCCGTGTTCCATGGAGTGAGCGGGAATGTTTTGCAATGCACGGAAAAACAAGGACTTAGGTGAGAGCGTGCTGCAAATGAGATGTAACACGGTCCGGAGACCATGTTTTCATTAAGGCATAGTTCTGCTTGGATATTTCGTTGGCTGGGGAACCTGGATTCGAACCAGGACTAACGGAGTCAGAGACAGATCGAACTCTTGTTCTTAAAGAGGAATTCGGTCGTATGTCGCAACCGTGTTGCAATGGGTTGAGTATCTGAACGGCAACTTTTCGCCTCAAAGCAGTCATCGACTAGCTTGTTGCTATTCCGCTAAAGCTGCTATTCGCGGTGCATATCCGCATATCACGCGATGGCGCTTGGACGTGCGGGTTCGGGTTCTGAGCTTAGACCTTAGGCTCTTTACAAGAGCGGGCATACGATCGCGGCTGGAATGGATATACGAGCGATTCTCAATCGAAAACTTGGTGAGCTGCCCGAGGGTGCGCATACGAATGGCCTGCGAGCGGTCAAGAGGCATGTCGACGCAGCCGTGAAGCACCTTGAACGCGGCCAGAGCGAGCCTGACGAGACGCTTTACAACGACGCAATCTATCGCTGCAACCAAGCCTTTGAGGGCAGCATCAAGGAGGCTTATCGCGTCCTGGCGGGCCGCGACCCAGAAGGCAAAAGCATCCATGAGATTGAGCAGTTTCTCAGCCAGGGAAACCACCTGCGGCGAAAGGTGCTCGACCAGTTTACGCGGTACCGGCAGGAATGGCGTAATCCTTCCACGCATGACTACACGCTCGACTTCGACGAAGACGAAGCGCTTCTCGCAACCGTCTCGGTCACAGCCTTCGCGATCGTGCTATGTGACCAGATCGCAGGACAGCTAGCTTACCTATTAGCAGCAGCAGCCGAGCCCGAACAGACTTCGCCGGAAGACCGCCGAGGTCCGCTATTGGAACTCGTGACGCAGCGAGCCCTGTCCTTCGTCCAAAACCATGAAGAGGCACCAGTTGTCGCGAGGGACGACGACCGCGCCCGTTTCCAGCATGCTTACGAGTTCGAGGGAGCGTTGCGCGGATTCCTGTCCGCTGAGTTAGCAGCTGATGGTGAAATCGAGGTCGACGCCGGCACTACGTTTGCCACAGGTGCCGCTGTCATGCCGTCTGAGGCTGACATTGTGGTCACGAGAGGTGGCGAGCGTGTCGTTCTCGAACTCAAGCGCTCGCAAGGCAGAAACGTTGGAAACGCCACTGACGCCGCGCTTGCGAAGGTCCTTCGACTGATGCAACATCCGCACGTCAGCGGAGCGGTGATTGTTATCTACAATGGCAGTGGCGTGGAATATGGGGCCACACCCGCTAACTCGCCCCTGGATGAGCAGGTTCGCATCATAGCTCCAAAGCGCTCGCGGCCCGGGAGCTAGAACGCGAGCTCCATGTCCGAACGGGAGGCCCTTAACTGGATGGACCACAGGTTCACGTGGAGTACCCGCATAAGGGCATGGCCTTCGCCGTGGGCAATATGGCCGCCTATATCAAAGTGTGGCAGCTGCTTGGAGTCCTGCGACTGAATGAATCCAAGCAAGCCAGCCTGCTGTAAGGGAAGGATTTGATGTTTAGGCTTGTCGGGCGACGCGTGCGTGTGGCTCGATGTTGTCGTCGCATGGGAGCCGTCGGCATTGGGTCCCGCGTCAATCTCCACCGCCAGGATATGATCAGGACGTCTGTGCTCCCCCATTCCGGCCTAACAGGCTGATGAAAAACTGTTTTATTCACGGAACATACCGGAATCAGACAGGGCACAAACCCGATTCAACCAGGTATCTGCGGGGCTTTTTTTTATCAACCTGCTAAGGCAGCCTGCAGGCTTTTCCCATCTCCGGGCCGTCCCAACCCGCCTTGATGGCTGCCACGCGTTCCTGCCGTCCCGGATGGGTCGGCGAAGGCCGTCCGTCCAAAACGGGTACAGCAGCCAAGGCAGCGTCCAACGATATGCCCATCAGCTTCATGGCTGCTCCGGCGAAGGCGTCGGCCACGAGTTCTTTATGAGAGTCGATGGGTGTGCCGAGATGATGGCAGTAATGATGCCCCAACTCATGTGCGATGATCATTTCCGCGCCATCGCTCCCGACGATTGCGGACAGCTTGCGGTCATACACAATGACCCTGTTGCCATCGACGACCGTGGCCAATGCATTTCCCCCTAAGTCGGCGTTCATTGGGTAGATTTGGCATTCGTTCTCGACAGAGAAACCCGTAGCATCGCAGATGTCGAAGAACATATACATATAGTCCTCGAACGCCGGGTATGCCGATACGATGTGTTTTCCGACAGGAAAGTGAACGGTCGGCACTTCGTCGAAGTCGATGTTCATCCCGTTTTGTGCCAGCGCGTAGCATGGCAACAATGTGCCGAGCAGAAGAAGAGCACCTAACCTCATCACGATCCCCGAAAACCTGCTCCCGTTTTCCGTCTTTCGCCATCGAGAGGCAAGGCAGAAATCGGCCGCTTTCCGAATCCGCCGATTTTCGATTTTGGCAAAACCGTAGATGCCTAAACGCGTCTCGCCTGCCGTTCCAACGCAGCTCCCAGATCCTTGCCCTGAACGTAAGATTCGGTCCTGGTGTGGAGCTCGAACGATCCATCGCGGGCATAGAGCTGCTTAGTGGCATTCTTCGCGATACTCGTGTTCATCCCGGCGACTTGGCCGCGTTGATGAACCCTCGATGCCGGTTGCTTGTTGAACAAGCCGATCAGCGCGAGCTCTGGCGTAATCGGAAACGTGACAATCGTGTCCGCTACGCCGAATCCCGGCGAATATGGGCGCCGGTCATTTCCGTCAGACCACGCCAATACGACCGGATCGTCGCAGGTCGCGTAGGTGGTTCCTGGCGCGGCCGAGACGAATGACCAGGTTCTCCGACCCAGTTGTTCAACAACCGTCGGGACCGCCTCGAGCTCCAATCCGATCAGGTAAGTCTGATCGATCGCAACCCTATATTTGCCTCGATCGATGAAGGCCTTCATGTCCTCGTAGCTGACATCGTCGCGGATTGGGACGCCGTTCGCTCGCGCCTCCTTCACCGAATCGGTGTAGCGGTCCCGATCGTGCATCATCGTTTTCATCATGCCGCTGGCGACTTTCAGATGAAAGTCCTCGGTCATTGACCTGAAGCGTGGATTGCGCACGGCCATGTTCCCCATCAGAAGCATGACTGAAGAAAAATGCGCCTCCGATGGGAAGCTGTTTGCCTCTATTACCTCGGCGAGATGCGCTGCGATTTCACCCTCGATCTCGGCCATCCCATCCTCGACGTGGTTGGGGTCATAGCCCTCGACATCAATCCGGAAGAAGTGTCGCCTACTGCCGACGTTCCGGACCAGGGTCTCGAACGATTTCCTCGTTGATTGATCGAAACAGAAGACCTTTGCCTTCCGGCGGTCGCCGGCGGGACTGAAGTTCCTAAGATAGAACTGCGGAATGAAGTGGTGATTCGCTTTCTCTGCCATTATTGCCTGCAATGTTAACAGACGCGCGGCGGTCTGATTTCGTCGACGAAAGCCATGCCGCGCCTAGCTCCAGTTTGACTGATCCTAAGAAAGCAGTCGGGCCTCGATCTCAGCCACGGCCGTCTGATCGGCTGCTTCATCTTCAAAAAGATGGCCATATGTGTCGAACGTCACGGTGATGGAGCTGTGCCCCATGATCGTCTGAACACGCTTTGGCGAAAGCTTCTGTTCGATGAAGAGGCTTGCAGCCGCATGGCGCAACGCATGAAAGTTGTACTTCGCGACTTTGAGTTGATTGCCATCTGCGTCACGTCTCGCGGGATGCAAACGAAAAAGGCCAGCGCCGACCAGAAGTGGTGTCCACACGCGAGCAAGGATGTTGTGATGATCGAGCGGTGTTCCTTCATCAGAGGGAAAGACCAATCCGTCGGGGCCGTTCGGCACTGAGAGCCGCTGCTGCTTCAAGGCGTTGATCGCCAATGGCGCCAATGGAACGTCGCGCTCGCCCGCAGAGGTTTTAGGGAGACCGAAGTCGCCCCATGCGTCCACTCGGCCCTTCACTGTCAGCACGCCGCGCTTAAGGTCCACCGCGTTCCAACGAAGCCCACGCAGTTCAGAGGCGCGGAGGCCGCTGAACAATGCGGTGATAATCAGGGCGCGATGTTTGCCTTCTGCTGCCAAGAGAATGCTGCGCAACTCGGCCTTCGTCGGAATCTCTGGCCGTTTCGACTTCCGGCGATCGGCGGTTTTAACTTTGGCATCTGAGACAGGATTGGTCGCAGCCAACCCACGCCGTCTTGCCTCGACGAAAATCGCACCAAGGGAGCGCACGACGCGTTTTACCATTGCCGGAGACCGATCTTTCGCGAGCTCGTCGGCGAAGGCATGCACATGCGGAGTGTTAAACTGCGAGAGTTTCCTCGCGCCTATAAGAGGTAAGATGTGGATCTGAACGTGCTGTGCGTAGGCGGCGCGTGTAGACCGCTCCAACCCTCCCGCGTCGCATCTTTCCAACCAAAGCTTAGCTGCCTCGCGGATAGTGATCGATGCACTATCCGCAACGTGCGTCCCCAATTGCAGGTCACGCCGGACTTTAACGAGGTAGGCGTCGGCGTCCTTGCGCTTATTGAACTGCTTTGAGCGCCTAGTGCCGCTGGCATCGAAATAGTCGGCAAGCCATCGAACTTCGCCGGAGGGGAGGGTGCGTTTCCGAACTTTTGCCATGTGAACCTTTCAGAATGGACTTTCGACGTTACCTGCGGACCAATCCGGACCTTTAAGGCCTGCGGCCTTCAGCGCTTCCTGCATCGCTTTGCCGGCGGCGAGGTAATCGACCGATTTGCGGCTTTCATGGATTTGGATGAACTCGTCTATGCGAGGCCAAAGGACATCGATGTAGGGTGTGACAAACAGATCGCCGCCGCCGGACTGGTAGAAAAAGACGTGATGTTCTCGGCAGAAGGCGAGGCGTTTTTCGTCTTCGTAGCTCGGGAACAACTCGGGGTACGGTGCCATCTTCAATGCGCGCTCTCCTTCGCTCAAGCTCCAAAAGTCGCGCCATCCGCGGTGATATGAACCATCGGTGCGAGCGAAATCCGCTATCTGAACTTTGTCTGCCGCCTCGGAAATTGCTCTTTCGATTACCGTCGTGAGCAACTGGCCTTTTGCGCGCGAAATGAACTCGAGAATGAAGCGCGTCTTCGGATCAAGCCTGATTGTTAAAGTTTCCGTTTTCCCGCCGCGCGTTCGGTCTTTTAGTGAAGAGGGCGATATAGTCCATCCGCTTCCTATCGACGGTGCTGGAGAACCTGCGGAACGACAGATTGCAGAAGCAGCAAAACTCGCGGCTCAAGCAATGTGTCCGCGGTCACAGCGTCGAGATATGAGTTTTTATTCCCTTAATTTGCATGGTTAGATCGCACTCGGGAATAGCCTTGGCAAAGGCCAAGCGCACGACGATGAGTAGGATTCGAGGAAAACGTGGCTGCCGGAGAACTCGAACAGCAGACCTACGATGTTGACGCGCCAATCCGGCTTGAGCTTGCCGCTAGATCGCGTTCCCCGATGTATCAATGGGGGGTCAAGGACCTGCGAAGAGAGCGCGACGCCGGGCGTCTGACGACCGAGAAAGTCGCTAATAAAGAATATACTACCTTGTCGGCGATTGGCCGAATGAGGGAGCTATGTCGGGTTCAGCCGAAGAGATCGGTATCGCCGCCTAGCCGAGTTGATCCGCTCGGGAGTGCACAAGCCGAAGCGTCTCTCGAAATCGCGCGTGCTGCCGCCTTGGAGCTGACGCTCCAGATGTTGAGGTAGTCTGGCAGGAAGAAGCGTTAGGCTAGGCAGAGCCGCAAACGATGTCGATGACGAAGGCGGGGGAGACGCGGCAATTTGCTAAACGCCAGCCTCTGGCTGCCTTGTTGCGGCACGAGGGCATTGGATCAATTTGATTGGATGAAACACGGCGGTTCCAGCTGTTGGTCGGGAGAAGGCGTCAGGCTCTAGACTAGCCCGTCAGCTTGTCGATGATGCCCTTGTAGTCGTCTGCCAACAGGGATTCGATAAATCTCCAGGGAACATGAACCTCGTGTGAGCCGAAAACGTAAGGAAGGACGTCATAGGGAGAGAAATTAAACGTCATACCCTGCCGGTCGAAATTAAACTGGCTGAGCAGCTTCCAGACCTGCTCTTCGGTTTCCTTGTAGCCCTCGAAGAAAGTGTCCTGATCGATCTCGCCTTCAAACTCGGCAATGATCACCTTCTCGCAGTAGGTCAGCACTTTGAGTGCGCTTTCAGCGGAGTGCCCGAACAGCTGCTCGATCGTCACAGACCCCATTTCCTCGCCGAGGAAGTTGAGAGTCGTTATGTAGTGATTAGGATGCGCCGCTCCCACAAACCCAATGTAAGTGTAGAACCGAAGCGACAATTGGGTGCTGTTCCGGTAAACCTCTTCCGCGTTGATCGACCACTCGTGCTTCATACCCTCCCAGGAGGGCTTGTCTTCTTCTTGGTCGCCCATTGACAGGAAGCTGCTCCGCGCGTCGTAGAAGCCCTTCAGCGATTCAGCTGCCAGCATCGCATTCACGAAGGTCCAGTAGAGACTCTCCTCTTCGTAGCGCAGGTACTCGCCGCGGCACTCATACACTTCCGTGACGCCCTCAAATTCAACTTTCTGCAACCCTGGCAAACGCTTCTCGTCGGTGATCTGTGCCTGCGAAGGGCTCGGCACATCGCCAGACAACTGTGCGCGACGTTTCTCGACTCCTTCACCGAGACGATTCTGCCAACCGCTAACGAAGTCGAAGTATTGGAAGCGGGTGAGCTCGAGAGGCATTTTCATCGGTTCGAGCCGAATTGGAATTACATAGAGCGATCCCCCAAACGGCTGGTCTTCGACGAGCCTGAGCGTCTGCCGGATTTCTCTATTGACCACGCCGGCGCGTTTTAAGATGGCGTTCGAACAGAGATGAACAATAAGTTCCGCCTCGCGCTGACCCTTTTCGCGTTCCCGATCCCAGTCGGCTCCTGCGACGAGCGATAGCTTGTCGAACCACACTTCATCGCCACTCGACTTCAAAAAGGTGTAGACCTCCCAAGCCGTCTTTTCGTGTTCGGATGGATATCCAAGAAAGATCTTCAAGTTTTACTCCGCACCTGCGACGCCGGTATCCTTATCAAAATTTTGAGCATTTGAAGCTGATCAGTCGACTGTCCGCACAGATTCGTGCGGGTCCGCTCGGCAAGGCTGTCGGCAGGGCTCCTACCCTCACAACAGGACACTCGACAGCGACTCTCAGTGTCGCGTCGGCGACGTATGTCAAAGTATAAGAATGCGATATGTATATTCAGCAGGCCGACATTGTATTCCAGGTAGACACGATTATGGTAATTGAGATTTCCTATTTCGGGGGGAGCAGTTGCCTTATTTCTCTGATCATAGCGTTATCTTACGTCCTCTGGAAATGCCAAACACCGGACTTCGTCCAGGACAGTTGGGCGCGCTTCACTCTGTCCTTGCCCATTTTTCCGTCTATGAGGAGCCCGCTCTCCTTTCGCTACCAACAGGCTATGGGAAAACGGCTGTCCTCATGGCTTTGCCGTTCGTTCTGAGGGCGAGTCGTGTTCTAGTGATTGAACCGTCAGACGCACTTCGCAGGCAGACAGTTAGTCACTTCAAAGAGCTGTCCACTCTTCGCAAACTGGGCGCCGTTCCCCCGGAGATGGCTAACCCTGCGGTTGTAGGTCAGCAGGGACGTCCAACATCCGGTGAAGCATGGGCTGCACTTCTTGCTGCCGACGTGGTGATTTCTACGCCACAAAGTGTGTCACCTGCCATCGCTCCCGATCCTCCCGCAGACTTGTTCGATCTTATTGTTTTCGATGAAGCCCATCACGCGCCGGCGGACACGTGGGCAGCTTTTCTCGCCCATTTCCCGGCGGCCAGATTTGTTTTCCTGACCGCCACGCCTTTTCGAAGGGATCGTAAGGTCATTCCGGGTCGCACGGCCTACTGGTCCCCGGTGTCCAAGGCGTCGCGCGAAAGCGCATTTGGCAAGGTGACCTTTCATGCGGCACCGGTGCGGAACGATAGTGATGACGAGGAAGTCGACCGATCGGTTACTGAGACCGCGGTGGCGCAATTGCAGCAAGATCGAGCAGCAGGCTTCGACCATCGTATCTTTGCGCGAGCCAGTTCAATTCCAGCAGCGAAGAGGCTTGTGGCTGTGTACGAAGCCGCTGGCGCGAATGTCCGGGCGATAGCGAGCGACATTGCGAAACGAACGCAAGATCAGGTCGAACGCCAGCTGGTCGAGGGCGATCTAGATGGCGTCGTATGCGTAGACATGTTTGGTGAAGGGTACGACTTCCCCAAACTCAAGATTGCGGCGCTGCATGCACCTCACCGATCTCTAGTGCCGACGCTGCAATTCATTGGCCGGTTCGCTCGTACGAACGACGCCCGAACTGGGGGCGCCACATTGATCGCTCCCGTGAGCCGGTTGAAGGATGCTTCAATCAAGCTGTTCAAGGAAGGAGTCGACATCTCCGAGATGATCGATGAAGTCGCGCGCGAACAGATTGCCGACGCTGAGGCTGACAGAGAAGTTTTGGACCTTTTGAAGATTCGGCAGCAGGCGGATTCAGACTACGAGTCTGTGACGCCTCTGCTGCTTGAGCTTTACGCCCACACTCAGATTTTTGAGTGCCAAGCCCCGCCCGACTTTTCGTTATTCGCAGCCACAATCGGACGATCCCTGCGCGTCGCAAAGCAGTGGACTTCCGACGATGGACTTGTTGCGCTCCTACTGACTGTCGATACCTCTCCGCCCAACTGGGCAACATCGGATGTTTTGATCAACATCAGGCATGATGCATTCCTGCTCGCCTACAATGCGCCGTCGAGGCTTTGCTACATCGGTTCGACTCGGCGACAGGATCGAATTTATTTGGACATGATCCAGACGGTTTGTAGGGATCGGCACCGTCCAGTCAGTTACGAACGCACTCGGCAGGCGTTGAGAGGCCTGGAAGCGCTACGCTTCTATAACCTTGGCTTTAGAAACACTGCGCTCAACTCGCAAGCCGAGTCCTATCGCACTTTGACAGGTCCATCAGCTGAACGCGCCATTACATCAGGCGACGCTCGCTCTTACTCGCAAGGGCATTTTTTTGGCAGCGGCCGCGGCGATGGCGATGACCGCGAGACAATTGGCGCGAGCAGCAGCTCGAAAATTTGGAGCAATCGCCGACTCACGGTGGCTCAGTACCTTGAATGGATAAGCGCTATCAACAGGCGACTGAACGGAGACGGCAGCATCGAACAGTCGCAGCTGGACATCATTCAGCACGCCCGCACACTGACCCGAATACCTAGTCAGATCATTACCGCAGCTTGGCACAAGCAAGCCTACCGGCTAGCGCCAAAAATTCGAATCCGACGGCGCGAAGCCGACCCATGGAATTATGGTCAGCTAACCGACCTCGAGCTTACGTCATTTGTTGTCCAGCAAGACGGAGCCGCGATGACTTTCGATGCTGCATCGGAGAGTTTCAAGTTGACCTTGCGGTTCGGGATCGCAGGCGGCGCCCTTTTTAACCAAATCGGTGATGGGGTCGTCGAGGTTACAGCTGGCTACGACGAGTACATTCCGCTTGCACAATGGCTGACGCTCCACCCGCCCGTATTTTATGCGGCGGACAAATCATCTTTTGCAGGTGTAAACCAGATCGGTGCAGCTGCAAACGTGGCATTCAGACTTGCCGATGGTGATGCTGAAGGTGCGGCTTGGGACAACTGCGCGATCGACGTCGAGTTCGATACGACTAAAGCGGGTGGACGCCTGACCGTTCATCAAGCACTTGAGCAGCGTCTGGTGGCGATGCCCAATCTCGCAGCACTGCTATACGACCATCGATCGGGCGAGGCTGCAGACTACGTTGCGGCTATCGAGGAGCCGGACGGTACGGTTCGCGTTCAACTACATCACTGCAAGGCCGCAGGGGGCGCGCCGTCCGGTGGACGTGTTGGTGACGTATATGAGGTGGCAGGACAGATGCTCAAATCTGTTTCCTACTGCGATGCCACCATTCTGATCGCCCATGTTGAGCACCGCATTAATGCGGGCCGGCACACAACGCCATCGCGATTTGTCGTCGGTGACCTCGATACCTTTAAAGCCACGATACTTGGGGCGCCGCCCACTGGGCTGAGCTTTGAGATCTACGGCGTCCAGCCTGGTATCTCGCTCGCGGCAGTCGACGAACACCTTGCCGACTTGATGGCCTTTGGCCTTGACTACGTTCATCGCGGCGGCGCGGCTAGAGCAAAATGGATGGTCAGTCCATAGGGAGATCGTGGTTCCCGCATATCTAGCGGCACCGGATATGCTAATCATTTGGGTGTACCTTTGTCGAACCCTTTTTGGCTCGGTTCGATAAATGTCGTTTGACAACTCAAGGCGAACTGCATATTGGGGAACTACTTAAATAGAACCAAGGGGGGATTTATGTTCATCCGCGCTTATCTTCGAGCATCGACCAAGGAGCAGGACGCCGAACGGGCGAAGGTCGACCTTCAGACATTCGCCAAGGACAAAGGTCTGACCGTCGCCGCGACTTACATCGAGAACGAAAGCGGCGCTTCGCTCCAACGGCCGGAGCTGTTCCGGCTACTGTGCGACTGTCAGCCCGGCGACATTCTTCTGATTGAGCAAGTCGACAGGTTGAGCCGCCTGAACGCTGCCGATTGGGATCGCCTAAAGCGGGAGATTGACGATCGCAAGGTGCGTGTAGTCGCCCTCGACTTGCCGACGTCGCACGCCATGATGACGGCCACCGCCGACGAATTCACTAGGCGGATGTTCGCCGCGATCAACAGTATGATGCTCGATATGCTCGCGGCCATAGCTCGAAAGGACTATGAGGATCGCCGCCGCCGTCAGTCGCAGGGCATTGAAAAAGCGAAGAGCAATGGCCTCTATCGAGGGCGCCCCGAAGATGTGAAACGCAATCGTGCGATTACACAAATGCTTGCTGACGGTCAAAGCTGGAACAGCGTCATTGCGGCAACCGGATGCTCGCGATCAACGTTGAGCCGCCTTTCCAAACGCCGTGCCTAGTGCCGATCGGATTTTTGGGCTGCTGAACGATGCGGTCGTTTTGTGCTACGGATTATCCTGGCTGCCGCGCTACCCGCCTAGAAAGGGCAAATCAGCCGTCCCGATCTTCGGGCTCATAAGCCGTTGCCAGTCTATTGACCGCGGCCAACTCTGGTTCGTGCTTCCAGAGCGTCGCGAATTTGCGCTCAAGTGCACGTTCCGCCGCAAGGCGAGTACGTCCTGTGCTGACGCATTTGACGGCCAGGCGGAACCGCCGCAGTCGGCCGCTCCTGTCAGATAAAGTCGCCTTATGGCCGTTTCCATTTCCCTAGGCCTGCCGCTCCAGCACTCGCTCGCGCGTATGCGACGCTCCTGGACACCCAGAGGCTCAATCAACCATTCCTTGCGCGTCCTCTTACTGACATCGATCTTTGCTGCGTGGTAGGGGAGCACGCATCGATCTTTGCTGCGTGGTAGGGGAGCACGCCTGCGGTAGCAACGCAAGATTGCAGATTGTCGACGGCAGCGCTTCCCCGCCGCACCCTTTGGGAATATCAAGAATATTGGCAGACATTTTTGATGACGTAGCGTCGCCCGGATTCCGAACTGAATGTACAAGCACAGAGGCCTTTCTTGACAGTCCAGACGGTTACCGTCGGCCCGACCGAAGCCGATCTGGAAGCACGTATCCATCCGGCGTTGCGGCTGGCTTTTCCTTGGCTGCCGCCCGATAGCCTGACGCACCAGACCAAATTCGCATTCAAGTTCGGACATAAGCTAGTGGAGATAGACGGCGCCACAGCCTCACAGGCGCAGGCGCGCTCAGACGTCCTCGTATTTTTTGAAAAAAAGCCGCTTGCCGTACTCGAACTCAAACGTGAGGGCCTGGCGCTTTTACCGGAGGATCGAGAGCAAGGGCTGTCCTATGCGCGAATGCTTCATCCGCGGCCGCCGCTGGTGGTTATAAGCAACGGCGAGGATCAAGTTCTTCTCGAAACGCATAGCGGCGAAGAATGGCAGCCAGGAACGCCATCAGAGGAGGCTCTTCAAAAGCTCATGGCAGCTGCCGGCAAGATCGCGGCCGCGGACCTTCAGCACGCTGTGGAGGTTCTGCTCGGTCCTGGTTCAAGCGTTTGGGTGGACGCCATTCGTGCTGCCACCGAGACTGTACTGGCGGACATGACCGGCGACTGGGATGAGTTTGAGAAGCCGTTTGTCGAAGACTTCCTGATACCGCGCAGCGCGACAGCCGCCGTCCTACATGAAGTTCGCCGGCCCAAGCGGATCACGATCCTCGAAGGTGCTGCGCTTGCGGGAAAGAGCAGCGTCCTGCGTGAGGTCTCGATATCGCAGAAAAACTCAAACGACCTGGCCGTGCTGTTCGTCGAAGCGGATAGCCACGGCGGTACAGGGATCGTGGAAACTATCTCGTCTATTTTGGCGGATGAGCTTGGGTGGAATGTATCAACAGACGATACGCGCGCCTGGCTTGTGAGAATGTCCCGCCAAGAGGGACCCGCGCTAGTGTTGGCGATTGACGGCATCGGAATGGCGCGCAACGAAGTTCGAAAGGACATCGAGGCGCTTTCCGGAGACCGGTTTGGCCATCAGCTCAGGCTGATTCTTGGCCTGGACGATACTGTCACACAGCGCCTTACGATGAACGAGACTAGCCGCAAGGCCACGAACATAGGGCGGCGAGCATCAATTGTGGAGTTGAACGCACTCGACGAGCGCGAGTTCCGGCTGGCTGTCAATCTTCTGTTGGACCGACGTATCGGCCTTATGCAGGGCGCGGAATCGGCAACGGAATATAGAGTGCCCTGGGTCTTGCGGTCCCTAGTCTCTGAAATCGTCGCTGATCCCAAGTATGCCGATCAGACGCTGATAGCAGGGCTTCCCCCGCTCATGGGTATGGACCTATTGCACAAGGCAAGAATGCGATTTGAGGGCCAAGATGATGTACGGCATAGCTACCAGGCACTCGCCGACGCCGTCCTGAAGGATGCTGAAGATGCCGGTCGACCAACTGCCACCGCCTTGCAATCGCTGGAAGCATTCGTCGTCCGTCGGCAGACATTGCTGAAATACATGTCCTCAACCGAACTCACGGAACTCATTGGCAAGGGTTTTGCAAAGCTAAGCACCAATGAGGACAATGATTCCGTCGTAATCGCACGGCTTCCCGAACTATTGGCTTCGGAAATAGCCCTTCACCTGGCCGGCCAACTTAAGCAGCGTATGTCCGATTCCAAAGCGGCCGCTTCCTGGCTTATCAGGCGCTGCGCACAGATTCCGCTGGGAGACATCATCGGCGCGCAGGCGCTCTTCGACTGCGTTGAGATGGGAGGCAGCATTCCACTTAACTTTATAGGCCACATGCTCAGCACGAAACCGCGGGCTGAAAAACTCAAGCCAGGCATGAAGCTCGCCATGAGCCACCCGGATGCCGGCCGCATCAATCTCACGATACAAGCAAATGGTAAGGTCGTCGTGGAGGGGCGGGGAATACGAGAAATCCTCGAGATGGAAGATTTCGACGAAGGCGACCTTTATGCAGACATGGATAGCTGGATGATACTTGCTCATATTGCGGGGCACCCGTTTATCATCCAGTCACCCGAGGGACCGATAATCGGACGGGCTGATCCTATGCTTCTAACGGAAATCGGGACCGCTCCGATGGCACTGCGGCGCCCTATACAAGACAAGACTATGGGGAGCGTGCCTATGCATCACGTCGAGGGGCATGGAGCGATAGTTTGCCACGACGCAGGCATTGTCGAGCCAATTACGTTTTCGATTTTGAAGTTCCTTAGCGTCGAAAGAGAGAATGCCGAAGAATGGATTGATGAGGCCATTGCGCGCCTCTCGCTTCCCTTGCTTGCGCGCATTGACATCGCACTCCGATCAATTGCGGCAAGAGGCAGCACCAAGGCGGCGCATTGGGCAGATTCAATTCGCAAGGCTAAGATACAGCCTGCGTTCAAGGGATTGCCGCTGCTTCACAAAAGCTGATCCCATAGTCGCTCGCGCGAAGGGGCTCGGCAACATACCATCAACACGGCTTGCGGTTCGGCAGGGCGGCAAGCCTTTCTGTACGCGCATTTCGGTTTGGCCTTTCGAATTTGTTGACTAAACCATCTATCACCGGGGAGGGGATCGTCGCGTGGTTGGCGCGCTGGTATGGTACGTATGTCTTTGCGGCGGCAGGCAAACTGCTGGAGGCGGCGTTTCTTTACGTTGCGGCGCTCTCCATCTCGGCTCCTGCAACATGACCGCGCGCAAAAAAGGGGTCTCGCATAAGTTTCCCCGATAGTGGCGGGTGCGTGGCGAAATCGTAGGTGCTGCTAGCGTCAACTTCGGTCAAGGTGGTTCAACCAGCCCCGCTTCGCCAACCAGTCGAGTTCAACTACATCATCCTCCCTGCCACGCTCGACGGGCGCCGCTTCCGCATCCTGACCGTCGTGCCTGGCACTCATCGTTGATAAGTCTCTCTCGGGCCTGCGGGTTGCCCGCGAACTGGACCGGCTCATCACCGAGCGCGACCGGCTGAGGATGATCGTCAGCGACAATGGCAGCGAGCAGCGCCGGCGGTAGGATTCGCAAGGCGCTTTCTTACCCGATAGGCTGGACAAGTTTTAGGTTCCCAAGGCATTGAGTTTGCGATGAGTGTTTTCGACGAGATTAAGCCCGGCACGTGGATTAGAGGACTGAGTGGTCCGAACGTAGCTGAGGTAATGACGGTTTTGCGTTATGGCGAAGACGCGGCGAACATTGCCTTTCGCCTGGACGGAAACATTTCCGAACGCCTTCTCTATCGCGGAGAGGAAGCGGGTCTTGAGATCATCAAGGGTGGTGTCAGCTACTCATTCCGTGCTGACGGCGAACTACTGAAACTGGCGTCAGAGGCATACCGCATCCGCCTGGCACACTTGTTCGATCCTTATCTCGCCGTCAGCGCATCGCAGATCGAAGCGCTGCCGCATCAGATTACCGCTGTATATGGCGAGATGCTCCCCCGCCAACCGCTGCGATTTTTGCTCGCTGATGATCCCGGTGCGGGCAAGACCGTGATGGCAGGGCTGCTCATCAAAGAACTGCTTATCCGGGGTGATCTCGACCGTTGCTTGGTCGTGGCACCGGGCAGTTTGGTCGAGCAGTGGCAGGAGGAGCTGGCCGAAAAGTTCGGTCTCCATTTCGACTTGCTGACGCGTGACCAGATAGAAGCCTCCGTCACAGGCAACCCATTCATCGAACGCAACCGCCTCATCGTCCGTCTCGATATGGCTTCCAGATCGGATGACCTGAAAGCCAAGCTGGAGGCGTCGCCCGAATGGGACCTGATCATATGTGATGAAGCGCATCGCATGGCCGCCTCCTATTTCGGCGGCGAAATCAAAGAGACGCGGCGGCACAAGCTCGGCAAGTTGCTCGGTTCGCGCACTCGCAACTTCCTTCTGATGTCGGCTACGCCGCACAACGGCAAGGAAGCGGATTTTCAGCTGTTCATGGGTCTCCTCGATGCCGACCGCTTCGAGGGACGGTTCCGCGAAGGCGTCCATAAAGCCGATGTATCGGACATGATGCGTCGACTGACAAAGGAGGAGCTGTATCGGTTCGACGGCACAAAGCTCTTTCCAGAACGACGCGCCTACACCGCCAGCTATGAGCTTTCGCCACTTGAGGCCGATCTCTACCAGGCAGTGACGACATACGTTCGCGAAGAGATGAACCGAGCGGACCGATCCGGCGACGACAAGCGCCGGTCTAGTGTCGGGTTCGCATTGCAAATTCTCCAGCGTCGTTTGGCATCTTCTCCGGCGGCGATCCACAGATCACTTGAGCGCCGGCGCAAGCGAATGGAAGAGCGTCTACGGGAAGCGCGGACGATGCGAACAGGCACGTCCCGCCTCGGAGTTCCGGACCTTCCGGCGTTTGATCCGGACGATCCCGACGAGGTTCCCGGGGCCGAGGCCGAGGCAGCCGAGGAGTTGATCCTCGATCAGGCTACCGCCGCCGGCACGATCAGCGAGCTTGAGGCCGAAATCACGATCCTCAGAGACCTTGAACAACGTGCGCTCAAGCTGAAGCTCTCGGGGCAGGATGCTAAATGGCGTGAGCTTGAGGCCATCCTCGACGAGCCGATGATGACCGATCCCGCGACCGGGACGCGCCGAAAGGTGCTGATCTTCACGGAACCGAAGGACACGCTGGAATACCTGCAACAGAAAATCGCAACGCGCATTGGCGATCCGGCCACTGTCGTCGTCATACATGGCGGCATCGCGCGAGAGGCACGTCGTGCTGCCATTGCCGCCTTCAATTCCGACCCGCATGTTCGTGTCATGATCGCCAACGATGCAGCCGGCGAGGGTGTCAACCTCCAGCGTGGCGCGCATCTCATGGTGAACTACGATTTGCCGTGGAACCCGAACCGGCTGGAACAGCGTTTCGGTCGCATCCACCGCATCGGCCAGACGATGACCTGCCACCTGTGGAATCTCTGCGCGGCCAACACGCGCGAGGGTGAGGTCTACCATCGGCTTCTTGAGAAGCTGGAAGAGGCGCGCCAGGCGCTGGGCGGTCGGGTCTACGATGTGCTTGGAGAACTTTTCGAGGGGCATGCATTGCGCGACCTGCTGGTTGACGCGATCCGATATGGCGATAGGCCGGAACGGCAGGCCGAGTTTTTCCGCAAGGTCGAAGGTGCTGTTGATGTCGATGCCATCGAAAAGCTCGTCGAAGAGCGGAAGTTGACATCCGAGGGCATGTCGGCAACCTCAGTCGCGGAAATCCGCGAGCAGATGGAACGCGCCGCCGCCCGTCGGTTGCAACCGCACTTCATCGGCTCATTTTTCCGCGAGGCGTTCATCCATCTCGGCGGACGCATCTCTGAGCGGGAGAGGGGGCGGTACGAGATTCTACGCGTGCCCCCGATCCTCAAGGAGCGCGACCGGCTTATCGGCCGGACCGATCCTGTACTTGATCGGTATGCCCGCGTGACCTTCGAGAAGGCGCTGATTGCGGGCCAGCCACAGGCCGAGCTGCTGGCCCCCGGTCATCCACTGTTGGAGGCCTTAGTCGACATCACTCTGGAGCGGTATCAACCCCTTCTTGGGCAGGGCGCCTTCTTGGTCGACGAAGCAGACGAAGGCGTGGACCCGAAGCTCCTTGTCTATTTGGAGCATGCTGTCCGCGATGGCCGGACCACCCGATCAGGCGAGCCACGCGCGATCTCCCAGCGCTTGCAGTTTGTTTATCTGAAGCCAGATGGATCGGCCGTGGATGGAGGGCCGGCCCCCTACCTCGATTGTCGGCCGATCACCGAAAGTGAGCGCCAGCTCATAGAGGATGAGATTGCCGCGCCATGGCTGGCCGGAGGCGTCGAACAGCGAGCCATGGTCTATGCGATTGGAACGTTGGTGCCCGGTCACCTCAACGAGGTGCGTACACGGCGCGTCGCGGAGATCGACAAGGTCGATCGCGAGGTACGGGCGCGGCTCACCCGCGAGATCAACTATTGGGATGCCCGTGCCGCGCGGCTACGCGAAGAGGAGCGCGCGGGCAAAGAGCAGCGGATCAACGCACAGAACGCCGAGGCGACAGCGCAGCGGCTGGTGGAACGCCTGCACCGCCGGCAGACAGAACTGGACAGCGAGCGACAGATTTCGGCGTTGCCGCCCGTGCTCAAGGGTGCCGCGTTGGTGATACCAGGAGGCCTGCTCAGGTCGCGTCAGTCTGCCGCTGATGTGTCAGAGCCTGTTGGCTTCGCAGAAGATCCTATCCTACGCGCCGAGAGCGAGCGCAAGGCCATGGAGGCAGTGATCGCGGCGGAACGAGTCTTGGGTCACGATCCGCGAGACGTATCGGGGGCAAAGAAAGGGTGGGACATCGAAAGCCGGCACGGAACGACCGGTCATCTGCGCTTCATTGAGGTCAAGGGACGGCATGCCACCGGCCGTGAAATCATACTGACAAAAAACGAGATTCTGGCGTCGTTGAACGCTGCCGAGGCCTTTGTTCTGGCCATTGTGCAAATCGACGACGGGTATATTCATCAGCCGGTCTATGTCCGCCGGTTTTTCAACAGGGAGCTTGGATTCGCCGAGACAGCGGTGGTCTTCAACGTGGCCGATCTGCTATCCATAGGCGCAGGGCCAAATTAGGGCTCGATTCCCTGGGAGGAAAATCCGCGACGCGTCAAGCCGAACCGGCCGTTCTCACGGGACAGGACAGGTGTTTGGTATGACAGTATCGCCTTCACGCAAGAAGCTCATCGAAGTCTCGATCCCCTTGGAGGCGATCAACAAAGAGTCTCAACGACGAAAGCAGAAGGCACCTAAAGGGTACCCTACCTCTATTCACAAATACTGGGCCCAGCGGCCGATCGCCGCGTGCCGCGCCGTTCTTTTCGCGCAGTTAGTGGACGACCCATCGAGTTGGCCGGACAAATTTCCGACGGAGACCGCGCAGGAGGCTGAACGACTGCGCTTACACGGCATCATCGAAAGGATGATCCCGTGGGAAGCCTCGAACGACGAAGCGATCCTAAACGAGGTGCGGTGGGAGATTGCGCGATCGGTCGCCTGGGGAATTGGAGATGAGCCACCAGTGAAAGGCGACGGGAAGGCCATTCTGTCCTATCTTCAGCAGAAAGCGCCCCCAGTCTATGATCCGTTTTCTGGGGCCGGCTCAATTCCATTGGAGGCACAGCGGCTTGGTCTCCGCGCTTATGGCTCGGACCTCAATCCTGTCGCGGCGCTAATAGGAAAAGCACTGGTAGAAATTCCACCAAAATTCGCCGGTCGGCCGCCTTTGAATCCAAGGTCGCAGGCCGAACTAAATCGAGGCGGGCGTTGGAGCGGCAAGGATGCGCAAGGGTTGGCCGAGGACGTGCGCTACTATGGGGAGTGGATGCGTGATGAGGCAGAAAAACGCCTGAGTCATTTTTATCCCAAGGCGCAGATTCGGAGTGGTGCTGAGGTCCCCGTGATCGCGTGGCTGTGGGCACGTACCGTGCGTTCCCCTGATCCAGCTGCCAAGGGTGCCATGGTGCCTCTAGTCTCCTCTTTCATGCTCTCAACGAAAGAGAACAGGAAGGTATGGGTTGAGCCAACTCTAGATCTGTTGGCTCAGGACGGGTGGCGATTTGAGATCGGGAATGGCGCGCTTAGCAAGGAGCGCGAAAAGTCGCTGGCCGAGGGCACAAAAGCTGGTCGAGCTTCTTTTCGGTGTTTGCTGACAGGGTCAAACATAGACGGAACGTATATCGACGCCGAAGGTCAAGCTGGCCGGATGTCCAGCAGGCTGATGGCAATAGTCGTCGAAGACGGGCGCTCTCGTGTGTATCTTGCGCCAGACGACAAACATGCGGGTACGGCTTTGTCCGCAGCCAAACACGTTGACGAGTTTGGCGACGAGATGCAATTGCCTCGGCAGAAATGCCGAGGGACTTTCGCGAGTAACGCGCAAGGTCGCCGCTACTGCTTCGACGTTTATGCGGACTACTTTACGCCCAGGCAGTTAATCGCCCTGACAACCCTATCCGATCTCGTTTCGGAAGCGAGAACGCAGGTGTTCGCCGATGCGCGCACCGCAGGCTTAGCTGACGACAATTCGCCTCTCGATAGTGGCGGAACCGGTGCGCAGGCCTACGCCGATGCAGTGGCCACTTATCTAGGCTTGGCAGTAGATCGTATGGTTGCTTATGGCTCATCGCTGTGCAAGTGGCTGACCAAAGACAACGCGCTTGCACCGAGTATGCCGCAGCAGGGCATCTTGATGAACTACGATTTTGCCGAGGGAAATCCCTTAGGAAAGTCTAGTTCTGAAGTAACGCAGTGCGTCTCTGTTGTGGCGGCCTGCCTAGATTGCGTCACACCATCCTCGCCCGGCATCATCGAGATGCAAGATGCAAGAGAGGCGAAGGTAACGTCAGACGCGCTCATCAGCACCGACCCTCCATACTACGACAACATCATGTACGCAGACGCGTCAGACTTCTTCTACGTCTGGCTTTCAAGAACGCTCAAAGGTGTCTGGCCGGCGCTTTTTCGGAGAATACAGACTCCAAAAGAGCAGGAACTTGTGGCGAGCTCCTATCGGCACGGCGGGCCAGATGGAGCATACGAATTCTTTATGCATGGGATGAGTCAAGCGCTTGCTAGAATTAGAGAAAATTCGACGGCGCATATGCCGCTGGCAATTTACTATGCCTTTAAACAGACCGACACAGCAGCCGACGGGGTCTCGTCCAAAGGTTGGGGTTCCTTCCTCCAAGCACTGCGTGACAGCGGTCTTTTGGTCGACGGGACATGGCCTCTGCGTACGGAGCTCACGTCGGCACTCAAGAGTGATGTCAACTCGCTGGCGTCCTCCATCGTTCTAGTATGCCGCAGGGACGAGAACGCAAATTCGACTATTGACCGATCCGGATTTACAACCGCTCTTCGCAGAGAACTGCCCGCTGCAATTGCTAAGATCCGAGCGGCCGGTGTTGGACCTGTTGACATGCAGCAATCAGTCATTGGACCGGGCATGGGCGTGTTCACGCGCTATACCGAGGTGCTTGAGGACGATGACTCCGAAATGTCAGTGAGGACGGCACTGTCGATCATTAACCGCGTCTGGGAGGAAATTGATAACGAGATTGTCGCCAGCTTCGACCCAGAGACGCAAGTGGCATTGGCTTGGTTCTCATCCTACGGTTTTGAGCCAAAGCCGTCTGGCGAAATGATTACTCTTGCCAACGCTAAGGATACCTCCATCAACGATCTCTTCGATGCTGACGTGTTCCAGGATTTGAAAGGCCGCACTGCGCTAACACCGCGAGACAAACTCGATCCACATTGGTCGCCAGCGCGCGACCGTCGGTTGACGGTTTGGGAGTGCGTTCAGCACCTAGCTCGTGCGCTCCACGCCGAAGGTGGCGGTGCCCAGGCCGCTGCCCGACTGATCGCGGAAATGGGACCGAAGGCGACTGACGCACGCGCATTGCTGGACCGGTTGTTCCAGGTCGCGACAGACAAGGGGTGGGCTCAGGAGGCGCTGGTATACAACCAGTTGGCGGAAGAATGGCCGCATCTTCTGGATCGGTCAGTCAACATATCCGACGAAGTCAGGCCGGCCGAAACCGGCGACCTGTTTGCTTGATGCGCGGGAGGGAAAATGAGCACTGAGAAGGAAACGCTGCGCCGCGTCCAGGACGGGCTCTATCACCTCCAGCGCGCGCTTTCATCCTTCATCACGGAGCGGATGGAGAAGAAATACGGCACGGGCTGGCTCCAATTCGCCAGCCGTGCCACTGGCTCCGGCCCACGTGATCCACTCGACATCTACGGCATGCTCAAGACCATGCTCGACCAGTGGCGGGACGTGTTCGACGATGCCTTTGCTCGCAACGAGAAATTCAAGGTTCGCAATTTTGCCTCGACCGCATTCGACGGGCGCAACGCGACCTCGCATCTCGCTTTGCCTCTGAGTGACGCTGAAGCCCTCCGCTATCTTGACGCGATGGTCTGCCTGGCCCGCGCGGTGAAGGGACCGAAGGTCGAAATAGATGAAATCAGTCAGCTCTACGAGACGCAACGTCAGTCTGGCGTCGCGGTAGCTGCCGCAGCCAGCGCAGGATCAGCCCCGATCACCGCTGCCCCATCATCGCAGACAGTCGCCCGTCCCACGCTCTCGATGCCGAGCAAGGACAAAGCTGAGGCAAAGCCCGGAACCTTGTCGCTCGGCCTCGACCCAGACGAGACACCAGCGGGAGCGCTGCGGCCGTGGATCGAAGTGGCTTTTCCTCACCCCGACGTGATCGCCAATCGATATAAGCAGTCGGAATTCGCAGCCGATCTCGCTGCCGTCGATATGGGCAACGCCAGCGACGACTACGCGACTCCCGAAAATTTCTTCCGCATCACCTTTTTGACCGAAGGCCTGCGGCGCGTATTGCGCACCGCGCTTGAGCGCCTGACAGGAGCAGGCGGCGACCCTGTGCTCGGCCTACAGACATCGTTTGGTGGCGGCAAGACGCACACCATGCTGGCGCTCTATCACCTGGCGAAAGCTCGCGACCTTGGCTTGCTCAAGGGTGTCTCCGAGCTTGCCGACACGCTTGGCGTCAAGACCTGGCCCTCGGTCAAGACGGTCGTGTTTGTCGGAACGGCTAAAGGCGTCGATTCCTCGCTGGTGTTGAAAGACGGGCCGAAGGTCAGGACGCTCTGGGGCTACATCGCGTGGCGGCTTGCCGGCGATGCCGGTCTCGAACTCGTCCGGGAGGCCGAAAACGCCGGCACCAACCCCGGTTCGGAGCTGATGGTCGAGGTGTTCCGCTTGGCTGGGCCGAGCGTCATATTGCTTGACGAAGTCGTGGCCTTCGCCAGACAGCTGCCGGACAATCGTTTCGAGGCATTTCTGTCCTTCATCCAGTCGCTGACCGAAGCCTCGAAGATGGTGCCCAACGTCCTTCTCGTCGGCTCACTGCCTGAGAGCGACCAGGAGGCAGGCGGGGACAAGGGTATTGCGGCCCTGCGGCGGTTGGAGCGCGTGTTCGGTCGAACTGGCTCGCCATGGCTGGCAGCGCATGGAAACGAGACCTACGAGATCGTACGTCGCCGCCTGTTCCAGGAGTTGGACGCCGAGGGCGAAAAGGCGCGCGACGACACCGTGAAGGCCTTCCATCAACTCTACCGCAACAATCCAGGCGAGTTTCCTGCCTACGCCAAGGAGCCGCGCTATCAGGAGCTGTTGCGGCTGTCCTACCCGATCCACCCTGAGCTATTCGAGCGCCTGTCGAAGGATTGGTCGACCCTCGACAATTTCCAGCGTACGCGTGGCGTGCTGCGCTTCATGGCGAACGTCATCAGTGTCCTTTGGCAGCAGCGCACAAGGGACGCACTGATCTTGCCTGCGCGCGTACCTTTGGCTGATGAGCGCGTGAAGGCCTCGGCGATCTATCCACTTGATCCAGCATACTCGGCTGTCATCGATAGTGAAGTCGATGGAGACGGTTCTCTGACCGCACGCATGGAGTCGGTCACGACCCGGCGCATCTCCCAGGCACGGGCGGCAACGAGAGCCGCGCGCTCCGTGTTTCTGTGCTCCGCGCCAACTGTGGGGCAGCCGCATCATGGTGTCACCGGTCAGGCGATCCGCCTTGCATCGGCCGAACCAGGGGATCAATTGGCTATCTTCGGCGAGGCCCTGCGCGAGCTGCATGAGAAGGCGACCTATCTCTATGAGGATGCTGGACGCTATTGGTTCTCGACACAGCCGACCCTGAACCGGCTTGCAGACGAGCGTGCCAAGGCGCTGCCGTCGCACGAAGTTGATGCCGAGATCATCCGCATCCTCTCGACAGAAAGCTCCCAGCGCAACACTGGCTTCTCGAAAGTCCACGCCGCGCCGGACTCACCGAGTGGGGTTGATGAGGCGTCTTCGCTGGCGCTCGTGATCTTGCGTCCGGCCAGCATTCACACGAAAGGGGCCAACACTTCGCCCGCGTTGGAGGCGGCGACAGACGCATTGACCCGTTGCCGCTCTGCTCAGCGTCGCTACCGCAACACGCTGATCTTTGTCGCAGCAGACGAGGCCTCGCTCGCGACGGCACGTGAGGTGGTACGCAAATCGCTGGCTTGGTCCTCCATTGAGAAGGAGGCCGATAAGGGCGATCTGCGTAAGCAACTCACGCAGGGCCAGATTGAAGATGTCACGGAGCGGGCACGGTCTAATCGTGATTCTGCCGACAAGGCCGTTCGGTCCGCCTGGGTTCACATCCTCTATGCCGAAAAAGAAGAGAGTGCTCTCGATGGAAAGCCGTTCGAGATAGCACAGACAACACTGATCTCACGTGATCGGCCTTCGATTGCTGCGTCCGTCTATGAAAAGCTCTCTTCAAGGGGCGACAGCATCGTCAAAGATACACTTGGCCCACGCATGCTTGCCGCGAAGCTACAGAATCTATGGCCCGTCGAGCAGCCGCATGTTGCGTTAGCTGACCTCAAGGAATGGTTCGCCTCATACGTTTATCTGCCGAAGCTCCGCGATGCAGCGGTCCTGGAAAGCGCAATTGCCGAGGGTGTGTCCACGTCAGACCCCATGTTCGGTTATGCGGACGCCTACAACAGCGAGACGGCAGCGTATGAGGGGTTGGTGTTTGGCAGGCTCGCTCCGACATCTTTCTCGGATCGAGCCGTTATCATTCATAAGGACGCGGCATCGGCTGCGTCCCAGCCTAAGCTCACACCGTCAGACAGCACAGCGGCTGCGACAACAAACGGCAGTTCGACAGCACCTGCTTTAACGACACCAGCAGACCCAAATATCGACCCGGTGAAGACCCAACCGCGCCGTTTTTTCGGCGTCGTGGAGATTGACCCGTCGAGGCCAATTCGTTCCTTCGAAAGCATCGTCAATTCTGTTGTCGCGGAGCTTCAGCGGCAACCGGGCACACGCGTGACCTTGACGCTCGACATTGAGGCTACGTCGGAGACCGGTTTTCCCGATGACGACGCCGAGATCATTCGGGATAACGCCAAACAGTTGAAGTTCAAGGGAGACTCGACCGGCTTTGGGGACTAGCGCCCGGAGCGAAGCGAAAGCGACTGGTAAGGTCTAAACGTTGCCTAGCCATCAAGGTCGATCCTTCGCGCCAACTCCAGTGGCTTGAGTGCCGGCTCGATTAGCTGATTCAGCCTGCTCCGTGATCTCTCGCAAGTACCGATCTAACTCTGCTCTGAGAATCAGCGTACGCTTGCCTGATTTGCGCGCAGACAACTTCCCTTCTTTGATCAATTTGTAGAGCGTTGACCGCGAAAGGCCTGCAATTTCTGTAGCTTCGGCAAGCCCATACGCGAGTTCACGACGATCAGGGGCAGGGTTGTGATTCTGGACGACATCCAGAATGCGAGCGACATCATCTTCGATGCGCCTCAATCGACGGTCAATGGCGTCCACAAACGCGGCTGCCTCTTTGAAAAGCTGGTCCATCAAGTCTGCCCTTATACTTGGACTCCGCCTTACGCAGCCAAGGCGCAGGTAGAGCGTTCCCGTGAAATCCGGCCGACGGCGTGCCGCAGCCTATATTGCGCGATCGTCTCGGCAGATTGTCGGGTAGGAGCAGGCGGCCAGCAATGGTTCCCACCTAACCCCGTCGGCGACTCTCGGTAGGCTTTGCTGCAGTCCACTCGACGGAAAACACGGTGAAGGCGGCATGGCGAACTCAGCCGCGATCTGACTTCGACTTGGCGGTAGACCAATCGACCGCCTTTGCGTGCTCCTGGTCACGCTTCCACATCGCCTTAAAATTCCGCTCGACGTCTCCGGCAATGCGCCCAGTGATTTCCTCTCCCAGTGCATCATCCGCCCAACTGGACCCGCCGCAGTCCCCAGCACCCGTTAAGTAGATCCGCTGGATAGCCGCTAGGGCGCCCCGTGGCTTGCCCCGCCAGAACTCGCTTGTGCGGATGGCAGACTCCAAATCATGCAGGTATCGCATGTGAACTTCGTCGCGCATTTTCATGACCAGTATGGGGCACGCGACGACCCGGCGCGCAACCATAAATTTGGAAAAGGCAAGAAAATCAGCATCGAATCGATGCGTCCGCATTCCGATCGCATTGCGTCCGCTATGCTAGACAACCCTGATGTGAGTGCCTGCGGCTGTCGGAGCACGTCCCTCGAAGAGTGCCGCATCAAAGCGGAATACTTGCTCACCATAACCGGCGGACGCTTCACCGAACTGCTGCAAAATGACTCGAAAGTTCTCTTGCAGGTCGTTCCTGCCGGAGGCATGGCGGCCGCCTGAAATAGACGCGGAAGGTTTCAGCCACGCTGGCCAGATGCCTCTCGGCGGCGGGCTTTTCATGCTCCAGAGTAGGTCGAGAGAGGGGCCTTGCCGACTTGAGAGTAGCGTGATGAATTTAGGTCATTTCGCGAGAACTAAACATGACAGCCGATACGCCGCGACGGCCTCTCGACTATCACGACCCGGAGTGGCTAGCGCTGCGAGAAAGGGTTCTCGAGCGCGACGGCCGCAAGTGTCGCAATTGCCTGTCGACTGACCTTCTCAACATCCACCATTGGAGACCAGCGGCAACGGAGGCCGACGGGGTGACCAATTGGGGCTACTCCGAAACCGGCAATCCCTTGCTAGTTCCTGAAAGCGCCTTGGTGACATGTGCCGGCTCTGCCACAGCGTTCTCGAGGATTCTAGACGGCGCCTTGTAAAGCTCCGGGGAGGCGCCGAAGGGGAACCCGGACCTAGCCCTCCGCTCACCGAAATCGTCGGTTGGCGCAACATTTTTCAGCTTTGGGAACTGAACGGCCGCACGGTGCCGTTCAAAACAATCAAGGAGTCATGGCTGCAGGCGCCCACCCACTTCATGCGAGTTGAGCGCGTGGTGATCAAGAAATGGCCCTACGGCTTCGCCTGGGGCTGCTATGTTCGCGACGGCGTGGCTGGCGAGCAGCAGCAAATCAACGGAGCAGGCACGTATAGTTGGCGGCTGGTTGATGACTGACACGGCAATGTTGGTTTTGCGTTGGCGAACATACGCAGAACAAATCAACCCAAGTGTGTTGCATCGGTGTTGCACCGACTGAACGGGACGCGGTGGGACATGCCCGGAAATCAAGGGTTTGCGGGCCACGAGCCAGGAGATCGATTGCAACACCATCCGATCCCTTTGGTGCGGTCTAACGTGCTGATTTTCCTTGGTAAATCGTTGGCTGGGGAACCTGGATTCGAACCAGGACTAACGGAGTCAGAGTCCGCTGGTCTACCGTTAACCTATTCCCCAGCAGGCGCGGTTGGTGCCGCGCGAAGCGGGCGGCTCAAGCGCCGCGAGCGCTGCCTTGTAGCCGCCATCCGAAAATAGTCAACCCCGCGCCGCAGTTCAACCGCAGCCTTTTTTCTCATTCGGTCGCGGGCCGCACGGGAACGCTCAGCCTTCGCCGCGGCTGTATTGCGAATGCTCGAAGAACAGCACCACGCCGAGCCCGATCAGCAGCGGGATGATCAGGTAGAACAGGCGGAACACCAGGAGTGCGGCGAGCACGCCGACCGGATCCATGTGCGACAGTCCGGCCAGGAAGACGACCTCGAAGACGCCGAGGGCGCCCGGCGCATGCGACAGCAACCCGACCGAAAAGGATATCATGAAGACGCCGAGCACGACGAAATAGCCGGGATTGCCGGCCGCCGGCAGGGCAAAGTAGATGATGGCCGCCGCCGCCAGCAGTTCGACCGGGCCGATCAGCAATTGCCGCGCCACGATCGGCAGTGCCGGGTAGTGCAGCTGGAAGCTGCCGACCTTGAGCGGCCTCAGATGCAGCCAGCTGCAGAACACATAGACCGCAACCAGGATCAGCATGGCGAGGCCGGCGGCTGTTGCCAGCTCGTGGTGCGGGGTCGTGGTGAAACGGTCGACGATCTGCGGCTCCAGCACCAGCACGAGGCCCCCGACAAGCAGGCTGGAGAGCACGAAGGTGATCCAGCAGATCGCCACCAGCACGCCGACATCCTGGCCGGTCAGCCCCCTGGTGCCATAGGCGCGGTAGCGGATCACCGCGCCCGACAGCACCGAGCCGCCGATATTGTGCGACAGCGCATAGGTGGTGAAGGAGCAGAGCGTGACGAACAGCCACGAAACTTTCTTGCCGATATGGAGCAGCGCAATGTGGTCGTAGCCGGCGAGGGAGGCATAGGCGACGACGGAACTCAGCGCTGCCAGCACCCAGGCGCGCGGGGGGATGGCGACGATACCGGCCCAAACATCGTCGAGTGAGATGCCGCGCAACTCATGGATGAGCAGCCAGAGCGAGAACACCACGGCCGCTACGCCGATGACCGGCCAGAAATAGCGCGTCCAGTTCATGGCGTCGTCGTCATGCGATTAAGCTCATTGCTATGATGTCGCCCAAACCCGTTCCAAGTCTCATTGAGACATGCCTGATTGAAGCCGGCTATTCAACCGGCATGAGGTGGCCCCTGCGTGACGGCGCCAAAAATCGGGTCATGCGCTCTTGGTGATTGCAAAGCGCGCTGCTAGTCTGTTCTCAACTTGAACAAATCGAGGTGCCTGCTGCGTCCTTGCTGGTTCGCGCGGCGCCGAAAGGAATTGAAGTGGAAGACCACGATACCGGCGCGGGCGCGTCGGCAGTGGGCGTGTCCGGGGCATCGCCGGCGGTACCGGCGGGCCCGCCCGCGGGGCGTTTCAGCCGCCATGCGGGCGCGCACGCAAGACATGCCGACAATCAAGGCGAGAACCCGAAAGGCAAAACGCGCAAGCGCCGCAAGCGCAGGCGCGGCCGCAAGGTTTTCGCACGTGATGAGAACGGCGGAATACCCTCGCCGGGGTCCGTCGCCGCTCCCGCCAGCCTTGCGCCTGAACCCGCGCCGATCGTCCCCCAGCCGCGACCGTCGCTTCCAAATGGCGCGCGCCCGCCGCATCAGGAACTGCCGGTATTCGCAGCGCTCGATCTCGGCACCAACAATTGCCGGCTGCTGGTCGCGGTGCCCGCCCGCCACGGCCAGTTCCGCGTCATCGATGCGTTCTCGCGCATTGTCAGGCTGGGCGAGGGGCTTTCGGCCAGCGGCCGGCTCGGCCAGGCGGCCATGGACCGTGCCGTCGAGGCGTTGAAGGTCTGCGGAGACAAGCTGCGCAACCGCAAGATCAGGAAGGCGAGGCTGATCGCCACCGAGGCCTGCCGCTCGGCCGAAAACGGCGTCGACTTCCTCGAACGGGTCGAGCGCGAGGCCGGTCTGAAGCTGGAGATCATCGATCGCCAGACCGAGGCCCGGCTGGCCGTCTCCGGCTGCGGCTCGCTGGTCGAGCGCGAAACGCGCGGCGTGGTGCTGTTCGACATCGGCGGCGGCTCGTCCGAGATCGCATTGATCGACCTCACGCGCGGCCAGCGCTCGCCGCAGCTTGCCAACCACATCGTCTCCTGGACGTCGCTGCCGGTGGGTGTCGTCTCGCTTGCCGAACGTTTCGGCGGCCGCACGGTGACGCGCGAGACCTTCGCCGCCATGGTCGATGACGTTGCGGTGCGGCTCAAGGCCTTCGACGGGCGCAACCGGCTCGCGCATGTGCTCGCCAGTCCGAATTTCCATCTGCTCGGCACCTCCGGCACGGTGACGACGCTGGCCGGCGTCCATCTCGACCTCGAGCGCTATGATCGCCGCCGCGTCGACGGGCTGTGGATGGACCGTCAGAGCGTCGACCGCATGGTGGAAAAACTGATCGGCTGGGATTTCCAGCAGCGCGTCGCCAATCCCTGCATTGGCGCCGACCGCGCCGACCTGGTGCTGGCCGGCTGCGCCATCCTGGAAGCGATCCGCGGCGTGTGGCCGTCGGAGCGGCTGCGGGTCGCGGACCGCGGCCTGCGCGAAGGCATATTGAGCGAACTGATGGCCGATGACGGCGTCTGGCGTCATGACGGGCGTGGCCGATAATGAGCAGGAAGCCAGAGAAGCCGGGCTCGGCCGGCATGCGCGTGCTGAAGACCCGGATCAAGAAGAAGAGCGGCCTGAAGGAATCCTCGCGCCGCTGGCTCGAGCGGCACATGAACGACCCCTATGTGCAGCGCTCCAAGGCCGATGGTTACCGTTCGCGCGCCGCCTACAAGCTCACCGAGATCGACGACAAGCATCATCTTTTGAAACCCGGCATGAAGGTGATCGACCTCGGCGCCGCGCCCGGCGGCTGGTGCCAGGTGGCGGCGGCCCGCACCAAATCGAGCGCGGAAAATCCGCACGTCGTCGGCATCGACTATCTTGAGATGGACGCGGTGCCGGGCGCCGTCATCCTGCAGTTGGATTTCCTCGATCACGACGCGCCGCAAAAGCTGTCAGAGGCGCTCGGCGGTCAGCCCGATGTCGTGCTGTCGGACATGGCTGCCCCCACCACCGGGCATCGCCGGACCGATCATCTGCGCACCATGCATTTGTGCGAAGTGGCGGCGGATTTCGCCCTGCAGGTTTTGAAGCCCGGCGGCCATTTCCTCGCCAAGACCTTTCAGGGCGGGGCCGAGAACGAGCTGCTCTCGCGGCTCAAGCAGAATTTCCGCTCGGTTCATCATGTGAAGCCGCCGGCCTCGCGCGACGAGTCGGTGGAGCTTTATCTGCTGGCGAAGGAGTTCAAGGGGTAGCGCCTAACCTTTCCCCTTGTCAGGGGAGAAGGGAAAGGTGGCGCTCATTTCCCTGCGGTCCCCACCGCCTCTAGCGTCTTCGGCGTCGTCAATTTGCCATGTCCCGACACGGCATTGCCGGCGTCCGGCGCCAGCCGCATGAAGGTCAGCGATGCCGCCGCCGAAACCGCCGCGACGATGAAGAAGGCGATGTGGAAATCGCCAAGCATCAGCGGGCCGCCATGGATGGAGGTCGACACTTCGAGGATGCCGCCGGCCAGCGCCACGCCGAGCGCGATCGACAACTGCTGGAACACGGCAACGATCGGCGTCGCCTTGCTGGTGTCGGCGGTCGATACTTCGGCGTAGGACAGCGCGTTGACGCCGGTGAAGAACATCGAGCGGATGAAGCCGCCGACCAAAAGGATCGCGAGCATCAGCGCATAGGGGGTTGCGGGGGTGAAAAGGCCGTAGATGGCAATCGAACCGGCGGCGATCAGCGACCCCCAGATCAGCACTCGCCGGAACCCGGCGAGCCTGAAGAGCAGCGCGGTGACGAACTTCATGCCGATGGCGCCGACCGCGGAGACGAAGGTGATCATACCGGACTGGAACGGCGTCAGCCCGAAGCCGATCTGGAACATCAGCGGCAGCAGGAACGGCACCGCGCCGATGCCGATGCGGAACAGCGAGCCGCCGAGCACGGAGGAGCGGAACACCTGGTTGCGGAAGAGCTCCAGCGCCAAGAGCGGGTTCCTGGCGCGCCGAGCATGCAGCAGATAAAGCACGCCCGAAACCAGGCCGACGGCAACGGTAGTGAAGCCGGCGATCGGCGGCAAAGCGGGGAGGCTGACCACCGAGAGGCCGAAGACGATGCCGGACGCCGCGAGGCCGCTGAGCACGAAGCCCGGGAAGTCGAGCGGCGGCGTTTTGGCGGGGTCGGTTTCCGGCAAATAGCGGGTGGCAAGCCAGATGCCCAAAAGCCCGATCGGCACGTTGATCAAAAAGATCCAGTGCCAAGTGAAATAGGTGGTGATGAAGCCGCCGATCGGCGGGCCGACCAACGGCCCGACCAGCGCCGGCACCGTCAGCCATGACATCGCCGCGACGAGTTCGCTCTTTGGCGTCGCGCGCACCAGCACCAGGCGCCCGACCGGCGTCATCATGGCGCCGCCCATGCCTTGCAGGAAACGCGACACCACGAAGGCCGGCAGCGAATTGGAGAAGGCGCAGGCGACCGAGCCGGCAATGAAGACGGCGATCGCGGCGCGAAACACGTTCTTGGCCCCGAACCGGTCCGCCATCCAGCCGCTAATCGGAATGAAGATTGCCAGCGACACGAGATAGGCCGTCAGCGCCAGCTTCAGCGCGATCGGGCTGGTGTGGATGTCGATGGCGATTGCCGGCAGCGAGGTCGCGATCACGGTCGAATCCATGTTCTCCATGAAAAGTGCGACCGCCAGGATGAGCGGGATGATGCGGTTCAAGGGGACGCCCTGATTTGACTTCGCGATTCCGGGCCTGGCTTTGGGGGCGAGCCGGCACGCCGGGGCGGTACCACCAATTGGCCCGGATGTCGCATTAATTTGCTGTCACTTTTGTGCGACCGCAACTCTCGCTGGGAATCATCGCGCGCGCCGCTTGATAAACAGAGCTTCTGGGTTATTGTAGTGAAAATAACTACAGGTTATGCAGCCATGGACGAAACCGTTTCGGCAGCCGATGCCAATCGCAGGTTCTCCCACATCCTGCGTGATGTACGCGAGGGCCACAGCTACGTCGTGACCACCCATGGGCGGCCGGTGGCGCGGATCGTGCCTGCGCAGAAGCACGAGGGCGTGGCCTCCCGCTCGCACGCAGCATTGCTGTCGCGCCTCGAACGGCAGCCGATCCTCAATGCCGGACACTGGACCCGCGATGAACTTTATGAGGACGATCGGTGAAGGTCGCCATCGACCCCAACGTCCTGGCCTATGCTGAGGGCGTTAACAACGCGGAGAAGCGCGACGTCGTTATCGAACTGCTACGCAACGTGCCACGAGAGGCCGCAGTCATTCCGGTCCAGGCGCTGGGCGAACTGTTCAATGTTCTCGTCCGCAAGGCCGGAAGACATTCCCAGGAAGCTCGGGATAAGCTGCTTAGCTGGAGCGACGCCTTCGCGGTTGCCGGAACGACGCCGGAAGTGATGATGAAGGCTGTCGATCTTGCGGCAGACCATCGTTTCGGCATCTGGGATGCTGTCATTCTTTCGACTGCTTCGCAAACGGGTTGCCGGCTACTCCTGTCGGAAGATCTGCAGGATGGCTTTACCTGGGGCGGTGTAACCGTCGTCAATCCTTTTGCATCGCCGCGGCACGCTCTGCTGGATGCTCTCCTAGGTGCGGAATAAGGAACCTGAAGCGTCTCGCAACGATCGGCTTTTCATCGCCTGCGGGACGTGTTACCAGCCAGCGCCAATCCTGAAAGGGAAGATGAGAGTCGGCGCTGGCCATTTCGGCCCAGCGCCTTTTCCGCATTCAAAAAGGACTGGCCATGGCAAAAATCATCGAGACGTCCACCGGCGCATTGGCGCTGACCTTCGACGACGTGCTGTTGCAGCCCGGCCATTCCGAGGTCATGCCCGGCGAGACCGATATCCGCACCCGCATCGCCACCGACATCGACCTCAACGTGCCGATCCTCTCGGCCGCCATGGACACGGTCACCGAAGCGAGGCTGGCGATCGCCATGGCGCAAGCCGGCGGCATCGGCGTCATCCACCGCAATTTCTCGCCGGCCGAGCAGGCCGAGCAGGTCAGGCAGGTGAAGAAGTTCGAATCCGGCATGGTGGTCAATCCCGTTACCATCGGCCCCGACGCCACGCTCGCCGACGCCCTGGCACTGATGCGCGCTCATGGCATTTCCGGCATTCCGGTGGTCGAGAACGGCGGCACCGGCGGTCATACGGTCGGCCGGCTGGTCGGGATCCTCACCAACCGCGACGTGCGCTTCGCCTCCGATCCGTCGCAGAAGGTCTACGAATTGATGACCCGTGAGAACCTGATCACGGTGAAAGAGAATGTCGACCAGGACGAGGCCAAGCGCCTGTTGCACAAGCATCGCATCGAGAAGCTGGTGGTGGTCGACCGCAAGGGCAATTGCGTCGGCCTGATCACCGTCAAGGATATCGAGAAGTCGCAGCTCAACCCGCACGCCACCAAGGACGTTCAGGGGCGGCTGCGCGCCGCGGCCGCCACCAGCGTCGGCGACGACGGCTTCGAGCGCGCCGAGCGCCTGATCGATGCCGGCGTCGACCTTCTGGTCATCGACACCGCGCACGGCCATTCGCAGCGCGTGCTGGACGCGGTGACGCGGGCGAAGAAGCTCTCCAATTCGGTGCGCATCCTGGCCGGCAACGTGGCCACCGCCGAGGGCACGCAGGCGCTGATCGATGCCGGCGCCGACGCCGTCAAGGTCGGTATCGGCCCCGGCTCGATCTGCACCACCCGCATCGTCGCTGGCGTCGGCGTGCCGCAGCTCTCGGCGATCATGTCGGCGGTGGAGACGGCTGAGAAGTCGGGCGTGAGCGTCATCGCCGATGGCGGCATCAAATATTCGGGCGATCTCGCCAAGGCGCTCGCTGCCGGCGCAAGTGCCGCCATGATCGGCTCGCTGCTTGCCGGCACCGACGAGAGCCCGGGCGAGGTCTATCTGCACCAGGGGCGCTCCTTCAAGGCTTATCGCGGCATGGGTTCGGTCGGCGCGATGGCGCGTGGCTCGGCCGATCGCTACTTCCAGGCCGAGGTGCGCGACACCTTGAAACTGGTTCCTGAGGGCATCGAAGGACAGGTTCCCTACAAAGGACCTGTGGCTGGCGTGCTGCACCAGCTTGCAGGCGGCCTGAAAGCCGCTATGGGTTATGTCGGTGGGCGCGATCTTGCCGAGTTCCGCGAACGCGCCACCTTTGTGCGCATATCAAACGCCGGACTTCGTGAAAGCCACGCCCATGACGTCACGATCACCCGCGAAAGCCCGAACTATCCGGGCGGACTTTGATCAGGCGGACGAGCGGCCGGATCGCTTGGGGCTATGGCGCAACCTGATCGTCACGGTGTTGCGCCTGTCGCGTCACGCGGCGGCGCTCTCGATTGCGTCCGCGGCGATCTTCATCGCCATGACGGCGCTCGAGTTCTTTTATTTCCGTCACCTGAGCGGCGGGCTTCCTTCGCTCGACATGCGTGTTACCGGCTTCACGCCGGATGAGGGCATGGCATGGCTGACGGCGCTCGGCCGGCGCGGCAGCGAGATCATCATCGTTTGGCATTATCTGACGTTTGATCTGCTCTTCCCGGCGCTGCTGTCGCTCACCTTGCTCAGCCTGATCCTGGCCTTCGGCAGGCGGCTGAGCACTTTCCGCTCCATGCCCGCGCAATTGAAAGCGCTGTCGGCACTGGTCCTGGTGTTGCCCTATACGATCGCCGACTACGCGCAGAACTTCGCCGTGGCGCGGCTTTTGTCGGATTTCCAGTCGGCCAATCCCGACTCGCTGGCCTTCGCCTCGTCGCTGATCGTGACAAAGTTCACGCTTCTGGCGATCCCCTTCGCGGTCGTTGCGGTCCTGGCGCTTGCCGGGCAGCGGCGACGTTAAACGGCAGGGGCAAGATGAACCAGACCGCCATCTTCTGGCCGATGCTGGCGCAGGTGCTGCTGGTCTACATCGTCTATCTGGTGATGCTGAAGCGGCGTTATCTTGCCGTGAAGTCCGGCGAGGCTAAGATCAGCCAGTACAAGGTCCGCTCGACCGAGCCGGCCTCAAGCGTTACCGTCGCCAACAACCTCATCAACCAGTTCGAGCTGCCGGTCCTCTTTCACGTGCTATGCCTGGCGCTGTTCGTTACCAATGGCGTGAATTACCTGACGCTGACGCTGATGTGGCTCTTCGTCGTCACGCGCTATGTGCACGCCTGGGTGCATCTCACCAGAAACTATCTGCTGCACCGCAGCCGCGCCTTCTTCCTCGGCGCGGGCATCCTTCTCGTCGCCTGGATCTGGTTCGCGCTGCACCTGCTTGGGGCGGTGTAGATTGATGCATGTCGCCCAGAAGCGTGCGCGGTTCTGGGACAACGACACGCCATGAAATTCAAGTATTTGAAGCGGTTGCCGGAATCCGTTTCGGCGCGACGCGCTTTAAAGGTCGAATACCGCTATCCTGCGCTTGTCGAACTTGATGCCGATCTCGCCGCGCACCAGTCTAAGCGCCTGCTCGCCGAACACGGCACGCCGCCAGCCTTGCAGCGCCGGCACGTCGGCGGCATCACCCTCGGCGGCGATGCGGTCGATGTCGTCGCTCGAGGCGAGCACCTTGGAGGCGACGCCTTCCTTCTCGGCGACGATCCTGAGCAGCACCTTGAGCAGTTCCGCCGCCGCGCTCGAGCCCTCCGGCGGCTGGAACGTCTTCGGCAGCTTGGGCATCGCTTCCTTCGGAAGGGAAAGGGCGGTGTTGACGGCGCTGAGCAGCGCGGTTGCCGTCGCCGAACGCTCCCAGCCCTTCGGCGTCGTCCGCAGCCGCCCCAACGCAGTCGCGTCGCGCGGCGCCTGTTGCGCGATTTCGTAGATCGCATCGTCCTTGAGCACGCGGCCGCGCGGCACGTCGCGCTCGCGCGCCTCGCGTTCGCGCCATGCCGCCACCGCCTGTACGATCGCCAGCTCCTGCGGCTTGCGCAGCCGCATCTTCAGCCGCTTCCAGGCATCCTCCGGATGCGGATCGTAGGTCTGGCGCGAGGTGAGGACGTCCATCTCCTCGTTGAGCCAGTGGGCGCGGTCCTCGCGCCTCAGCTCGGCGCTGAGGTGCTCATATACCTTGATCAGGTGGGTGACGTCGGCGAGCGCGTATTCGAGTTGCTTGTCGGAGAGCGGCCGGTGCCGCCAGTCGGTGAAGCGCGAGGATTTGTCGAGCCGCGCGCCGGTGATGCGCTGCACCAGCTGATCGTAGGAGACGCTGTCGCCGAAGCCGCAGACCATGGCCGCCACCTGCGTGTCGAACACCGGATGCGGCACCAGATCGCCCAGATGAACGATGATTTCGATGTCCTGGCGTGCGGCGTGAAAAACCTTGACCACCGCTTCGTTGGCCATCAGCCGGAAGAAGGGTTTGAGGTCGATGTCGGGCGAAAGCGGATCGATCAGCGCCGTCACGCCCGGCGCGGCCATCTGGATGAGGCAGAGGATCGGCCAGAAGGTCGTTTCGCGGATGAATTCGGTATCGACGGTTACGAATTCGGACTTTTCGAACGCCGCGATGACGCTCTCGAGTTCTTTCTGGGTGGTGATGACGTGCATCAATTCGCTTTTGGCATCATATCAGGCCTCTTTCAATTTCAGCCGCAAGCGCTTTCGTCAAGCCGCAGTTAGAGCAATTCCAGGAAAAGTGACGAACGGTTTTCCGTCCGGAATTGCGTAAAAACAAAGAGATAGAGCGGTTCGGCGCTTCCGCGAAACGCTGAAAAGCTCTAGTCCTGCTTGTCGGAATCGCCGCCCCGCCGCGCCAGTCGCGCGAACAGCGTCGACGTGCGCAAAAGCGCGGTGAAGCGGCTGCGGCTGCCGGCCGGCACACCCGACCGCACCTGCATGCGGTAGAGGATCACGATGATGAGAACGGCATAGACGACGGCGTTGAAAACGAACAGCGCGCTCGGCCCGAAATGTTGCATCACCGCCGAGGCCGCAATCGGACCGCCGATCGCGCCGAAGGAGTAGAACAGCATCAACGCCGCGTTGATCAGCACGAATTCGCCTTTGCCGGCGCGGTCGTTGGCATGCGCTGCCGATAGTGAATAGAGCGGCATCGCGAAGCTGCCGAAGATGAAAACGATGATGAAGTTGAGGAACGGGTCGGCGCGCGCCACGAAGGCCAGCGCCAGCGCGGCAAGCATGGCGCAGCACGTCGTCGCCAACAGCACCGAGCGCCGGTCTCGGCGGTCGGAGAGATAGCCAAGCGGATATTGGATGAGGGCGCCTCCAAAAATGCCGACGCTGACGAAGGTCACGACATCGGCGACCGACATGCCGATCTCCTCGGCATAGACCGGCGACAGCGTGCGAAAGGCGCTGTTTGTGAGGCCGACGGCGATGCAGCCGATCGAGCCGAGCGGCGAGATCCGCCAGACGCGCGGCAGGTCGAGCTTGACGTCTTCCGGAGGCGCCGGGTTCGAGCGGTCCCCGAGCGAGACCGGCACCAGCGAAAAGGTGATCATCATCGACATGACGGCGAAGATGGCGAAGCCGCCGGCGCCGAAGATCGGAATCAGGAATTGCGCGCCGGTAACCGAGCCGATGTCGACCATGCGATATATGGCGAGCACCCGGGCGCGGTCCTTGTTGCCGACGCCGGAATTCAGCCAGGCTTCCATGACGGTGAACAGGCCGGCGAAGCAGAAGCCGCCGGCAAAGCGCACCGCGCACCACATGACGGGGTCGATGACGAGCACCAGAAGCAGCGTGCCGACCGAGGCGATCGCGGCCAGCGCGGCAAAAGTCCGGACGTGGCCGACCGCCTTCAGGATACGCGTGACGGCCAGGCAGCCGAGCAGGAAACCGGCGAAATAGAACGTGCCCATCAGGCCGATATCGGAAGCGGAAAAGCCTTCCTGCGCGCCGCGCAGGGCAATCAGCGTGCCCTGCAGCCCGTTGCCGCCAAGCAGGATGCCTGCGGCAATCAGGAGCGGAATAAGCGGGCGGATGGACGACATTAAAGAGAGGCAATCACGGATCTGTGACCTCTTCTTGGACCATAGATCCTGTCAACGCCAGCGGCAAATGCAACTTCACATCCTTGCACCCGGCCGAGGAGATGGGCTGCCAATCGGGGTAGGGGTGTCCTAAGCCTTGCCGGCCCGTATTTCTATCTCCAGCTCGAGCGTAGCAGGTGTCTCGCCCGGAAACGCATGGATGTTCTCCGCGGCCGGCCTCCGGCCAAGTGAACCTACCGTCAGCAGGCTGAGCGCGATGAAGGGGATGCCGATGCCATAGGCGGAGCGGATGCCCCAATGGTCCGATACGAAGCCGAGCAGCGGCGGGCCGAGCAGGAAAGCGATGAAGGAAATCTGCGAGAGCGCCGCGACGTTGATCGCCGCCGGGCGATCCGTCCGTTGCGCGGCGGCGGAGATCGCCAGCGGGAAGAGGGCGCTGCTGCCGATGCCCAACAGGGCAAAGCCAAGCATCGAAACGGCCGGCAGCGGCGAGAAGAAGACGATGAGCACGCCGGCCGCCATCGCTGCCAAGAGCACGCGCGCGACCCCGCTTGGCGAGTGGCGGTCGACGAAGGAGTCGGCGAAAAAGCGTGTGGTTGCCTGCGAGAAGGCAAACAGCGCCACCGTCAATCCGGCGACGAAGGGGCCGGAGTCGAAGACGGTGCGCATGTAGATCGCCGACCAGTCGATGCTGGCGCCTTCGAGGAGCATCGCCGAAAGCGTCACGGCGACCAGGACCAGGATCGGCAATGTCGGCCGCGCGAACATCGGCGCCTTGTCGCCGGAGTTGGCGAAGCGGGCGGGCGCCGGCTCGAAGCCGCCGAGAAACAGAGCCATTGCAATCGTCACCATCGGCACCACCAGCGCCAGATGCAGCTGCGGCGACAGGCCGAGATGCGCCATGGCGCCGCCGAACAGCCCGGCGCCGAAGAAGCCCGCGCTCCAGAAGGAGTGCGCCCGGTTCATGATTCGGCGCTTGAGCAGGAACTCCGTCCGGTCGGCTTCGACATTGAGGATGATCTCGACGCTGCCGATCATCAGACCGACCGGCAGCAGCATCAGGAACAGCCCAAGCGGCCCCGGCGCGTGCACCGCGACCGAATAGGCGAGCGCCAGAAGCGGGACGAGCCAGAGCAGCGCGCGCCGAAAGCCGACACGCTCAAGGACGGGCGTCGCGAGCGTCAATGCGGTCAAAGTGCCGATCGGCGTCCCGATTAGGCTGAGCCCCAGCGTGCCGTCCTCGATCGCCATGGCGTGCTTGATGTCCGGCAAGCGCGGAAAAATGTTGCCCATCGCGAAGGAGTAGATCGCGAAACCGGCATAGACGCGATGCTGAGGGGCGAGTTTCAAGCCAAAGGTCATTGCGACTTTCCATCGGGGAAGGGCGGACGGCACTGCGCATTTTCTTGCATGAACACGCAAAACATGCAAGAACACGCACAAAGAAATAGGATCGTGCATGCTCACCGAGGAACGGTATCAATTTATTCGCGACCGGCTGGCAGCGGAAGGCAAGGTCCTGGCTGGCGAGCTCGCCAGCCGCTTCGGCGTTTCGGAAGACACGGTTCGCCGCGATCTGCGGGAACTGGCCAAGGCCGGGCAGTTGCGTCGCGTGTATGGCGGTGCGGTAGCGCCGGCGCCTTTCGCAGCGGCAACGATCAGCGAGCGCGCTCGCCACGTCCCTGAGGAGAAGCTACGCCTTGCGAAGGCCGCAGTCGGTATGCTGAGATCCGGACAGGCCCTTTTCATTGACGGCGGTACGACCAACGAAGCGATCGCCAGGGCCATCCCGCGCGATATCGAGCTGACGGTCGCTACCAATTCGCTGGGCGTCGCATCGGCACTCGCCGATCTGCCCCTGGTCGAGCTGTTTGTGCTGGGCGGCAGGTATGTCCGCGACCTCGGCACCTGTGTCGGCGGCGATACGCTGGCCGCCGTGGCGCAGCTTGGCGCCGATCTGTTCTTCCTTGGCTCCTGCGGCCTCGATGCCTCGCGTGGCGTCACCGCTTTCGATTCGGCGGAAGCGGAGGTCAAGCGCGCCATGGCCAGGAATAGCGCCGGCATCGTGATCGCCGTCACCAACGACAAGCTCGCCACCGCGGCGCCTTATCGCGTCGCCGCGCCCGACGCGATAAGCCATCTGGTGGTGGACAAGACGGCGCCATCAGCCATCCTTGCCGATTTCGAGCGCCTGGGTGTCGAAATCCACTTTGCCTGATCTGCGGCACCCGCCTGCGTGTGACCGCTTGCCTTGACAAAGCCGGCCTCTCATGCGCTTTTCGCGCCAATTTTCGAGCCGGGCTTTAGCCCGCAATTCCGGACTCCACCAATGACAATGCATCGTTACCGCAGCCACACCTGTGCCCAATTGAGAAAGACCGACGTCGGCAATTCGGTCCGCCTGTCCGGCTGGGTGCATCGCGTGCGCGACCATGGCGGGCTGCTCTTCATAGATCTGCGCGACCATTACGGCCTGACCCAGATCGTCGCCGATCCGGACTCGCCGGCCTTCAAGGTCGCCGAGACGGTGCGCGGCGAATGGGTGATCCGCGTCGACGGCGAGGTCAAGGCGCGCCTGCCGGAGACCGTCAACGCCAATTTGCCGACTGGCGGGATCGAGATTTTCGCGCGCGAGATCGAAGTGCTGTCGGCGGCCAAGGAACTGCCGCTGCCGGTGTTCGGCGAGCCTGAATACCCCGAGGACATCCGCCTGAAATACCGCTTCCTCGACCTGCGCCGCGAGACGCTGCACAGGAACATCGTTGCGCGCACCAAGATCATCGCCGAGATGCGCAAGCGCATGGACGAGGTTGGTTTCACCGAGTTCTCGACGCCGATCCTGACCGCGTCGTCGCCCGAAGGCGCGCGCGACTTCCTGGTGCCCTCGCGCATCCATCCCGGCACCTTCTATGCCCTGCCGCAGGCGCCGCAGCAGTATAAGCAGCTGATCATGGTCTCCGGCTTCGACCGCTACTTCCAGATCGCGCCCTGCTTCCGTGACGAGGATCCGCGCGCCGACCGCCTGCCCGGCGAGTTCTATCAGCTCGACCTCGAGATGAGCTTCGTCGAGCAGGATGACGTGCTCTCCACCATGGAGCCGGTGCTTCGCGGCGTCTTCGAGACCTTTGCCGCCGGCAAGCCGGTGACTCAGCAATTCCGCCGCATTCCCTTCGACGAGGCGATGCGGACCTACGGCACCGACAAGCCGGACCTGCGCAACCCGATCGAGATGCAGGCGGTCTCGGATCATTTCCGCGATTCCGGCTTCAAGGTCTTCGCCAACATCCTGGCCAACGATCCGAAGGCCGAAGTCTGGGCTATCCCCGCCAAGACCGGCGGCAGCCGCGCCTTCTGCGATCGCATGAACTCCTGGGCGCAGGGCGAGGGCCAGCCAGGCCTCGGATACATCTTCTGGCGCAAGGAGGGCGACAAGCTCGAAGGCGCCGGACCGATCGCCAAGAACATCGGTGAGGAACGCACCGAGGCGGTGCGCCAGCAGCTTGGCCTTGCCGATGGCGACGCCGCCTTCTTCGTTGCCGGCGACCCGAAGAAGTTCGTTTCCTTCGCGGGCGCCGCGCGCACCCGCGCCGGCGAGGAATTGAACCTCGTCGACCGCGATCGCTTCGAGCTCTGCTGGATCGTCGACTTCCCGTTCTTCGAATGGAACGAGGACGAGAAGAAGATCGACTTCGCCCACAATCCGTTCTCCATGCCGCAAGGCGGCATCGACGCGCTCGGCGGTCAGGAGCCGCTGGGCATCAAGGCGTTCCAATACGACATGGTCTGCAACGGTTTCGAGATCGCTTCCGGCGGCATCCGCAATCACCTGCCGGAGACCATGGTCAAGGCCTTCGAGATGGTCGGCCTCGATCGCCAGACGGTCGAGGAGCGCTTCGGCGGCCTCTACCGCGCCTTCCAGTACGGCGCGCCGCCGCATGGCGGCATGGCGGCCGGCATCGACCGCATCGTCATGCTTTTGGTCGGCGCCAAGAACCTGCGCGAGGTCACCATGTTCCCGATGAACCAGCAGGCCTACGACCTGCTGATGAACGCGCCTTCGGAGGCAACCCCGCAGCAGCTTCGGGAGCTGTCGCTGCGCGTCGCCGTGGCGAAGAAGGACTGACGAGAGGACTCTTCCTGAATCGATGGTAGCTCCGGGAGCGATTGGCGGCTGGCGATCGCTCCCAGAGCCATTTTCTCAAGGATTGGGTCAGAGCGTGTGGGCAACCGCCCGGATTTCAACCAATTGCTGCGGGAATGCCAAACCCGAGACCCCGAGGAGGGTCACGGCGGGCCGGTGTGGTCCGACATACTCTTGTAAAGAGCGACGAACGCCTTCGTCGAGGAGATCAGGCCCCGATCGTAGGAAAACGGCGATCCGGATCATCCGAACCGCCGTTGGATAATGCTCGCAGGTGCGAAGCGCCCCGATCAGTCCTCGTTCGCCTTGACCTTCACGCCCAGCGTCTTCGGCAGGTCGAGCGGGTTGGACATGGCGCCGGCCATGATCAGCGCGAACGGCACCGACGCCGGCGGTTCGGCCGAGATCTCTAGGCTCTTGGGGTCGTCGAGGAACCTGTTGACCGCGGCCGACACCTCGGCCGTCAGTTCGGGATTGTTGAGCTGCGCCATGCCGAACGGCACGATCGCCTTGGCCTGGTTGGCGACGTCCTTGCCGGACATGCCCTGCTGCTTGCCGACATAGTCGAGCACCTTGCCGGTCAGCGAATCGTCGTCGAAGCGCACCGAGGCGCCGTTGAAGGACAGCTGCTGCAAGAGGCCGAGCATGGCCATGCCCTGCGCGGAATTGTCGGCACCCTCCGGCTGTGCGGCGAACTTCTTTTGCATCTCCTGCATCGACTTGATGAAGTCGAGGGTGTAGCCGCCGAGATTGAAGGTCATGCCGAGCGTGCCGGCATTCTCGACCGAGATGTCGTATTTCGAGAGCTCCATCTTGCCGTCGCTGGGCTGCCAGGTGCCGGCCATCGAGACCGTACCGGAGATGTTCTGGTAGCCGAGCGCTTGGATCGCCTCCTTCGACTTCGGGTCCTCGACCAGTGTCAGGTCGGCGTTGAACTTTTCCGTGTTGGCGGTGAAATCCATCGCCTTGCCGTCGGCCGGCGGGGTGATCTGGACGGCCAGCCCGTCCATCGAGAAGGCCGTCTTGTCGCCGACCTTGACCGTCATGTTGGAGAGCTCGGCCGACTTGTACATCATCAGCGAGCCGAGCGGGTCGGTGCTGCCTTCGGCCGGCACCTTCATGCCGTGAATGACAACGGGGCTGAGGTTGAGCGTCACGCCGTCCTGGCTGCGCTCGAATGCCGAGCTCGAGACGGTCGCGATCTCGAAGCCGCCATTGGCCTCGGTGATGCCCTCCAGCTTCACGTCGCCGATCGGCAGGGCTTGCTTTTCAGCTGCCGGCTTGATGGACACGCCCTGCAGCACCGCGTTCGAATCGTCGCCGGAGACGCCGGTCCAGGAAATGTCGACGCCCTGGGCGGCAAGGGCCGCCTTGACGCGCTCGGCCACCGCCGGATCGGCGGCGAAGGCGGTGTTGAGCGGCAGGGCCAGCAGAATGGTTGAAAAAGCCAGTTTCTTGAGCATTGAGCGTTGAATTGTCATGGCGAGTTCCCTGTCCTGAAAAGTGTTTTTGAATTCTACTCCGTCACCATTCCGCGACGAACGGGTCGGGAACAAGGCGTTTCCCGGCACATTTGTCGAAAACGGCGATGAAAAGCAAACCCGGCCGGCACGCTTTGCATGATGCGGTGAATTTGTCATGAAGACCGCGGCTCTCCTGCGCCGGCGCGTTGCCTGCCCAGATAGAGGGCGCATGTAACAGATTGATGTTGGCCGGTTAGCCCGCTTGCTGCCGGGGCCGGTTGCAGAATGGGCAAACTGGAATGCTCGCCTTGCCGGTTCCGTGAAATCCTTCACGTCGCTGTTTGCGACGAATCCGCCGACTTCCAACCCGGCGCTTGCCGCGAATCACCCGCTCGGCTAGTCCAAATCCATGGGCAAAAGGCATTTGCCGCCTGAAGACAATGGCGGCGGCGACAACATCGAACCGGTCGATCTGAAGGAAGCGCTCGAGAAGCGCTATCTCGCCTATGCGCTGTCGACCATCATGCACCGGGCGCTGCCGGATGTGCGGGACGGACTGAAGCCGGTCCATCGCCGCATCATGCATGCCATGCGGCTCTTGCGGCTCAACCCGGATCAGGGCTTCGCCAAATGCGCCCGCATCGTCGGCGAGGTGATGGGTAAGTTCCATCCGCATGGCGACCAGTCGATCTACGACGCGCTGGTGCGGCTCGCGCAGGAATTCTCGATGCGCTACCCGCTGGTCGACGGGCAGGGCAATTTCGGCAATATCGACGGCGATAACGCCGCCGCCATGCGCTACACCGAAGCGCGCATGACGGAGGTGGCGACTGAGCTGCTTGCCGGCATCACCGAGGACGCCGTCGACTTCCGGCCGACCTATAATGAGGAGGACGAGGAACCCTCCGTTCTTCCCGGCGCCTTCCCGAACCTGCTCGCCAACGGCTCGTCCGGCATTGCGGTCGGCATGGCGACCTCGATCCCGCCGCACAACGCCGCCGAGCTTTGTGACGCGGCACTTCATCTGATCGAGCATCCCGACGCGCCGGTGGCGAAGCTGATGGATTTCGTCCAAGGGCCGGATTTCCCGACCGGCGGCATCATCGTCGACAGCCGCGCCTCGATCCTCGAAGCCTATGAGAGCGGCCGCGGCGGTTTCCGCGTGCGCTCCAGATGGAGCCAGGAGGACCAGGGCAGGGGCACCTGGAGCATCGTCGTCACCGAAATCCCCTATGGCGTCCAGAAGGCCAGGCTGATCGAGAAGATCGCCGAGCTCCTGATGGCGCGCAAGCTGCCGCTGCTCGAGGACGTCCGCGACGAAAGCGCCGAGGATATCCGTATCGTGCTGGTGCCGAAGAGCCGTAGCGTCGATCCAGGCATCCTGATGGAATCGCTGTTCAAGCTGACCGAACTCGAAAGCCGCTTCCCGCTCAACATGAACGTGCTGTCGCGCGGCAAGGTGCCGAACGTCCTGTCGCTGAAGGGCGTGCTGAAGGAATGGCTCGATCACCGCCGCGACGTGCTGATCCGCCGCTCGAGATATCGGCTGGGCGAGATCGAGAAGCGGCTGGAAATCCTGGCCGGCTATCTGATCGCCTATTTGAACATCGACGAGGTGATCAGGATCATCCGCGAGGAGGACGAGCCCAAGCAGGTGATGATGGCCCGCTGGTCGCTCACCGACAATCAGGCCGAGGCCATTCTCAACATGCGGCTGCGCGCCCTGCGCAAGCTCGAAGAGATCGAAATCCGCAAGGAGTTCGACGGCCTTACCGAGGAGAAGAAGCAGATCGAGGCATTGCTTGCCTCCGACGCCAAGCAATGGGCGACGATCAAGTGGGAAGTCGCTGAGGTTCGTAAGAAGTTCGGTCCGGAGACCGAGCTCGGCAAACGCCGCACCCAGTTCGCCGACGCGCCCGAGCATGACCTCACCGATATCGCGCACGCCATGATCGAGCGCGAGCCTGTCACCGTCGTGGTTTCGGAAAAGGGCTGGCTGCGCGCGATGAAGGGGCACCTGACCGACTATTCGCAGCTTGCCTTCAAGGAAGGCGACAGCCTGAAGCTCGCCTTCCACGCGCAGACGACCGACAAAATCCTGGTCTTCACCACCGGCGGCAAGTTCTACACCATCGGCGCCGACCGGCTGCCGGGCGGGCGCGGCCATGGCGAGCCGATCCGCATCATCGTCGACATGGAGAACGACCAGGACATCGTCACCGCCTTTGTGCACGATCCGAAGCGCAGGCTGCTTCTGGTCTCATACGACGCCAACGGCTTCGTCGTCTCCGAGGAAGAGGTGATCGCCAACACCCGCAAGGGCAAGCAGGTGATGAACGTCAAGGCGCCGGACGAGGCCAAACGCTGCATTCCGGTTGCCGGCGACCATCTCGCCATCGTCGGCGAGAATCGCAAGATGCTGATCTTCCCGCTGTCCGAAATCCCGGAAATGGCGCGAGGCAAGGGTGTGCGCCTGCAGAAATACAAGGACGGCGGCGTGCTGGACCTTAAGACCTTCACGATTGCAGCGGGGCTGACCTGGCAAGATTCGGCCGACCGCACCTTCACCAAGTCGCGCGAGGAATTGGCCGAGTGGATCGGCGCCCGCGCAGCCGCCGGTCGCATGGTGCCGAAGGGTTTCCCGAGGACGGGCAAGTTCGGCTAGCGAGGCTCCCCTTCTCCCCTGTAGGAGAAGGTGTCGCCGAAGGCGACGGACGAGGGTGTTCCAGGGAACACAGACATCTCACTCCGCTGGAACATCCCTGATCCGTCTCGGCGCTACGCGCCCATCCACCATCTCTCACAGGGGAGGAGGCTAGGCGCAAACATTTGGACTATCGTCACGATTGCTGCACTATGATGGTGCATAAGCAACCATCGGAGCTGGCAGGGGAGAACCGCAGGGTTGAAGCGGGCTGAGATCCAGAAACCAGGGCAGCGCCTGTTCGGTCTGTCGGCGCCGCTGAGGGCTGCCGTCATCCCGCCGCTGTCGGCGGCGCGCTGGCTCCTGGTGCTGATCGTCGCCGCCGGCGTCTATTTCTTCCACGGCTTCCTGTTCCCGGTGCTGGCGGCGCTCGTCATCGCCTTCGCCAGCTGGCCGCTCTACCGCCGGCTGCTCGCCGGGGTCGGCGGCAACCGCACGATCGCCGCGACCCTCGCGATCCTGTTCATCCTGACCTTCCTGGTGGTGCCGATAGCGCTCGCCGGCACTTACGCCATCAACGAGCTTCGCGAGTGGGTGGTGTGGGCGATCGAGACCAACCGCAACGGGTCCGCCACGCCGCAATGGATCGCCACCATGCCGGTCGTCGGCGAATGGCTGAACCAGCAGTGGATGGCCAATCTCGGCCATCCCGGCGGCATCGGCGAACTGATCCAGATGGTCAGCGGCTCCAACATCGGCACCATCTATCGCGGCGCGCTGGCCGCCGGCGGCAGCGCCTTCGGCCTGCTGCTCACGCTGCTCTTCATGCTGATCGCGCTGTTCTTTGCCTATCGCGACGGCGAGGGCTTCGCGGCGCAGGTCGATCGCCTCGGCGAGCGCATCCTGCCGACGCGCTGGGAGCGCATCTCGCGTGTCGTGCCGGCCACCATTTCATCGACCGTCACCGGCATGACCGTCATCGCCATTGGCGAGGGCGTGGTGCTCGGCGTCGCCTATTGGCTGGCCGGCGTGCCGTCGCCGGTCACGCTCGGGGCGCTTACCGGCATCATGGCGCTGATCCCGGGCGGCGCGCCGCTCTCCTTTACGCTGGTGTCGATCTACCTCGCGGCCAGCGGCAAGTTGTTTGCGGGCCTTGCGCTGTTCGTCTGGGGCGCGGTCGAGCTTTTCATCGTCGACAAGACGCTGCGCCCGAAGCTGGTCGGCGGGCCGATCAAGCTGCCTTTCCTGCCGACCTTCTTCGGCCTGATCGGCGGCGTCAAGACGATGGGCTTCCTCGGCCTCTTCATAGGCCCTGTATTGATGGCGCTGCTCGTCGCCATCTGGCGCGAATGGCTGCGCGAGGTCGAGCTGATGGATGAGCTTCCACCTGCCGCTGAAGAAGGGAACGGGCCGCCACGGATCGAGACGGCGCCTGAGACCAGGAAAATTCAGGCCGGGTAGGCGACGGCGAGCGCCGCGCGGCGCCTGCGGCCTTCGTGCAATTGCCAGAGCGAGTGGGCTACCAGCGCCACGATCAGGATCGCGCCGCCGATCAGGCTGTTTCGTGTCGGAGCCTCGGCAAAGACCAGCCAGACCCAGACAGGCGCGAGCACCGTCTCCAGAACGTAGAACATCGCCACCTCCGGCCCTGAAACATATTTCGGGCCGGCGGCGAGACAGAAGAACGAGATCGGCATGATCACCGCGCCGTTGAAGATGATCCACCACGGCGCGTTGACGTGCAGCCCTTCACCCGAGACCATGAATGCGGCGAGCGCCAGCGGAAAGACGACGCCGATCAGCGCGGTGAAGCCCATGTCTTTGCCGCTGGCGCGCGAGATGGTGATGGCGAGTGCGACGAAGAAAGCCGAGCAGAGCGCCATGAAGTCGCCGAACAGTTTTCCGGTGCCGACCGAACCGCCGACAATGATCAGCACGCCGACGATCATCGCCAGCATTGCGATCACGGTGCTCAGCCGCGGTCGTTCTCTGAGGAACAGCCAGGAGAGCAGCGCCGCGAAGACGGTGTTGAAGGCCAGGATGAAGACGAGGTCGGCGGTCGAGGTATGATAGACGGCGGTGACGAAAGTGATCGAGGTCAGGCCGTAGCAGATCGCCGCGGCCAGGCCCGACCAGCCGGGGATGAGCTTCGGCACGTTGCCGCGCACCGCGCGCCAGACGACCCAAATCAACAGGGTGGCGACAAGCGTTGTCCCGGTCCGCAGCGCCATGATGGTCCACGGGCTGCCATCCGCGAGCCGGATCAGGGGAATGTCGAAGGTGAGCACCAGGCCGCCGATAGCGGTGATCAGCAGGCCTTTCTGATGGTCGTGGTGGGAAGACATGATAGGTCTCGCAATGATTTGCAGGCGGTGGCTGGCTCGATGGCGCACTCTTCCAGCGAGTGGCGGAAACACCAGCTTCCTGCCCCTTGAAACAGTTTAAGAACGGGCTTTGGAAAAAACGTCAGCGACTGACCGCTTCGTGGTCGTAGCGTTCCCAGCCTTTCGGGCCGAGATGCTCCTGCGGCATGAAACGCATCTTATAGCTCATCTTGCGCGAGCCGTTGACCCAGTAGCCGAGATAGACGTGGGGCAGTCCCATCGCCTTGGCGCGGGCGATGTGATCGAGGATCATGAAGGTGCCGAGCGAGCGGTCCTCGAAATCGGGATTGAAGTAGGAATAGACCATCGACAAGCCGTCGGCCATCTTGTCGGTCAGCGCCACCGCGATCAATTCACCCTGGCCCTTGCCGGTGATGAAGGTGTCGGGGCCGCGGCGCCGGTATTCGATGATCTTGGTGTCGACATGCGTGTCCTCGACCATCATCGCATAGTCGAGCACTGTCATGTCGGACATCCCGCCGCGGCGATGGCGCGCGTCGAGATAGGCGCGAAACAGCGAATATTGCTCGGTGGAAGGCTGCGCGTCGTGCATGGCGCCGATGAGGTCGGCATTGCGCTGGGTGACGCGGCGCATGTTGCGGCTGGCGGTAAACTCCTGCGCCAGGATGCGCACCGACACGCAGGCGCGGCAGGATTCGCAGGCTGGCCGGTAGGCGATGTTCTGGGAACGCCGGAAGCCGCCTTGCGTGAGCAGATCGTTCATCTCGGGCGCCTTGTCGCCGACAAGGTGCGTGAACACCTTGCGCTCGAACTGGCCCTCCAGATAGGGGCACGGGGACGGCGCGGTCAGGAAGAACTGCGGCGACTGGGTCGGATGCTGCGTCATCGATTCTTGGACACGCTCCTGCGAATCGGCCTACCTTTGGCCCGGCCGGCGAAAAATTCAACAGGATTGTGCTGTCTCGGCCGGCCCAAGCTGTTCATAATCTAGCACAACCGGCGCGGCGAGGGCGGCCGCACATATCGTCAGCTATCGGTGCGGGTGACGACGGTGCCGAGAAGCAGGTCGTGCAGCGTGCGCTTGCGATCGGAAAACAGCGTGACCAGCAGCACCAGCGGCGTCAGGATGACGTTGCCGGCCCAGAACAGCATCGAATGCACGACGGCGGTCAGGCCGTCGATGCGCGTGCCGTCGAGCCTCTCAAGCCGGATGCCCATGATCTTCATGCCGGTTGTGGCCTGGTCGCGGCTGCCCAGCGTGTTCCAGATATAGAGGATGGCAACCGCCGGAAGCAGGACGGAGAACAGCGCCCAGCCCAGGCCGAAGGTCAAAAGCCCGAGTAGGGCGACCAATATGGCGAAGGGGATGGTGAGCAGCGCCACGAAGAAATAGTCGAGGATGAAGGCGAAGACGCGCCTGGTGCGCACGCCGCGGTAGGCGCGTGTATCCTCGAGCCTTGTGGTGATAATCTCGCCGTCCAGCACGCGCGTGTTCATGTGTCATGCCCTCGCAACAGACCAGAAATGAGTCTCGGCCATTCGCCACTGAAATGGTGAAAGCCGGTGGCGGAATCAAGATGGACTGCTCGTGACGCCCGCGCGGCAGGCTGTGGCGAGCGGCACTGCGGCGATTGAATTCATGGCGCGGATCGCGTTAGCCTGCGGCGGCGCAAAAAGACGCCGAGGGGATGTGGAATATGGACTACGACATGTTGGTCATCGGCAGCGGCCCCTCCGGGCGCCGCGCCGCGGTGCAGTCGGCCAAGCTCGGCAAGTCGGTTTTGGTCGTCGATAGGGGCCGGCGTCTCGGCGGCGTCTCCGTGCACACCGGCACCATTCCATCCAAGACGCTGCGCGAAACCGTGCTCAATCTCTCCGGCTGGCGCGAGCGCGGCTTCTACGGGCGCGGCTATCGGGTCAAGCAGGATATTTCGGTCAGCGACCTCGTCGAGCGCCTGCGCAAGACGCTCGATCACGAAGTCGAGGTGCTACAGCATCAGTTCATGCGCAACGCGGTCAAAAGCGCGCGGGCCACGGCCAAGTTCATCGGCGCCAACAAGGTCAGCCTGACCACCGACAATGGCGACTACAGCGAGATCGGTTTCGCCAATGCGCTGATCGCCGTCGGCACCAGGCCGCACCGCCCGCGCGACGTGCCGTTCGACAAGACGCGCGTCTTCGACAGCGACGAGATGCTGGAACTCGACCGGTTGCCGCGCACGCTGACCGTCATCGGCGCCGGCGTCATCGGCGTCGAATACGCGACCATCTTTTCGGCGCTCGACGTGCCGGTGACGCTGGTCGAGCCGCGCAACACCATCCTCGATTTCGTCGATCGCGAAATCGTCGACGACTTCATCCATCAGATGCGCGACCGCGGCATGACCATTCGCCTCGGCAGCACGGTGAAGGAAATCGCCTCCAAGCCCGATCATGCCGAAGTGACGCTTGCCGATGGCCGTACCATTCGCTCCGAAATCGTGCTTTACGCTGCCGGCCGCAGCGGCAATCTTGGCAGCCTCGGGCTCGACGTGGTCGGCATCGAGGCCGACAGCCGCGGCCGCATCAAGGTCGATCCCCAGACATTTCAGACCAGCGCGCCCAATATCTATGCCACCGGCGACGTCATCGGGTTTCCGAGTCTGGCCTCGACCTCGATGGAGCAGGGCAGGGTGGCTGCCTGCCATGCCTTCGGCGTGGCGCTGCCACCGCCGCCGGAAACCTTCCCTTACGGGATCTACGCCGTGCCGGAAATCTCCACCGTCGGCCAATCGGAGGAGCAGGTGCGCGAGAGCGGGATCGCCTATGAGGTCGGCGTGGCGCGCTTCCGGGAAACCTCGCGCGGCCACATCATGGGCGTCAACTCAGGTTTCCTGAAGCTCCTGTTCTCGGTCGACACGCGCCGCCTGCTCGGCGCCCATATCGTCGGCGAGGGCGCGACCGAGCTCATCCATATCGGCCAGGCGGTGATCAATCTCGGCGGCACGGTCGACTTCTTCGTCAACAACACCTTCAACTATCCGACGCTGGCCGAAGCCTACAAGATCGCCGGGCTGGATGCCTGGAACCGGATGGGGCAGGGCTAGCCTCGGCAGCAGCGTCTATCTCTCGTCAGGCGGCCGGCGTCGAGGTCGCGGCAAGCCACTGCCGGGCGATCGCGGCATCCGCGGCGCCGAACTCGTGGCCGGAGGCGACGATGCGCGCATCGACCTCGGCACGGCGCTGGCTGAAGAGCGTCACCAAGGCTGGCGCGAACGGGCCGTAGGTCTGGTCGGCCGCGCCGGCGATGATCAGCACTCGCGTTGCGGCAAGATCGGTCGCCGGCGCATCGTCGAGCACCGGCATGGCCCTGAGCAGCGCCGCCTGCCTGACGAGGCCCGGGTGAAGCAGCATCAGCGTGGAAACCAGATTGGCGCCGTTTGAGTAACCCAGGAAGGTCGCGCGAGTGAGATCAAGCTCGTGGTGCCGTGCGGCTTCCACCGCGAATTGGGCGAAAGCGGCCGTCTCCGCGCGGATGCTCGACTGCTCGAAGCTGGTCGGCGTGATTCGCTCGAACCAGCGAAAACCGTCCTCCTGGCGGATGCGGCCGCGTGCTGCGACAACCACCGCGCGCGGCGCGATCCGCCTCGCCAGCGGCAAAAGTGTCGCTTCGTCCACGCCCGATCCATGCAGCACGAAAAGGCATTCGCCGCTCGCATTTTCCGGTCTGATCAGACGATAGGAAAAGGGCAGATCACGCTGCAGCTCGCTGTTTTTGCTGTCATGTTCGGACATGATCAGATCCTTTTGATTCTACGGTGATTTCGCTGATTTGCCGGCTTCAAAACGGAATGTTTTCAAGCTCCGCGAAAGTTGATTGAACCCGGCGCATTTCGGGCCGTTTCTGCGCCGATACACTCCCGAACGGGAGGAATCGAAGCGGTGCGTCGGGGGTCGCATTGCTGGACATGAAACACCAGCTCTGAGGCCTTTTGTCGATGACCATCCCCGTTTCTCAACGCGATACGCGTATCGATGTGCTGCGCGCGCTCGCCTTGCTCACCATTTTCGTCGACCACGTGCCGGGTACCGTCTTCGAAAACCTGACCTACAAGAACCTCGGCTTTTCCGATGCGGCAGAGGCCTTCGTTTTGATCTCCGGCATCTCGGTGGCGCTCGCCTATGGCACCAAGTTCAAGCCGGGGGGCAGGCTGCTGGCGACCCTCAAGATGTGGCGGCGCGCCGGCGTGCTCTACGTCACCCACATCGTCATCACCATGCTGGTGATCGCCCTGTTTTCCGCCACGGCCGTGTTCGCCCACCGCCCGGAGCTGTTGGAGATGATCAACATCGAGCCGCTGATGAAGGACACGCCGGAGGTGCTTTTCGGCATCGTCACCCTCGGCCATCAGCTCGGCTACAACAACATCCTGCCGGTCTATGCGGCGCTGCTTCTGGCGGCGCCGGCCTTCGTTCTGTTCGTCAGCTACAGGCCCGTGGCGGCACTGACCGTGTCCGGGCTGCTGTGGCTGGTCGCCGGCATCTGGCAGATCGCTCCGCCGAATTATCCCGAGCCGGGTCTCTGGTTCTTGAACCCGCTGTCCTGGCAGTTTCTGTTCAACATCGGCCTTGCCGCCATGCTGCATATCAAGCGCGGCGGCACCATCCCCGTAAACCGGTGGCTGCTGGGTTTCGCCGGCGTCTATGTGGTGGGCGCGGCGATCTGGGTGCACAGCCCACTCTGGGGGCAGATCACCTGGTTCAATCTGCCGGTGGTGATCGGCGGCTTCGACAAGACCTTCCTGTCGCTGCCGCGGCTGCTGCATATCTTGGCCGTCAGCTATCTGGTAGTCGCCCTGCCGGCCTTATCGAACCTTTTTCGCGCCAAGCGCGACAATCCGCTGGCGATCCTCGGCAAGCGCTCGCTGCCCGTTTTCGTTGCCGGAACGCTGATCGCCATGGCCGCTCAGGTGCTCAAGCTGATCAATCCGGGCGGCCTCGCCTATGACACGCTGCTGATCGCTGCCGGCATCGCCATGCAGTTCGCGCTGGCGCTCTATCTCGAATGGCTCGCCGGTCTCGGCCCGACCCGCATCAAGCCGGCGCGTGCGGAGCCGGCGCGCACCGGGTTCCCTGTGCCGCCCATGCCGGCGCGGGTCGGCGGATATTGAGATGTGGTTCTAGGATATGGGAGCAGGGCCCGTTGAGGCCCTGACGACGAGCTCAACGCCCATCGTTTCGCGCCGCACCGCGCCGTCATAGTCGAGGATCATGCGCGCAGCCCGCCGGCCGATCTCGGTGATCGGCTGCGCGATCGTGGTCAGCGGCGGGTCGCAGAGCGCGCCGTCGGGCACGCCGTCGAAGCCGACAACGGAAACGTCTTCCGGCACTTTCAGACCGCGCGCAGTCAGCCAGTCGATGGCGATCATGGCCATCCTGTCCGACATTGCCAGGATAGCGGTCGGCCGCTCGCCGCCGGCAAAGATCGCTTCGAGCCCGGCCCAGGTGCTCCTTTGCTCGTTCTCGGTCTCGAAGACCGGGATGCTCTTCGTGTCGACACCGAAGCCGGACAGTTCCTCGAAATAGCCGGCCAGACGATCGCGCGTTCCCGTGTAGACGGCCGAGCGGACCATTTCGGGCGTGACGAAGCCGGTGCGGTCATCGCCGAGAGTAAGCGACAGCACGGCGAAACGGCGATGCCCGAGTTCGGCAAGATGCCGCGCGGCGAGCCGTCCGCCAGCGATATTGTCGACGCCGATGGCCGAGATCGTCTCGTCGTGAAAGCCGAGCTCCAACGCCACGAAGGGCAGCCTGCGTTCGCGCGTCAGCTCGACGAGACGCGAGCCGCCTTCGATGCAGAACAGGATGAAACCGTCGACAAGCGCGCTCTGGATGTTCCAGGCGAGCTTCTCCTGGTTGGCCGCCGAAACCAATGCGATGCCGGCGCCGGTGGCGTCGCAGGCCTCGGAAATGCCGGCCATCATGACGCGCGCGAAGGGATCCTCGAAGAAGTAGGAAAGGGGCTCGGTCGTGCCGACGCCGATGGCATTGACCTTGCCGGCGCGCAGCAGGCGGCCTTTCGGATCAGGCCCGGCGTAACCCATCGCCTCCGCCACCGCCCTGACCCGCTCGCGCACCTCGGCGCGCACGACCTCCGGGCGACTGAAGACATTGGAGGCCGTCCCATGCGAGACGCCCGCCGCCTTGGCAATATCCGCCAGCCGGATGGGGCGTGCCTGGCCTTCGATGAGTGATGCCATGTCTGTTCTCCGAATCCGGTCGCATGTCGAACATGGACGCGGAATGTCCGACGGTCCACTTACCATTTTTGTTGGATCGATTCAAATTTCTCCTTGACTTCGGCGGTGCAGGGCTTATGACTGAATCGATCCAAGTCACCTGACATGAAGCAAGATACGAGAAGGAGGGTGCCATGCATCCGGTCAACTTTTTGTTCGAGGACGTCTACCGCAACGATTGGGGCATTGCTTCGGCCGCGCAGAGTGAGCGGCGCCGCGGCAAGACAGGCCCGTGGAAGCGTCAGCCCCGCTTCATCGTGGAGCGCAAGCGCGCCTGAGCAGCCAGTCTTTTTCGCGTCGATCGGTTGGATCGATTCAATTGAAGGAACCAAGCCATGCATCCCATCAGCCATCTTTTCGAGGACATCTTCGCAACTATTGGGGCATCTCGCCGGCAACCGACCGGCCGGAACGCCGGCGCGCGGCGGAGCCGGCGTCGCGCCAGCGGCGCCTGCGTCGGGGAGGGCGGTAGTCGCGGCCCATTTTCCGACGAGCCTCAGCAATGGCAAGGCGGATCTAGGACCCTGGGCGCCACAGCGCCGAGACCGCAATCGCCAGCCAGCCGACGATAAGCAGCGTGCCGCCGATCGGCGCCGACATCGGAAACAGTCGCGAACCGAGGAAATCCCGGGCGAGAAGATCGCCCGAGAACAGCAGCAGGCCGACAAGGAGCGCCAGGCTTGCGATCCTGAGATACCGGCTGCCGCCGATAAGACCGATGGCGAGGAAGACCGGCGCATGCATCAGCAGGAAGGATGCGGCCGTGCCGGTGAAGGCGCCGCCGCGATGCGCGGCCGCCGCCGACAGCGCCACCCCTGCCGCGCCGACGAGACCGCCTGCCAGCACGAGGATGCGGCTGCCGCCGTCTGATGGTTGCCCGGCAAGACTCATTTCGATGCTCCGTCTTCGATCGCGCGCGGCTCAGGATTCGCCGGCTTCGAGCAGCATATGCCGTGCGCGCCGCGTCTGGACAATCCAGTTATAGACCGCCCCCAGCGCCATCAGCACCGATGTGCCCAAGAACACCGCCCGCATGCCGAAATGGCCGCCGACGAAGCCTCCGGCGAGCGGTCCCGCGACCTGGCCGACATACTGCGCCGAGATCGATAGTCCGAGCACATTGCCGCCGACGCCGTCGGGGATGTTGTGACGGATGACGCTGGTGATGCAGGGCAGGAGGCCGCCCAGCGCCAGCCCCATCAGGAAGCGCAACCCGATCAGCTGCCAGCCGTCGGTGACGAAAGCTTGCGGGACAAGCAGCAGCGCAGAAATCGCGAGCGCGCCGACGACCACGTTCCAGTGGCCGACCCGATCGGCAAGCTTGCCCAGCCACGACGAGGACAGGATGGTTCCAAGTGCGGCCGCCGACATCACCACGCCCGCAACCATCGTCACCTTGCTCTGGTCCGCGACGAGCTGCTGCACATAGACCGTGATGATCGGCTCGATCGACATGGTTGCAAGGGCGAGCAGCATGCCGGTCGTCAGCATCGCGACGACCGGGCGCTTGTCGGGAATCTGTGCCCAGCCGCTCTTCGGCTTTGCCGACGAGACAGGTTTGGGAGCCGGCGGGTTTTCCTTGATCAGGAAAGTCGTGGCCAGGAAAGCGAGAAAGATGACAGCGCCCGACAACAGGAAGGTGGCGCGGATGCCGATCAGCGGCGGCAGCATGCCACCAAGCAGCGGTCCGACCAGCGAGCCGGCCGTGATGCCGGCCGACAGCACGCCGAGCGCCCAGCCGGAGCGCTCCTTTGGCGTCTGCATCGCCACCAATATCGTCGATCCCGAGGAGTAGCCGCCGGCAAAGCCGATCAGGAGCCTCAGCAACACCAATTGCCAGACGCTTTCGACCATACCGGTCAGCGACATGCAGATCGCCATGCCGAACGAGGCGCGCACCAGCATCAGCTTGCGGCCGTAACGGTCGCCGAGCCGCCCCCACAGAGGGGCGACCAGCGCCGCGGCAAAGAAGGTGGCACCGTAAGCAACTCCTGACCATTGCACGATTGCCGCGTGCCCTTTGGCACCCAGCTGTTCGACATAAAGCGGCAGGAACGGCAACAGCAGCGTCATGGCAATCAGCGTGCTGAACGAGCCGGCGAAGCAGACGGCGAGATTGCGTCGCCAATGGATATTGTAGCCGCTCTGGGTGCTGTTTTCTGCCATGTCATGCCTACTTGGTTGTCCGGGATTGTTCCGGATACCATTTTGGGATACCAGATCGGTATCCGTCATGAACCTCAACCCCGCCGCTGTCAATGCGGCGCCGAAGAGCGGAACGACAAATGTCGCAAATGCAGAATGTCGAAAGGCAGCTTCGCGAAATGATCCTCGGGCTCGAGATCGGCCCGGGCGAGCGGCTGACCGAGCGTTGGATCGAAAGCCGCTTCGGCGCCTCCCGCACCCCGGTCAGGGCGGCGCTGCTGCGCCTCGAGACCGAAGGGCTGATCGCTCGTGACGGCCGCGGCTGGACGGTGGCGCCGATCAATCTCGCCGAGCTCGGCCAGATCGCCGTCTACCGCGAGGCGGTCGAGGTGGCGGCGGTGCGGTTGACGGCGTCGCTGGAAGATCGCAGCGGGATCGAGGTGATCGCGGCGATGCTCGATTCCTGCGACGCCGGTCCGCCGCGCGAGGAATGGCACCGCGTTGGTCTGGATTTTCACATCGAGCTGGCCAGGCTTTCCGGCAATGAATTCCTGCTTAGGGGAGTCCGCGATGCAATGACCAGGCTCTCCCGCGCGCGTTGGCTGGAAGTGCGCGACGAGGCGGCGCTTGGCCGCGCCTGGGCCGAGCACCACGCCATCCTGGCTGCCGTGCGAAAGGGTGACGCCGAAAAGGCGGCACGGCTGCTCTCGGCGCACATCGCCGGCAGCCGCTACCGCCTGGTGACTTCGCTGCATGACGACCGGCGCGGCCTGCGCGCCAGGGGCTTTGCCGTCGTCGCTGCCTGATCCTCGGCCATCGTCGAATATTAGAACTTCAACAAGTTCGTCAGCTTGGGCGGGCTTGCAAGATGTTCGGCACAATGCTGTAGGAGGCGACGGACATCTTTAAACGACGGACGCATGGCCTCGCCCTTACGCACCGCAGCGCGGGTATTTTATTTCATACGCAACATCACGCGCGATGTGGCGCCGCAGGCTCTCTTTCGCCAGCGGCTTGCGCGCCGGCTGGACCAGGCGAGGCTCTCCAGCAAAACGGTCCGTGATCGGGTCAACTACTACAACCGGCTCGACCATAGCTTCGTGCCGAGCGCGGCGGCCGTGCCGGCCAGTCAAATACCCAAGTTCGGGAGTATGTACTATTACGACCTGAAGGAGTTCGCCCGCTACTTCGATCGCCACCTGCTCATCGATCTCGAGTTCGGCGACGTCGTCGACGTTCCGGCGGTGCCATCAATCGTCAAGGATCGCCCGATCCGCAACGACAACGGCAACGCCGTGATCATGAAGCTCGACAAGTTCCGCCATTTCAACATGCCAAAGGACAATCTGTCCTTCGCCGACAAGCGCCCGATGGCGGTCTGGCGCGGTCATTTCAACAATCCGATCCGCAAACGGTTCGTCGATGCCGTGCGCGACCTGCCGTCTTGCGATGCCGGCTCGCCCAAGCCTAGCGCCCCGGAGAACTATCGCAAGCCGTATCTCACGATCGCGCAGCAGCGGCAGTTCCGCTACATCGTCTCGCTCGAAGGCAATGACGTGGCGACGAACCTCAAGTGGATCATGAGCTCGAATTCGCTCTGCCTGATGCCGCCGCCGACCTACGAAACCTGGTTCGCCGAGGCTGAGCTCGAGGCCGATGTCCACTACGTGCCTCTGGCGTCGGATTTTTCGGACGTCGCCGACAAGATCGCCTATTTCGAAAAGCACCCGGCGGAAGCCCAACGCATCATAACGGCGGCCAACGCCTATTGCCGCCGGTTCAGCAACGAAAAGGACGAGCGGGCGGTATCGCTGCTCGTCCTCTACAAATATTTCGTGCTCAGCGGCCAGGTCGAACCCGACCCGGAAGTCTGGCGTTTTATCGCCGGCTGACCTCCGCGCCTTTCGGGCGCGGAGCACGGCGCGAATTCTCAGATATCGCTGCGGTCGAGCACCAGGTCGGCGGGGCCGAACCGGTTCTTGGCGGTGAGCTGCTGGTGCCAGTAGGGATAAAGCACCGGCGGCCGGCTGACGTCGTCGAGGCGCAGGCGCTCGTCCAGGGACAGCGTCAGGCTGGCCGCGGCGAGGTTGTCCTTGAGCTGGGCTTCGTTGCGGGCGCCGATCACCAGCGAAGAAACGGCCGGGCGGCCGAGCAGCCAGGCAAGCGCCACCTGTGCCGCCGAAACGCCGCGCGCCTTGCCGATTTCGACCAGAACGTCGACGATCCGCCACAACCTGTCCTCGTCGCGGATCGGCGGTTCGGACCAGCCGCCAAGCTGGCGGGCCGTCGGGCTGTCGCGGCGGTATTTGCCCGACAGCAGGCCGCCGGCCAGCGGGCTCCACACCAGCACGCCAAGACCCTGGTCGACCGAGATCGGCAGCAACTCGTACTCCGCCTCGCGCGCTTCCAGCGTGTAGTGGATCTGCTGCGTGACGAAGCGCGGCTGATGATGGCTGTCGCTGATCGAGAGCGCCTTCATCACCTGCCAGCCCGAATAATTGGAACAGCCGACATAACGGATCTTGCCCTGGCTGACCAAAGTGTCGAGCGCAGCGATCGTTTCCTCCAGCGGCGTGACCCCATCCCACTCATGCAGGAAATAGATGTCGATCACGTCGGTCTTGAGCCGCTTCAGGCTCCTCTCGCATTCCCGAATCAGGTGATGGCGCGACAGGCCTTCGTCGTTGGGGCCGTTTCCGATCCGCATGCGCGCCTTGGAGGCGATGAGCACATCGTTCTTGCGCTTGCCGCCGAGCGCCTCGCCGACGATCTCCTCCGACAGGCCGTTCGAATACACGTTGGCGGTGTCAATGAGATTGATGCCGGCATCGATGCAGGTATCGATGATGCGGCTCGCCTGCGAAAGATCCGAATTGCCGACCGCGGCGAACGGGCCCGTCCCGCCGAAGGTCATTGTGCCAAGGGTCAAAGTCGAAACCTTCAGGCCGGAACGGCCAAGCGTGCGGTATTCCATGTCAGGTCCTTGCGATTTGTTTTGAAGAGGCGCGCCGTCGCGGGCGCCGGGAAGAGGCGAAGTATTTGTAGGACAATTCGGGCGGCTTGTCGCCCCGCCATCGATACGGGCCGATCACATATCGGCTGGTCCAGCGTTGCCGGCTCCTGCTCGCAATAAAACCGTCATTGCGCGTCTGTATCTCAGTCGGCTTACGGAGTTGTGCTTCCGGCCGCGGCCGGAGCGCATCCGAGGCGAAAGTGGCTGACAGGCAGGAGCTGCGCAATGAACGAGGTCAAGACGAATTCCGGAGCCAAGGACTGGCTGGAAGCCGAACTCGAGGACACGCTCGACGAGGACTACGAGCTGGAGATTTCCGAACCCGCGCTCTCGCTCGAGATCGCCAGGATCTACAAGAAGTCGCATCCGCCCTCCATCGAGCGAATTACCTATTTCCGCGAGCTGCTGCGGCTGCAGTCGGAGCTCATCAAGCTGCAGTCCTGGGTTTTTTACCACAAGAAGAAGCTGGTGGTGATCTTCGAGGGACGCGACTCGGCCGGCAAGGGCGGCGTCATCAAGCGCATCACCCAGCGCCTCAATCCGCGCATCTGCCGCGTCGTCGCGCTGCCGGCGCCGACCGAGCGTGAAAGATCGCAATGGTATTTCCAGCGCTACGTGCCGCATCTGCCGGCGGGCGGCGAGATCGTGCTGTTCGACCGCTCCTGGTACAACCGATCGGGCGTCGAGCGGGTGATGGGCTTTGCCAATGCGGATCAGGTCGAAGAGTTTTTCCGCGACGTGCCGGAATTCGAACGCATGCTGGTGCGCTCCGGCATCACGCTGGTGAAATACTGGTTCTCGATTACCGACGAGGAGCAGCAGATGCGCTTTTTGATGCGCATCCACGATCCGATGAAGCAGTGGAAGCTGTCGCCGATGGACCTGCAGTCGCGCGTGCGCTGGGAACAATACACCAAGGCCAAGGAAGAGACCTTCGCCCGTACTAACATCAAGGAAGCGCCGTGGTTCATTGTCGAAGGCAACGACAAGAAGCGGGCCCGACTGAACTGCATCGATCACCTGCTGCAGCAAATGCCTTACGAAGACGTGCCGCATGAGGAGATCACGCTGCCGGAGCGTGTCTTCAACCCGTCCTACGAGCGGCAGGTGCTGCCGCGCGAGCTTTATGTGCCGGAAAAGTATTGAGCACTTCCCCATCTCCCACAGGGGGAGAAGGGGGAGCCGAGCTTACGCCCGCCCGATCATCACATGCGTCGCGTCGGCGGTCGCGACCTGGCTGGTGCAGCGGTAGCCGAGCTTCGGCATGTCCAGTCCAGCGAAAAGATGCTCGCCGGAGCCGAGCAGGATTGGCGAGATCGCGAGATGCATCTCGTCGATCAGGCTTTCCTTCAGATATTGCCGGATCGTGGCAACGCCGCCGCCGACCCGCACATCCTTGTCCTTGGCGGCCGCCTTTGCCTGTTCGAGCGCCGAATGGATGCCGCCGGTGACGAAGTAAAACGTCGTGCCGCCTTCCATTAAGATCGGCGCCCGCTTGTGATGGGTGAGCACGAAGACCGGCACGTGATAGGGCGGGTTGTCACCCCACCAGCCTTTCCAGCTCTCGTCCGGCCATTCGCCGCGGACCGGCCCGAACATGTTGCGGCCGAGGATCCAGGCGCCGACATTCTCGAAACTGCGCACGGCGAAGCTGTCGTCGATGCCCTTGGTCCCGCCGTCTTTGCCGATCACCATCTCACGAAAGGTGCGGGTGCCGATCATCCATTTATGCAGTCCTTCGCCGCCGACGCCGAGCGGGCTTTCGAGAGTCTGATCGGGGCCGGCGCCGTAGCCGTCCAGCGACAGGGTAAAAGCGTTGACGCGCAGCTTTGACATGATCGCCTCGTGAACTAGTTGCATTTTGCAAGCAGTCATGGAGTAGCTTAACTGATTGCATTATGCAAGCGGAATTTTCCGGCGAGCGATCACCTCGTCGGGCGGCGCCCAGGTGACGCGGCGAGAATTTAAAATTGCGCCTGGGCCTAGCCCCTCAGCATCTCCGCAACAGTCGGCGCGAAATAGGTGAGGACGCCGTCGCAGCCGGCTCGCTTGAGGGCGAGAAGCGATTCCACCATCGCCTTTTCGCCGTCGATCCAGCCATTGGCGCTGGCCGCCTTGATCATCGAATATTCGCCCGACACCTGGTAGGCGAAGGTCGGCATCTGGAACTCGTCCTTCAGCCGCCGGATGATGTCGAGATAGGGCAGCCCCGGCTTCACCATCAGCATGTCGGCGCCTTCGGCCAGATCCTGCTCGGCCTCGCGCACGGCTTCATCGGAATTCGCGTGGTCGATATAATAGGTCTTCTTGTCGCCCTTGAGCAGGCCGGCGGTGCCGACTGCCTCGCGATAGGGGCCGTAGAAGGCCGAGGCGAATTTCGTCGCATAGGACATGATCGCCACGTCCTGGAAGCCGTTGGCGTCCAGCGCGTCGCGGATCGCGCCGATGCGGCCGTCCATCATGTCGGACGGCGCGATGATGTCCGCCCCGGCGGCTGCCTGGATGACGGCCGCGGCCGTGACCTGCTCGACGGTTTCGTCGTTGACGATGATGCCGTCGCGCAGGATGCCGTCATGGCCATGGCTGGTGAACGGATCGAGCGCCGCGTCGGTGATGATGCCGATCTCCGGCACCGCATCCTTGATGGCGCGGGTGGCCCGGTTGATGACATTGTCGGGATCGAGGATATGCGAGCCCGTCTGGTCGCGCAGCGAAAGCTCGATGTTGGGAAAAGTCGCGATCGCCGGGATGCCGAGCTTGGCGGCGCGCTCCGCTTCCTTCACCGCGAGGTCGACCGACAGGCGGTAGACGTCCGGCATGGCGGCGATCGGCTCGCGCACATTTTTACCCTCGACGACGAAGATCGGCCAGATCAGATCGTTCACCGAGAGCTGGTTTTCCTGCACCAGCCGGCGCGACCAGTCGGCCTTGCGCATGCGCCGCAGCCTGCGGCTGCCTGTGATCTCGTCGACGCTGCGGGCGCCGGCAGGCTTTGCGGGGGTAAACTTGTTCATCGCCAGAACTCTGTTGTCGTCCCGGCTTTTACCATGCGCCCCTGCCGCTGACCAATGCGACACGATTGTGCCAGTTGCTTCCGTGAAGAACGGGGAGAGGCGATCGCCGGCGCTGGAGCACTTCCCTTCTCCCTTGACGGGGAGAAGGTGCCGGCAGGCGGATGAGCGGCAGCGCCGACGTTTACGGCTGTCCATTCCCCGACAGAATCTGTGCCGCGCCCTTCACAGCCACGCGAAAAGCCTCGTCGAAGCTGACGCCACGCACCTGCCATTGATAGGTCTTGCCGTGTTCGGCCAGCCGCCAGTCGGCGATCCAGCCCAATTCCTTGTCGTTCCACACGATGCTGCCGGCGAGCGCCCGGTCGGCACCCGCCTGCCGGGCGAGCTGGTCGAGCTTTGCCATATCGGCAGTGCGCAGCGCCTTGTCGTCGAGGCCGGCGAGCTGGTTAGCCTCTGGAAAGCTGACATGCACCGAGAGCGGCGCCGTGGCATTGGCAAAGGATTCGCGCATTGACTCGCCGCGATCCTCGTCGGCCGTCAGCACGAAATGTTGCGCCCCTTGCTCGGCCGTTATGAAGACGGCAATCAGCGGCCGCTCGCCCTGCCATGGCCTGCTGCCGAGCTGCGCCAGGAGCTTGTCGACCACTGTGGGCTTGTAGAGGCAGGTGAGGTCGTGCGGCCGGTCATGCGTGCCTTGCTCGTCATGGATCGGAACGCCTTCCAGCCGGTCGCGGTAGCGGAAGGATTGGACGAAGTCAGCCGCCTTATTGCGCAGCGCCAGCATCTCCGGCTTCTGCGTCAGCCGCTGATCGCCTGAAACCTTGACCAGCACCTTGTCCAGGCAATCCCTGAAGCCGATCTCGCGATTAGGCTCGCCGGTGCCGGTGACGATCGTCTGCGCCAGGTAGAGTTCGGAGGCTGCCTCGGCGGCGGCCGGCGCAACTCCCAGAAAGAGGAGACCTGCCAATCCAGCAACGAGACGAGAAACCCCAGCCATGTCGATTAGCTCGAAATCTGTCGCGCCGCCTACGCGCGACACTTTGCCGGTTACCTAACACCGGAAGCGGCTGGCCGCCAGCGCGGCGTTGCCGCCATTGACGCATCCCTATGCCGCCTTTAGCACTTCAATCCCTCTGGAAGGGCGGAGAGGAGGATTCTCTGGCGATGGATTTTGGCGGAGGCGACGAGATTCGCTTCGAGCGTCTAGGCAAGGCGGGCGTCGTCACACTGACGCGGCCGCAGGCGCTCAATGCCGTCACCCATCGCATGGTCAAGGCGCTTGGCAAGGCGCTTGACGCCTGGGAGGGCGATGCCGGCGTCGCCGTCGTCGTCGTCAAGGCTGAGGGCAGGGCATTTTCCGCCGGTGGCGATATTCTGCACATTTACGAGGCGGGCCGCGCCGGCAAGCCGCCGGTCGACTTCTTCGCCGACGAGTATCGTCTCAATGCCCGCATCGCCCGCTTCAGGAAACCCTATGTCGCGCTGATCGACGGCATCGTCATGGGCGGCGGGGTCGGCATTTCCTTCCACGGCTCGCACCGCGTGCTGACCGAGAACGCGCAATTCGCCATGCCGGAAGTCGGCATCGGCTTCTTCCCCGATGTTGGCGCCAGCCATTTGCTGCCCGATCTCGGCGGCAGCTTCGGCATGTATCTGGGGCTGACAGGAAACCGCATCCGCTATGGTGATGCACTGTGGTCGGGCCTCGCCACCCACACGATCAAGGCCGAGGACCAGGCGGGGCTGCTTGACGAGCTGGCCACAAGCGGCGACGCGAACGCGGAGTTGCGCGATTTCTTCACACCCGCAAGACGCGAGACCGAGCGGCAGGATCTGGAATCGATCGCCCGCCATTTTTCGCAACCCTCGCTCGCCGCTATCGTCGCCAGCCTGGAACGAGCATCCGCCACCGACGCTTTCGCCGCCAAGACGCTGGCGACGATCAGGACGCGTTCGCCGACCAGCCTCAACGTCGCCTGGCGCGAGATCAGCGCCGGGTCGACGCTGTCGATGGACGAGTGCATGAAGATGGAGTTCCGCATCCTCAACCGCATGCTGGCCGGCCACGACTTTTATGAAGGCATCCGCGCCGCCATCATCGACAAGGGTTCGAAGCCGGAATGGCGGCCCGCCAGCCTCGATGCGGTGAGCGCGGCCGATGTCGACGCGTATTTCGCGCCGCTCGGGGCCGGGGAGCTGGAGCTGTGAGCGAGGTCACCTCCAGGCGCGTGGTGCTGCAGCCCTCGACCACCGAGATCATCTTCGCCTGGTTCCAGCGGGTCATTGCCGGCTACTGCCTGCTGTTCGGTGTCCTCTACTGGGTCCGGCTGATCGGCATCTATCCGGGCGAGCTCTGGCGCTTCGATCTGATGCCGGTGCACTGGCAGGTGGCCGCGGCCACGCTTGCCGTTTTCTTTCCTTTCGCCGCCGCGGGCCTTTGGATGCTTGCCTCCTGGGGGCCAGTGATCTGGTTCATCTGCGCGGCGACCGAGACCGTCATGTATGCCGGTTTTCCCAATCTCTTCGGCCACCGGATCCTGATCGTCGTCTCACATGCCTGCGTGGCGCTGCTCTACATCGTCTTCCGCGTGGTCATCTGGCTGCAGAAGCGCCAGCTCAGGCAATAGCTTGCCGGGCGGCGTAAGGAACCTAGATACGGGGTCGGCGACTGCCCCAAAACCCTTGGCTAAATCTTTAGGTTAATTGTTCTTGCTCGTATGACCGTTCGTTAAGCCTCTTTCGAAACCTCTTACCGGTAAGCTCTTGTTAGCCCTGGCGTTTAAGTCGAATTTTATGAGTATTCGATAGTGTCGCGATCAAGGTGAAGAACAAAAAATCACCGGGCGACAAACGAGAGGCAAAGACAATGATCAATTCGCGTCCGGCGGCGAAGACCGCCAACGTTTCCGACGATCGCCGCGAGGCGATCCGTTCGCTGTACATGGAATCGCTGCAGCTGGTGGAGCGTCTGCATCGCCGTCTGCTTGACGTGATCAAGGACGAGTTCGACCGCAACGGCCGCTCCGACATCAACGCCATCCAGGCGCTGCTGCTCTTCAATATCGGCAATTCGGAGCTGACCGCCGGCGAGCTGCGCTCGCGCGGTTATTATCTCGGCTCGAACGTCTCCTACAATCTGAAGAAGCTGGTCGACCTCGGCTTCATCAACCACCAGCGCTCGCGCATCGACCGCCGCTCGGTCCGCGTCTCGCTGACGCCGAAGGGCAACGAGGTGGCCGAGGTCGTCGCCGGCCTCTACGAGCGCCATGTCGGCTCGATCGAGGCCGTGGGCGGCATCAACACCGACGAGTTCAAGCAGATGAACCGTGCGCTCCAGCGTCTGGATCGCTTCTGGAACGACACGATCGCTTACCGGATGTAAGCGGATTCGAAATCTGAGACGATCGAAGCCGCGGCGAAGAAGCGCGGCCGGAGAAAACAATTAGGGCCGGTGCCGACAGGTGCCGGTTCTTGTCTTTTGCGAAAGCGGGGCGGCAGCAGGGCGAGCGCTTGACCGCCGAGCAGCGCGTGTGGAAGCTCTGCAGTCAAGGGGAGGCCTCATGCGTCATATCCTGCTTTGCGATTTGCGCTGTGATCCTTGTTTCACCGGCCGCTGCCCGGACCCTCGGTTATGGCTCCAAGGCCGGAATGGAGGTTACGGTCGTCAAGAAATCCGGCATCAACACCTCGCATGCCAGCATCCTGACCAAACATACGAGGCAGAACGCCATCGGATACTGCCGCGACTATGTCGGTAAGGTGACCGAGGATTGCATCGCTAAGGAAATGAAAACGCCCTTGCATCTGGAGATCACAGCGGACTGCAAGAGCGGAAAATTCACCACCTTTTACGGCGCCAACATGCTGTTCCAGGGGCGCAGCCCCGCCGGAAGCGAGACGGATTATCAGATCACCGACACCGACGAGAACGTGGTGCTCGATGGCTCGGGGGCCTCGGGCTACGACTACACGCTGGAGCAGTTCAAAGCCCTCTGCCCGAACCGGGTGAAATAGGGGCAAACCGAGGATGACGGCGGGCATCTGGTGAACCCGCCGCTATCGGCGATGCCAAAATGCCTCGGTCCCATTTTTTGATCATCTTGCTGGATGCAAATCGCGGGCCAAGGTCACGTTGCCGCCATAATCGCAGTGAAAGCGAGAATGCGGGTGATGCTGCGGGCCGAGGCCCTGCGCTTCCTGGAGCAGGTGTCGTGGTCCTACGTTTTCACGCCCTGCTGACGCAAGTCATGGTTGGCTAATTGTTAAGATTGCCGACCCTAGAGTGCGGGCAACCCGCCAGTAGAGCGAACTGAGCGAGATTAGATATAGCTAAAATGTCTGGAACATCCATGAGAACCAGCCGCCGTTTCTTCCTGACCGGAGCCTCTGCGCTCGCCGCCGCCGTCGTCGCCGGCCATGCCAGCGCGCAGGATGTGATCGGCGACATTCTGAAATCCTCGACCCGCGGCAATTGGGACGACCAGTTCGACGCCCGTGCAAGCGAGACCGGCAAGGTTGCCTCGACGCTGCCGATCTTCAGCCTGCAGACCGTAGCCTTCACCGAGCAGGCGGTGGCGCAGTACCAGGGCATTGTCGGCCAGGGCGGCTGGGAGCAGGTTCCGGCAACTAAGAAATTGCAGCTCGGCGTCGACGATCCGGATGTCGTGCCGCTGCGCAAGCGGCTGATGGTCTCGGGCGACCTGTCGCAGAGCGCCGGCATTTCGACGGCGTTCGATTCCTATGTCGACTCGGCGGTCAAGCGCTTCCAGCTCCGTCACGGCCTGCCGGCCGACGGCTCCATGGGCAAATACACCTATTCGGCGATGAACGTGCCGGCGCCGATCCGGCTTGGCCAGTTGCAGACCAATCTGCAGCGGCTGCGCGAGAAGGCGGGCACGCTCGGCGACCGCTATGTGCTGGTCGATATTCCGGCCGCGCAGGTGGAAGCCGTCGAGAACGACCGCGTCGTGCTGCGCCACACCGCGATCGTCGGCAAGATCGACCGCCAGACGCCGATCGTGAATTCCAAGATCAACGAGATCATCGTCAATCCTTACTGGAACGCGCCGGTTTCGATCGTGCGCAAGGACATCATTCCGCTGATGCGGAAGGACCCGAACTACCTCAAGGACAGCCACATCCGGCTGTTCGCGCCTGACGGAAGCGAGGTCGATCCGATGACCGTCGACTGGTCGACGGACGATGCCGCCAAGTACCGCTTCCGCCAGGATCCCGGCGCCGGCAACGCCATGGCCTCGGTCAAGATCAACTTCCCGAGCCCGGACGGCGTCTACATGCACGACACGCCGCAGCAGAGCCTGTTCGGCAAGCTGATGCGCTTCGACTCTTCCGGCTGCGTGCGCGTCCAGAATGTGCGCGACCTCGTCACCTGGATCCTGCGTGATACGCCCGGCTGGGATCGCCAGCATTTCGAGGCGGCGATCAAGACTGGCGAGAATACGCCGGTTCAGGTGGTCAACCCGGTGCCGGTCCACTTCCTGTATCTGTCGGCATGGTCGACCGGACCCGGCGTCGTGCAGTTCCGCGACGACATTTACGGCCTCGACGGCAACAGCGAGCTGCAGATTACTTCTGCGCTGTAACCGATTGATATAAATCACGAAAAGGCCGCTCTTGGAGCGGCTTTTTTGTTTGCATGTCGCCAAACAGTGCGCAGCGGTTTTGGCAGAGCGACATGCGTCGAAAAATGAGACTTAAAGCGCGAGCAGCTGGAATAGCATCATGGACGTCGCCGTCTTCATTCTCGTCGTGCTTGCTTTCGTGGCGCTTTCCGGCGCTCTCGTGCGGCTGGTGCGGGTGCCGCTCCCCGTGCTGCAGATTGCGATCGGCGCCGCGCTTGCCTGGCCGGCCAAGGGCCTGCATGTCGAGATCGATCCGGAACTCTTTCTGCTGGTGTTCATTCCGCCGCTTCTGTTCGGCGATGCCTTCGCGGCGCCGAAACGGGAGCTGATCGAGCTGCGCCGGCCGATCCTCGATCTCGCCGTCGGACTTGTCTTCTTCACCATCGTCGGCTTCGGGTATGCTCTGCACTGGCTGGTGCCAAGCATCCCGCTGGCGGTTGCGTTCGCTTTGGCCGCCGTGCTGTCACCGACCGATGCCGTTGCCGTGTCTTCGATTGTCGACCGCAATGTCGTTCCGGCTCGGCTGATGCACATATTGGAAGGCGAATCCCTGCTCAATGATGCCTCCGGCCTGGTCATGTTCCGCTTTGCCGTTGGGGCGGCGCTGACCGGCAGCTTTTCGTTCGCCGCCGCCTCGTTGAGCTTTCTTTACGCCGTGGCGGCCGGCATCCTCGCGGGCATTGCGGCGTTGTTCGTCGCCGCCAAGGCGCTGCAGGTGCTTGGCCGCATCGGCGGCACGCCGGCGGGGGCGCAGGTGCTGGTGATGGTTCTGCTGCCCTTCGTCGCCTATCTGATTGCCGAGCATGTCGGCGCTTCGGGCATCCTGGCCGCGGTCACCGCCGGCCTGGTTACGGGCACCTCCGGCATTTTCCGCCATCTCTCGGTCTCGGCGCGGATCCAGGCGATGTCGCTATGGTCGACGCTGACCTTCGTCTTCAACGGTGCTCTCTTCATCCTGCTCGGCCTGCAGCTTCCTGACATCATCCGCAGGGTCCCGCCTGAGCTCACCAGCCGGCACTGGCTGTTCGAGCCGGTGCTGACCGTGCTCATTCTGACGCTCTGCGTGATCGGCCTGCGCTTCCTCTGGATCTGGATCGGCGACATGGCGTCGATGATCGCCGCGCGGCTCGGCAAGCGCAAGGCAGAGCCCTTTGGTTTCCGCGTCAGGCTTGCCGGATCGGTGGCCGGTGTGCGCGGCGCGATCACGCTTGCCGGCATCCTGTCGCTGCCGCTCGCGCTGCAGGATGGCTCGCCCTTTCCAGCGCGAGACGTGCTGATCTTCCTCGCCGCCGGCGTCATCATCTGCTCGCTGGTCATCGCCAGCCTTGCTTTGCCGAGGATCGCCCGCGGGCTGGTCGAGCCAGGCGAGGATCCGGGTGCGGCCGAGGAGCGGCGGGCGCGTGTGGGCGCCGCCGAGGCCGCCATCGCCAAGATCGAGCGCCTCGCCAGCGAGGGCGGCGAAGGCGAGGCGGCCGAGGCCCGGCTCGCGGTCGCCGACAGCATCGTTGCCGGCTACCGGCGCCGCATCGCGGCTTCCGACGAGGCCGAAGAGGCGCGCGCCGAGGCGCGCGAATCCGGGCGGCTGGAGCTTGAGCTCAGGCACGCCGGCATAGAGGCGGAGCGCGCCGCCGTGCGCGCCATGTTCCGCACCCGCCAGATCAACGACCACACGATGCGGGCGCTGCTTTCCGAGATCACTTTGACAGAAGCGCTGCTCAAAAGCCGGCGCGACCGGAAATAGTGTTCAGCCGATTTGCTTGGCGCAATCCGGCCAGCAAATTTCGCGCCGCAAACGTGGCGGGCTCCAAACAACTGTGTTAATGGCGCGGCGACCTCGCAGACCTCCGGCCCCAAGGGAAAGCAAGCCATGTCAAATGCCGCGGCAGCCTCCAACAAATTCGAATCCTTCTTCGAGACCACGCTTGCCGACGCCGATCCGGAAATTTTCGGCGCCATCCGCAACGAGCTTGGCCGCCAGCGCCATGAGATCGAACTGATAGCCTCGGAAAACATTGTGTCCCGCGCCGTGCTCGAGGCGCAGGGGTCGATCATGACCAACAAATATGCCGAGGGTTATCCGGGCAAGCGCTATTACGGCGGCTGCCAGTTCGTCGACGTAGCCGAAGAACTCGCCATCGAACGCGCCAAGAAGCTTTTCGGCTGCAACTTCGCCAATGTCCAGCCGAACTCCGGCAGCCAGATGAACCAGGCCGTCTTCCTGGCGCTTCTGCAGCCCGGCGACACATTCATGGGCCTCGATTTGAACTCCGGCGGCCATCTCACGCATGGCTCGCCGGTCAACATGAGCGGCAAATGGTTCAAGGTCGTTTCATATGGCGTGCGCAAGGACGATCACCTGCTCGACATGGACGCGATCGAGAAGACCGCACATGAGACGAAGCCGAAGCTGATCCTGGCCGGCGGCACCGCCTATTCGCGCATCTGGGACTGGAAGCGTTTCCGCGAGATTGCCGATTCGATCGGCGCCTATCTGATGGTCGACATGGCGCATATCGCCGGTCTGGTCGCCGGCGGTATGCATCCGTCGCCGCTGCCTTATGCGCATGTCGTGACCACGACCACGCACAAGTCGCTGCGCGGGCCGCGCGGCGGCATGATCCTCTGCAACGACGAGGAGATCGCCAAGAAGATGAACTCGGCGGTCTTCCCAGGCCTCCAGGGCGGCCCGCTGATGCATGTCGTCGCAGCCAAGGCGGTGGCGCTCGGCGAGGCGCTGAAGCCGAGCTTCAAGGCCTATGCCGAGAGCATCGTCGCCAACGCCAAGGCGCTGGCTTCGAGCCTGCAGGAAACTGGCCTCGACATCGTTGCGGGCGGCACCGACAACCATCTGATGCTGGTCGACCTGCGCCCGAAGAACGCCACCGGCAAGCGCGCCGAGGCGGCTCTCGGCCGCGCCAACATCACCTGCAACAAGAACGGCATCCCCTTCGACCCCGAAAAGCCGTTCGTCACCTCCGGCGTCCGTCTCGGCACGCCGGCCGGCACCACGCGCGGCTTCGGCCAGGCCGAGTTCCGCGAGATCGGCAAGCTGATCGCCGAGGTGCTGGACGGGTTGAAGGCGGCGAATTCCGACGAGGGCAATGCGGCAGTCGAGGCTGCGGTCAAGGCCAAAGTCACGGCGTTGACGGATCGCTTCCCGCTCTATCCTTATCTCGGTTGACCGGAAGCCGCGCGTCATCTTTTATCCGCCGGCAGTGCGCCGTCCTGATTGGGCGGCGTCGCGAACTGGAGATTTGATGATGCGCATTTTCCATCTTGCCGCCTTGGCCCTGGTCGGCTCGCTGGCCGGTTTCGCCGTGTCCGGCGCGGCCGGGCAGGAGCAGGCGCAGCCAGAACCGGCCACAAACACCTTCGGCAGATGGACCACGATCATCGACACGCTCGACACCGGGCAGGATGCGCACAAGACCTGCGCGGCCTCCGCAGCTTTCGTCGACGGCATCGGCAATGCTGGCACGCTCACGCTGTCGATCTCGACCGGCGACGCGCTGCCGCCGGATGCCTATCCCGCCATCATGATCGCTGTCGACAACAAGGACCTGCCGACCGGCAAGGACATCGCGGCGACCTTCGGCGACCCCGGCATCAAGGTTTCCGCGAAAGTCTATTCGAATGCCGTCGGCGGTCGCCCCAACTGGACGGTCGACAACCAGGCGAAGACAAGTCTCGCTCTGCTGCGCGCGATGCGCAAAGTCACCTCGCTCGATGTTGTTTTTGGCAAGCAGACCGTCGCCAGCATTCCAATGGACGGCTTCACCAAGGCCTACCGCAACCTCGGCACGTCCTGCGGATTCCCGACCAAGGACGTCGCGCCCTGAACAGACCGGGCACGACAGGGGCAGGGCGCTGGCAATCTTTCTCGCACCTCGCTATCTCTGAGGCATGAAAGGCTCCAAGCCTTTCGCCCACCAGAGCGAGATGACGCTTCCTTGTATCGCCATCTCGCTCTAAGATTTTGTTTTTGAATCATGATCTTCCCCGAAGAGTCTGCAACTTTTCGGGATCATTCTCTGAATCGCAAACCCAAGGCTCTCCATGCGCTGCCCCTATTGCCAGTCCGAAGATACGCAGGTGAAGGATTCGCGTCCCGCCGAGGATGGCGCGGCGATCCGCAGGCGCCGCGTCTGTCCGGACTGCGGCGGCCGCTTCACCACCTTCGAGCGCGTGCAGCTGCGCGATCTCGTCGTCATCAAGAAGTCCGGCCGCAAGGTGCCGTTCGACCGCGACAAGCTGCTGCGCTCGGTCGAGATCGCGGTGCGCAAGCGCAATGTCGATCCCGAGCGGATCGATCGCGCCGTGACCGGTATCGTGCGCCAGCTCGAAAGCTCCGGCGAGACGGAAGTGGCCTCCGGCGAGGTCGGTCGGCTCGTCATGGAGGCGCTGAAATCGCTCGACGACGTCGCCTATGTCCGCTTCGCTTCGGTCTATCGCAATTTCCGTGAAGCCAAGGATTTCCATGAATTGCTGGGCGAACTGAAGGGCGACGAAGAAAAGACCGAAGAGGACGCCGGCTGATCATGGCGAAAGCTCAATTGGGCGAGGCCGAGCAAGCAGCCCTTGATAGCCGTTTCATGGCGGCGGCCATCCGGCTGTCGCGCCGCAATGCCGGCCGCACTTCGACCAACCCTTCCGTCGGCACCATCATCGTGCGCGACGACGGCGCCGGCCCGATGATCGTCGGTAGCGGCGTCACTGCTGTCGGCGGCCGGCCGCACGCCGAGACCGAGGCGCTGGCCGAGGCCGGCGAACTGGCCCGCGGCGCCACCGCCTATGTGACGCTTGAGCCCTGCGCCCATCACGGCCGCACGCCGCCTTGCGCCACCGCGCTGGTCAATGCCGGCATTGCGCGCGTCGTCGGCGCGGCAAGCGATCCCGATCCGCGCGTTTCCGGCAAGGGCTACGCCATGCTGCGCGCCGCCGGCATCGAGGTCGTGGAGAAGGTGCTCGCCACAGAGGCCGCCGAGCAGATGGCCGGCTATCTGATTCGATCTTTGAAGAAACGTCCCGAAGTGACTCTGAAGCTTGCGCTTTCGAGCGACGGCAAGATCGGCCGGAAAGGCGCCGGCCAGGTCGCCATCACGGGCGAGATCGCCAGGCGCGAAGTCTATCTTATGCGCGCGGAGGCCGACGCTATTCTGGTCGGCATCGGCACTGCGCTGGAGGACGACCCGGCGCTGACCGTGCGCCTACCGGGGTTGGAGAACCGCTCCCCGGCTCGCATCATCCTCGATCGCCAGATCCGGCTGCCGGAGTCGTCGAAGCTTGTTTCCGGGGTCGATCGTGTACCGCTCTATGTCGCGGCGTGCGCCGAGGCCGATCCGCAGCGGCGGGCTGCGCTCGAACGCGCAGGCGTGCACTTCATCGGCACTGAAACCTACGAGAGCGAAGTAGCCCTGCCGGAACTGCTCGAGGACATTGCAGCGCTCGGCATGGCGAGCGTACTGGTCGAGGGCGGCGCCAAGGTGGCCGAGGCCTTCCTGGCGGAAGACCTCGTTGACCGCATCGTCCTGTTCCAGGGACCGGAGGCGATCGGCGAGGATGGTATCACCTCGCCGATCGACGCTGCGCATATCCCGCCGGGTTTCCGCAAATTGCGTGAGATGCGCTTCGGCGAGGACAGCTATGCCGAGTGGGTAAGACCATGATCCCAAAAAGTGGGAAAATGGTTTCGGATAAGAGCATGGTCAAACTGGAAGACACGATCTGATGTTTACGGGAATCGTTACGGATGTCGGCACTGTCGCTTCGGTGAAGCCGCTCAGCGAAGGCGTCGGCCTGCGCATCGACACGGCCTATGACCCGGAAACGATCGCGATCGGCGCTTCGATTTCCTGCGGCGGCGTCTGCCTGACCGTGACGGCGCTGCCCGAGAACGGCTCGAACGCGCGCTGGTTTGAGGTCGAAGCCTGGGAAGAGGCGCTCAGGCTGACGACTGCATCCGGTTGGAAATCGGGCACCAGGATCAATCTCGAACGGGCGCTGAAGATCGGCGACGAGCTCGGTGGCCATATCGTCTCCGGCCATGTCGACGGCACGGCGGAAATCGTCGAGCGCAAGGAAGAGGGCGATGCCGTGCGCTTCACGCTGGAGGCGCCGCGTCACCTGGCGAAGTTCATCGCGCCGAAAGGCTCCGTCGCGCTCGACGGCACCTCGCTTACGGTGAACAAGGTCGAAGCTACGCGCTTCGATGTGCTTCTGATCCAGCACTCGCTGAGCGTCACTACCTGGGGCGAGCGCCAGGCTGGCGACCGCGTCAACATCGAGATCGATACCATGGCCCGTTATGCCGCGCGCTTAGCCGAGGCGGCGAAACAGGGGCTTTGAGCGCAGCCGAGGGGTTCCGGGGAGGCGGCGCGGATCGCTGAGGTGCCAGGTCGCGCCGGCGCCTCAGCTTCCCTTCTCGGACTGAAGCTTGAGCGGGGTGATCGGCACCCTCGAGCACCGATCTCGATCCTCGAGGCTTCGCCTGCTAGCTGAAGAAAGCCCCGGAAGATCGCGATGCTTGGGATCTTGGCCTGTCGGGAGATGCTGGACCTGTGTCGGGCGGCAATCTTGTGCTTGCGATCGATCCGGCTTCGGCCTAAGTCACCGGCAACCCCCCGGAGACGTTTATGGCAGGCATATCCCAACACGGCAAAGCGTTCATTCGTCCGCAGGCGAAGGCGCATCTGCTTATCGTCGAGGCGCGTTTCCACGACGACCTCGCCGACGCGCTGCTCGAAGGCGCGACCAGCGCGCTGGACGAGGCCGGCGCCACTTATGACGTCGTGACTGTTCCTGGCTCGCTCGAAATTCCGGCCGTCATCACCTTCGCGCTGGACGGTGCCGGCGAGGGCGGCGTACACTATGACGGCTTCGTCGCGCTCGGCACCATCATCCGTGGCGACACCTATCATTTCGACATCGTCGCCAATGAATCGAGCCGTGCGCTGATGGATCTTTCCGTGCAGGAAGCGGTCGCGATCGGCAACGGCATCCTGACCACCGAAAACGATGCGCAGGCCTGGACGCGGGCCAAGCGCACCGAAGGCGACAAGGGCGGCTTTGCCGCCCGCGCGGCGCTGACCATGATCGCGCTCAAAGAGAAATTCGGAGCCCAATCGTGAGCGATCCTGCCCAGACCGGTGCGGCGCGCCACGCCAACAAGCGCGGTGCCGCCCGTCTTGCCGCCGTCCAGGCGCTCTACCAGATGGACGTGGCCGGCAGCGGTGTTTTCGAGATCACCGCCGAATACGAGGCCTTCCGCCTCGGCAAGGAAGTCGACGGCGCGCTCTATCGCGAGGCCGACGCGCAGTGGTTCCGCGCCATCCTGACCGGCGTCGTCGAGAACCAGAAGACCATCGATCCGATCATCCGCCAGGCGCTGACCGACGACTGGCCGCTGTCGCGGCTGGACTCGACGCTGCGCGCCATCCTGCGCGCCGGCGTCTATGAGCTGATGAAGCGCGAGGACGTTCCCGTGGCCGTGATCGTGTCGGAATATGTCGACATCGCCAAGGCCTTCTACGAGGAAGACGAGCCTAAGCTGGTCAACGCCCTGCTCGACCGTGTCTCGCGCCGGGTACGTGGCGAGGGTCGCGGCAAGGATGCAACGTGACCGCCACGGCAGTCGTCGCTGACGCCGGCAGGGAAGCGCGCCGCACGGCAGTGCTCCTCGCGGCCGCGCAGGCGATCGTCGGTTCCGCCGCGCCGATCGCCATTTCGATCGGCGCGCTTGCCGGCCAATATCTGCTTGGCCCCGACAAATCTCTGGCGACGGCGCCGGTCACCGGCTTCAACCTCGGCGTTGCGCTCGGCGCCCTGCCGGCGGCCGCCATCATCCGCCGGCTCGGCCATCGCGGCGGCTTCATGACCGGCACCATCGTCACTGCCCTCGGCGGGCTGATCGCGACGCTCGCGCTCTTTCAGGCGAGCTTCTGGCTGTTCGCCTTTGGCCTGGGCGTGATCGGTGTCGGCGGCGCCTTCGTGCAGCAGTTCCGCTTCGCCGCCGCCGACAACGCGCCGCCGCAATTCAAGGCGCGCGCCATTTCTTTCGTGCTGGCTGGCGGCATCGTCACCGCCATCCTCGGGCCTCAGATCGTCATCTACACCGGCGACCTTCTGGCGCCGGTGATGTTTGCCGGATCCTTCGCCTCCATCCTGGTGCTGGCCGCCATAGGCGCGATTATCCTTTCCTTCCTGCATACGTCCAGGCGGACGAGCAGCGCCGCCGAAGCCGCCGCAAGCGACGCACGTCCGCTGGTCGAGATCGCCACCCAACCGCGTTTCGTCGCGGCGCTGTTCTGTGCCGTAGGCAGCTATGCGCTGATGAGCTTCGTCATGACCGGCGCGCCGCTCGCCATGGTCGGCTGCGGTCTTTCGACCGACGATGCCACGCTTGGCATCTCCTGGCACGTTATGGCGATGTTCGGGCCGAGCTTCTTCACCGGTTCGCTGATCCACCGCTTCGGCGCCGAGCGCATCGTCGCTATTGGGTTGGTGCTGCTCATCGCCTGCGCAGTGGTGGCGCTCTCAGGCCTTGCGCTATGGCAGTTCTGGACCGCGCTGATCCTGCTCGGCCTCGGCTGGAATTTCGGTTTCATCGGCGCGACCGCCATGGTCGCCGCGAGCTACCATCCATCCGAAAAAGGCAAGGTGCAGGGCTTCCACGACTTCGTCCTGTTCGGCTCCGTCGCCTTCGCCTCGCTGATGTCGGGTGCGGTCTACAATGCCTGGGGCTGGACCATGCTGAACTGGATCGTGTTCCCGGTCGTTGTGCTCTGCTTCCTGGCGCTCGGCACGCTGAAGCTGCCGGGCTTGCGCCGCGCCAACTGACATTGCGCCGTTTGCCGGCGCGCAATCGATCTAAATGCACGGCGGCCCCTGCCGGTGAGTCGCGGCGTTCGTCTTTCCGGCGAAAGCCGGGCAAAAACCGAACAATATCTTGACGTTCCCAGCCCTGTTTCGCATACACCTTAGCCAAGGGGTGGATTCCGCGTGCGGCGTTCATCTCCGTCCCAACGGCCCAGGGAGGGGTTCTTCTGGGCCATCAATCGAGGAAAATTCGGCAATGACCATCATTACCGCCGTCATCGCCTGCGGCTTGCTGTCAGTCCTGTACGCCATCTGGGCGACACGATCGGTCCTGGCGTCCGATCAGGGCAACCAGCGCATGCAGGAAATCTCCGCCGCCATTCGCGAAGGTGCTCAAGCCTATCTGGCGCGCCAGTACACCACCATCGCCGTCGTCGGCATCGTCGTGCTTCTTCTCGCCTGGTGGCTGCTCTCCATCACCTCCGCGATCGGCTTCCTGATCGGCGCCGTGCTTTCGGGCGCTGCCGGCTTCATAGGCATGCATGTCTCGGTGCGCGCCAATGTCCGCACCGCGCAGGCCGCTTCCAACAGCCTCGCCGCCGGCCTCGACATCGCCTTCAAGTCGGGCGCCATTACCGGCCTGCTGGTGGCGGGCCTGGCGCTGCTCGGCGTCTCCATCTACTACCTCATCCTGACCGGCCCGATGGGCCTGCAGCCGAACGACCGCGTCGTCATCGACGCGCTGGTCTCGCTCGGCTTCGGCGCCTCGCTGATCTCGATCTTCGCCCGTCTCGGCGGCGGCATCTTCACCAAGGGCGCCGACGTCGGCGGCGACCTCGTCGGCAAGGTGGAAGCCGGCATTCCGGAAGACGATCCGCGCAACCCGGCCACCATCGCCGACAATGTCGGCGACAATGTCGGCGACTGCGCCGGCATGGCCGCCGACCTGTTCGAGACCTATGCGGTGACGGTCGTCGCCACCATGGTTCTGGCCGCAATCTTCTTCGGCGGCACGGCGGTGCTGGGCGCCGCCATGCTCTATCCGCTCGCCATTTGCGGCGCCTGCATCCTGACGTCGATCGTCGGCACCTTCTTCGTCAAGCTAGGCTCCAACGGCTCGATCATGGGCGCCCTCTACAAGGGCCTGATCGTCACCGGCCTGCTGTCGATCGTCGGCCTGGCCGTCGCCACTTCGGCGACGCTCGGTTGGGGAGAGGTCGGCACCGTTGCCGGCATCGCCATCACCGGCAAGAACCTGTTCATCTGCGGCCTGATCGGTCTTCTGGTGACCGGCCTCATCGTGGTGATCACCGAATACTACACCGGCACCAACAAGCGCCCGGTGAATTCGATCGCCCAGGCCTCGGTGACCGGCCACGGCACCAACGTCATCCAGGGCCTCGCGGTCTCCTTGGAATCGACGGCGCTGCCGGCCATCGTCATCGTCGGCGGGATCATCGCCACCTACCAGCTTGGCGGCCTGTTCGGAACGGCAATCGCCGTCACCACCATGCTCGGGCTCGCCGGCATGATCGTGGCGCTCGACGCCTTCGGCCCGGTCACCGACAATGCCGGCGGCATCGCCGAAATGTCGGGCCTGCCCAAGGAAGTGCGCCACTCCACCGACGCGCTCGACGCGGTCGGCAACACCACCAAGGCCGTGACCAAAGGCTATGCCATCGGCTCCGCCGGCCTCGGCGCGCTGGTGTTGTTCGCGGCCTATTCGAACGACCTCAGGTTCTTTGCCGCCAATGGCGACAAGTACCCATACTTCCAGGGCATGGGCGAGATCTCCTTCGACCTTTCCAACCCGTATGTCGTTGCCGGCCTGATCTTTGGCGGCCTCATTCCGTATCTGTTCGGCGGCATCGCCATGACCGCCGTCGGCCGCGCGGCGGGCTCGATCGTCGAGGAAGTGCGCAAGCAGTTCCGCGAGGATAAAGGCATTATGGCCGGAACCTCGAAACCGAACTACGCGCGCGCCGTCGACCTGCTGACCCGGGCAGCAATCCGGGAAATGATCATCCCGTCGCTGCTGCCCGTGCTGGCGCCGCTCGTCGTCTATTTCGGCGTGCTCCTGATCTCGGGCTCGAAGGCCTCGGCCTTCGCGGCCCTTGGCGCCTCGCTGCTCGGCGTCATCGTCAACGGCCTCTTCGTCGCCGTCTCGATGACCTCCGGCGGCGGCGCCTGGGACAACGCCAAAAAGTCGTTCGAGGACGGCTTTACCGACAAGAATGGCGTCAAGCACCTGAAGGGCTCCGAGGCGCATAAGGCCTCGGTCACCGGCGACACTGTCGGCGATCCCTACAAGGACACCGCCGGCCCGGCGGTCAATCCGGCGATCAAGATCACCAATATCGTGGCGCTGCTGCTCCTGGCCGTGCTCGCGCACGGCTGAGCTAAGCGTTCTTTCCGCACCAAGTGAGCCCGCGGGAGCGATCCCGCGGGTTTTGTTTAGGCCAGGCCGTTTCGGCGAAACAAATAACCCGCCGAAGCGGATTCGGCGGGTCTTGGTCCGTGGACGTCGCTGACAGCGAACTCAGGGCGTGCCGCCGCCCGGGATGCCGGGCGCTAGCTTGCTGGCGCCGTTGATGATCTGGCTGAGGAAGTTCTGGTCCTTGCCGCCCGTCGGCGTCGTCCTCGAGATGAAGTCGAAGACCTTGCCGTCCTTCAGGCCGTAATTGGCGATCTGGGTGACGCGGCCGTCGGCGCCGAAATAGACCGCCAGCACGTGCTGGTCGACGATGCGCGGGTTGTCGAAGGCGACGTAGCGCTTGCGCGTCTGCGAGATGTAATAGAACGCCTCGTTGTCGAAGGTGGCCGTCGTCGACGGCGTGCCCAGCGCAAGAAGAACCTGCTCGCGACTCGATCCGACCGGCACCGAGTCGATCGCCGCCTGGTCGATGACGTAGCCTTTCGTCAGCGTCTCGCTCGGACGCAGATCACCGAACATCTTGGACGAATTGCAGGCGGAAAGCGCGGATACCGCCACCAGCAGAGTGGCCACGCCCGCCCGCACAGGCATGAAAAACGACTTGAATTTCAGCGCACCCAACAACAATTCTCCATCACATCCCCGCAGCTTGCGCTGGGCCGCAAAACCGGTAAACCAGCTTGCATGCCGATGCAACAAGGCCAAATCAAACAAAAGGTCCCCGGGAGACCACCCTCAATGTTCCAGCGCCTTTTTGGTCGCGAACGTCACGCCAACCGCGCCATCACCGAGGCGCTCTACGCACAAATCGTGGCGGCGGCGCGGCAAACGGTGTTTTATTCCGACTGGAATGTGCCGGATACGCCGCTCGGCCGCTTCGAGATGCTGTCGCTCCATATGTACCTGATCCAGCACCGGCTGCGCGGCGAGGGCGGAGCCGCGGCCGAGATCGCTCAGGTGCTGATCGACGAGTTCTTCCTCGATGTCGACCATTCGCTGAGGGAACTCGGCATCAGCGATGTCGGCGTGCCGAAGCGCATGAAGAAGCTGGCAAAGATGTTCTATGGCCGCACTGCGGCCTACGACGAAGCCTTGCGGGACGACGACGGCGCGGCGCTTGCCGCGGCGCTCGCCCGCAATGTCAGGCCCGATGCCGGCGAATGGCCTGAGGCGTCGCTGCTGGCGAATTACGTTGGCGCGGCGACCGGGCAGCTTGCCGCTCAGCCGACCGAATCGATCATGGCCGGCGCCGTCGCGTTCCCGGTCGCCGGAGCCACCTGAAGGAGGCGAGAATGAAGCACGCCGAACCGCAGAGCCCCGTATCCTTTGTCGCCAATGTCGCCCGCCTGCCGCAAAAGGGTTTGCCGGTTGCGATCGAGGCCGACGAAAGGCAGCGCACTGCGCTTGCCGCCGAACATGACCTGCTTTCCGTCGAAAGCTACCGCGCCGAGCTCTTGGTGGCGTCCTGGAAACGCAACGGCGTCAAGGTCAGCGGCCGCGTCGAAGCCGACATCACCCAGGCCTGCATCGTCACACTCGATCCGGTCGCGGCTCACATCGACGAGCCCGTCGAGGCGCTGTTCTTGCCGGAGCAGTCGAAACTCGGAAGCGAAGGCTTCGACGGCGGCGGCGAGATCGTCCTCGACGCCGACGGACCCGACAGCCCGGAAACTTTTTCCGGCGACACCATCGATGTCGGAGCGCTCGCCGAGCAGTTTTTCGGCCTGGCGATCGACCCTTATCCGCGCAAGCCCGGCGCCTCGCTCGAGGGCGCGGGTGACGATCAGCCCGAGGAAAGCGAATTCCAGAAAAAGCTGCGCTCGCTGCTCGGAAAATCCTGAAGGCGGCCTGGATTTTGGAAAAGTTGGTTGTGCGGCAGCCCAAAACCGCTATTTTCGCCGAACCTTCGCGAGCCCCCTTACCTCGGCAGGCGCCCGCCGCTAGCCAGGCAAACCGTGAGAAAAACACCGCGTGATCAGGATTTCCATCGATGCCATGGGCGGGGATCACGGACCAGGCGTCGTCATCCCCGCGCTGATGACGGTCGCCATCCGCCGCCCTGACATCCGTTTCGTCATCTATGGCCGCGAGGACGCCGTGCGTCCCGAACTGGCCAAGTTTCCCAAGCTCGCCGAGGTGAGCGAGTTCGTCCATTGCGAGATCGCTGTCAGGATGGACGACAAGCCGAGCCAGGCGCTGCGCCACGGCCGCTGGAAATCGTCGATGTGGAAAGCGGTCGAGGCGGTGAAGAACGGCGCCGCGCAGGCCTGCATCTCGGCCGGCAACACCGGCGCGTTGATGGCGATGTCGAAATTCTGCCTGCGCACCATGGCCACCATCGACCGCCCGGCGATCGCGGCGCTTTGGCCGACGACGCGCGGCGAGAGCGTGGTGCTCGATGTCGGCGCCACCATCGGTGCGGATGCGCATCAGCTCGTCGATTTCGCCATCTTGGGCACCGGAATGGCGCGCTCGGTGTTCGGTATCGAGCGGCCGAGCGTCGGCCTGCTCAATGTCGGCGTCGAGGAGATCAAGGGCCAGGAGGAGGTCAAGGAGGCCGGGCGCATGCTGCGCGAGGCCAACATGGCCTCGATGAACTATCGCGGCTTCGTCGAGGGCGACGACATCGGCAAGGGAACGGTCGACGTGGTCGTCACCGAGGGCTTTGCCGGCAACATCGCGCTCAAGACCGCCGAGGGCACGGCAAGGCAGATCGCGGGCTATTTGCGGGCCGCCATGAGCCGCACGCTGATGGCCAGGATCGGCTACGTGTTTGCCAAAGGTGCCTTCGACCGGCTGCGCGAAAAGATGGATGTCGGCCGCTCCAATGGCGGCGTCTTTCTGGGCCTGAACGGCATTGTGGTGAAGAGCCATGGCGGTGCCGATTCGGATGGCTTTGCCGCGGCGATCGAGCTCGGCTACGACATGGTGCGCAACAATCTGCTTGACCGGATCGAGGCCGATCTCGATCTGTTCCATGCGCGCAATCCGACTGCCCAGGCAAACAGGAAATCCGGCGTCGCCGTCGAGGCCGAGGAATAGGAACGAACCTTGATCAGATCAGTTGTGCGCGGCAACGGTGCCGCGCTGCCCCGCCGCATCATGAAGAATGCCGATTTCGAAGGCATGGTCGAGACCTCCGACGAGTGGATCGTCCAGCGCACCGGCATTCGCCAGCGCCACGTCGCGGCCGATGACGAGACGACGGCCTCGCTGGGCGAGGCGGCGGCGCGCGCCGCGCTCGACAGCGCCGGCCTGACGCCAGCCGATATCGACCTGATCGTGCTGGCGACCTCGACGCCCAATAACACGTTCCCGGCGACGGCTGTCGAAATCCAGAACCGCCTCGGCATGCATCACGGCTTCGCCTTCGACATGCAGGCCGTGTGTTCCGGCTTCGTCTATGCGGTCGCCACCGCCGATCTCTATATCCGCGGCGGGCTGGCAAAACGCGTCCTGGTGATCGGCTCCGAAACCTTCTCGCGCATCCTCGACTGGAGCGACCGCTCGACCTGCGTGCTGTTTGGCGATGGCGCCGGCGCCGTGGTGCTCGAAGCGGCGAAAGGGGCTGGCAACATCGCCGATCGCGGCGTGCTGGCCGCCAGCCTGCGTTCGGATGGCGTCCACAAGGAAAAACTCTTCGTCGACGGCGGCCCGTCCACCACGGGAACGGTCGGCCATCTCAAGATGGAAGGCCGCGAGGTGTTCAAGCACGCGGTCGGCATGATCACCGACGTTATCGAGGCCACTTTCGCCGAGGCCGGCATCACGGCGGAAGACCTCGACTGGTTCGTGCCGCATCAGGCCAATAAACGGATCATTGACGCTTCCGCCAAGAAGCTCGGGATAGCCGAAGAGAAAGTCGTGGTCACCGTCGATTTGCACGGTAATACCTCGGCTGCCTCCGTGCCGCTCGCTTTGTCGGTGGCCGTCGCCGACGGCCGCATCAAGAAGGGCGACCTTGTTCTGCTCGAGGCGATGGGCGGGGGTTTTACCTGGGGCGCGGTGTTGCTGCGCTGGTAAGTGCCGAACGCGGGGGTTCGGTCCTTGACCTTGCCGGATCAATTACTTAGGCTCTGCCGCTGCCTGTATCGATTTATGTTTTTGAGCTGATGGGACGGTCGCATGGGGGGAAAGACACTGACGCGTGCCGACCTAGCCGAAGCCGTTTACCGCAAGGTTGGTTTGTCGCGAACTGAATCGGCCGAGTTGGTCGAGGCCGTCCTGGATGAGATTTGCGAAGCCATCGTTCGCGGCGAGACGGTGAAGCTGTCTTCCTTCGCGACTTTCCATGTCCGCTCCAAGAATGAGCGCATCGGCCGCAATCCCAAAACCGGCGAAGAAGTGCCGATCCTGCCGCGCCGCGTGATGACCTTCAAATCCTCGAACGTGCTGAAGAACCGCATCTTGCGTTCGCACCAGAACAGCAAGGCCAAGGGCGTCAAGTAACCCTCGAATGCCGGTTGAAAACCGCGGCCCCTTTGACGCCGGGCTTGAATATCGCTTCATAAACCGCTGAAATAAGGTGCGATTCGGATCAACTCCGGATTGCGGTCCAGCGTGAGGATTCGCCCATGGACAAGAGCCCCGATGCTTTCCGCACCATCAGCGAGGTTGCGGAAGATCTCGACCTGCCGCAGCACGTGCTGCGTTTCTGGGAAACCCGTTTCAACCAGATCAAGCCGATGAAGCGTGGTGGCGGCCGCCGTTACTACCGGCCGCAGGATGTCGAACTGATCAAGGGCATCCGGCACATGCTTTATGATCAGGGCTATACGATCAAAGGCGTGCAGAAGCTGTTGCGCGAGAACGGCAACCATTTCCTGGTCGCGATCGGCAATGGCGACATGGCAGCCGTCGAGGCGATCGCGCAACGCCGCCAGGTTGAGCAAGTGCCGCTGACCGCGGCTGCCCAGCCGCGCGGCGACGAGGATGCGCTCGTCGGTCAGCCCAAGGTGAAGCCCAGCCGCCGTTTCTTCGGCCTTGGCAAGGGAGACGACGAAGGTCCCGTGCAGCCGGACTCCTCGAAATTGTCGCGCGACAACCGGGCCTTGCTGCAGGAGGCGCTCTTCGACCTTCTGGAGTGCAAGCGCCTGCTCGACCAGGTGCGTTGAGCTTCGGTTGCCGCTCCCGCAGCTTGGACGGCCGGCGTCCCTGACAGCCGGAACTGCTGTGGCATCCATGCGTTAGCCCTTCTCTGCAAGAGAAGGACATCAGGCATGGCGTGGTTTTCGACCCTTTCCGATCTCGATCTGGACAGGCAGGTCGCGGCGCTCTCGCGTCAACTTGACGATGTCAGGAAAGCCTTGGCAAAACGGGGCGACACCTATTACGAGGACGGCCGCGAGGCGGCGTCCGATTATTATTCGCACCTCGCCGACCGCTTTCACGAGGCGCTGCCGGCAATCAGGCGCCGGGGCAGGGCGCTCGAGCACACCGCGCGCGAGCATCCGGCCACCGTGGCCGCCGTCGGACTGGTCGTGGTCGGCCTGCTTGCCGGCCTTCTGATCAGCCGGCGCTGACCCCGGGCTGCGAAACAGAAATGGCGACCGTTCGCGCCGGCCGCCATTCCGTCAGCACGAGAGCCCAACCGGATGAAATCGGGATGGAGTGGGCTCCGGCTTCGATCAGTTCGCGAGCTTGATCCGGCTCTTAGGATCGACCTTCATGACCTGGCTGCACTTGCCGTAGACGGTGCCGTTCTTATCGGTGGCGTCGGTGTAGGTGCCCTTACAATCGAGCTGCAGCACCAGACAGGAGCCGGAGCCTTTGCAGACCGCGCCGCCGTCGCCGGTCGGATGCGTGCCGGCAAAGGCCGGCGCGGAAACCGAGCCGAAAGCCGAGACGACGAAGGCGGCGGCGAGCGAGATACGCTTGAAGTTGGTCATTTGAGCATTTCCTTCCATTGGTTGCTGGGAGCGCTTTCTGGCGTCCCGGTCGGGTTGAGGAACGCCTTAGTGGCGTCCATGACCGCTTGGTGCGGCCTCCAATGGAAAGGTTCATGGCCCGCGCGATTTTTGTCGCCTGGCGAGCATTGCTGTGAAGGTGTCAGGGTTCAGGGATTACCGTAGGTGCCGGATCTGCCAGCAGCGCTAAGCGCTCGTTGGGCAGTGGCGACTTGATGCGGCAAGAGGTCGGGACCGCTTGAAAAGCGATCGAACCCGGCTGCGCGCTCATCAGGGGACAGCGGGTGCTCAAAGGAGAGGCTTGTCCCACGAAGCGAAAAATTCCGATGGGAAGACTTGCGCGACCAATACAATGAAGGCCTGTCTTCCCATCGGCAGGTGGGAAGGATCAGGCCTTCTTCTCAACCACCTTCTTATGGTGGTGATGATGGTGGTGGTGATGATGATGATGGTGCCGGCGATGATGCTTGTGATGGTGGTGCTTTACCACCGGGGCCGCATCGGCGCTGGTCGTGCCGAGGATCGGCATGGTGAATGCCAGGGCCAGAGCCAGCCCGAGCGCGGAGAGGAGGGACTTCTTCATGATTTCGTTTCCTTTTACGCGGGCGTTCCGGAGTTCACCGGACCAAATCGGTGACCCAAGCCCCGCGATCGGCACTATCCTCCTCGATTTTTTCGACACTTTTTCCGGACTGTAGATTTTTGTTTCTGGATTGTTTCTGGCGAACCACGATCGCGCCGCGCGCTCTTGCGGGCGCGCATGGACGGCTCGACATCATGCTTTTCGAGCCTGATGCGTCAGCTGCGCGCCTCACATCGGCGGAGCCACGCCATGATTGCCGACCACCACCCGGCGCGAAACGAGCTTGCCGCCGCTGCCGCGCTCGGCGCTGACGAACACGGTCATGCCTGGCTTGAGATCCGCAGGCGCAGCGGGCGCGAATTTCACGATCGGCGTCGATTGCGGGATGGCGATCTCTTTCTTCTGGCCATTGCTGTAGGTCAGCGTCACGGTCCTGCCGTTGACCTCGGTCACGTCGGCGACAGTGCCGTTGGTCATTCGGCTGTTGGGCTGCAAATCCCAATCGCGGTCGCCTTCTCCGGTTCCCTTTAACGCCGCCGGGAAGATCACTACTTCCAGCGCGCCGCTGCCGCCGTCGGCCTTGGACACCGATGCGATGCCGAGGAAATCGCCCTGTTTGATATCGGCGGCCGACGCCTTGGCGACACCGGAGATCATCCAGTCGGGGGAAAGGGTGATCGTTTCGGTCTTGCCGTCGCGGGCTTTCACCGTCAGCGTCGTACCGGCGAGGTCGACCACCGTGCCGCGCAAGCGCACGGTGTCCGCCTGAGCGGCGCCCGCAAAGCCTGAAATCATGCCGAGTACGATAGCGAATAGCTTCAGTTTCATGGATTCCGATCCTCTTCAAAGGGGCTGGCGTCGCCCGCCTTCCGGCAAGCGACGGAGAGCTAACGAATCGGAGTGGGCAAAATGCCGGCGGGTGCGGCCTTCGGCGCTTCAAAAGATCTTGATTGGGCCTCGCGCCACCTTACATGTCGGTGGCCTGCGGCCTCGGCTCCCAGCCGATGAACCACGGTCACGATGGCGTGACGGCCAAAACGGCCTCTTGGCAAATCATCCGTTAACGGCCATTCTCCCGCCCGTCTCAGGCAACGCCACATTTCATCTGTGTTGTTTCATCCCAAGGAGTTGCCATGCCCAACACCGCAAGAAACGCTGTTTCCAACAACATCATTGCCGCGTCCGGCCTCAATCCGCTGAAAGCCGTCCGCGAAACGAGGGGATATACGATTGAGGAGCTTTCCTTGACCTGCGGCCTGGCCGTGGGCGAGATCGTCGACATCGAGGACGGCAAGGATGCCGACCCCGCCAAGCTCAGGCGTATCGCTTCCGCGCTGCAAGTGCCGGAAGAGGAATTGATCATGATGCCGACCGAAGAGAATCGGCCCACACAGCAATAGAGACGCCGAAGCGTCCGCGAAAAAAGCCCGCCATGGCCCGCCCTGGCGGGCTTTTTGCGCCTTCCACAGATGGTCCCCCGGCCCTTGCCAACTGCCAGCGCGCCATGCGGCAATCCCGGCCGCTGCCACGATTCGGCGGCATCGAGTTGCCAACATGCCTGATTGAGGTTTCGCTCATGAGCTTGGAATCGGTCCGCGCCTTCTTTGCCGAACATGCTCCCGACATCGAGGTGCTGGTCACCGAAGCGAGCTCGGCGACCGTGGCACTGGCGGCCGACGCCCATGGCGTGCTGCCGGCGCAGATCGCCAAGACCATCTGCCTGCGCGTCGGCGAGGAGACCATGCTGGTCGTGACCAGCGGCACTGCCAGGCTCGACAACCGCAAATGCAAGGACACGCTCGGCGGCAAGCCGCGCATGCTCGACGGCGAACAGGTGCTTGCCGCGACCAGCCACCCGCCGGGCGGCGTCTGTCCCTTCGGTCTGCCGGCGCCGCTGCCGGTCTTTTGCGATGTGACGCTCAAAGCCTTCGACGAGGTCGTCCCCGCCGCCGGCGCGACGAATGCCGCCGTGCGGATTGCGCCGCAGCGGATGGCCGAACTTGTAGACGCCAAATGGGTCGACGTGTGCCAGTAGGAGATTGGAGGGGACTTCTGGGGGGCAAGTCTCAGGCTTGAAAAATGGTCGGAGTGGCCGGATTCGAACCGACGACCCCTTGACCCCCAGTCAAGTGCGCTACCGGGCTGCGCTACACTCCGGACCGGGTGGCGATGTATCGTGAGAACCCCGTGCGGGTCAACCGAATTCGGCGGCTATTTCGCCGATGACTGTGCCGCAGCAGGGATGGCGCGCGCCAACCGCAATTCCTTTTGGTGCCGGTATTCCAGCGCGATCGCGCCCCAGATCAGCCCGAGCAGCAGATAGAGATGGCGCCAGTGATCGATGTCGATGAAGGTGCCGAGCCCGATATTGCCGAGATAGGCGACATAGGCGCAAAGCAGATAGGGCTGCCAGGGACGAGCGCGAAGGAGGATGCGGAAGCCGGCGCAGATCGTCCACAGGGTCAGCGTCAGGAACGAGACGAAGCCCAGCCAGCCATAGTCCATCAGCGCCTTCAGCCAGATGTCGTGCGTGTCCTCGCCGTAGATCGTGCCGAAGACCAGCGGGCCGATGCCGAACGGGTGTTCCAGTGCCAGCTGGAAGCCGATCGTATAGCGTGCGAAGCGGCCGAGGCGCGCGGTATCGTAGCTTTGCTCGAGATGCGCGCGCTGGGTGAACATGTCCGACACGCCGGGCAGTTGCAGGATGACGAGGATGGCGATGATCAGCAGCGCGAGCGCGGCGATCGTCATCACCACGACCCGCAGGCGGAACATGCCGCTGGCGCTCTGCAGGAAGAGGCATGCGGTGAGCAGCACCGCCGACACCGCGAACATGCCCCAGGCGCCGCGAGAGAAGGAGAAGAAGATGCCGGCGGTGATGATCAATAGCGGCACCGCCAGAAGCGGCATGCGCGATACTGGGCCGGTCAAGAGCAGATAGAGCAGGTAGGTGCCGGGCAGCACCAGGAACGGACCGAACACGTTCGGGTCCTGAAAGGCGCCGGCGGCGCGGTCGTATTTGGTGAACATCTCCGCGCCCGGAAAGGTATGGAAGTAGCCGGCGATGCCGAGCAGCGAGGTCGCCACAGCCGAGACCACATAGGCGATGAAGATCAGCCGGTAGAGGTCAGGCTGGACCGATGTCACCGAGGCGAAGAAGACCGCGCTGAAGGCGAGAAACAGCGAGACCGCCAGATAGAGCGGTGTGTTGGCAAGTTCCGCCATCTGCGTCATTGCGATCATGCCGCCGATGTTCATCGCCACCAACAGCACGAGCAGCGGCAATATCGCTCGCGATATTCTGAGGCGAAACAGCGCCCAGACGGCGATCAGCCCGGCCATGTAGAGTTCGTAAGGCGCCGGCTCGCTGATGACGAAGCCGGAAAGCAGGATGCCGACGACGATAGCGGCCGACGAGATCAGCGCGATCAGCTTGGCGTTGACCGCCTGCGGCGACAACTGCTTGACCGCCTGCGGCGGCAACTGGTTGACCGCTTGAGGCGGCAACTGGTTGACCGCTTGAGGCGGCAACTGGTTGACCGCGTCCGCTGGCAACTCCTGCGCGAGCGCGCTCAATAGGCGTTTTCCGTATTGAGCAGGCGCACGGGTGTCAGGAACAGGATGCGCAGGTCGAACAGCATCGACCAGTTCTCGATGTAGTAGAGATCGTATTCGGTGCGCATGCGGATCTTTTCATTGGTGTCCATCTCGCCGCGCCAGCCGTTGATCTGCGCCCAGCCGGTGACGCCGGGCTTGACCTTGTGGCGGGCGAAATAGCCGTCGACCACCTCGTTGTAGAGCAGGTTGTGCGATTGGGCGGCGATCGCATGCGGGCGCGGCCCGACCAGCGACAGCGAGCCGAACAGCGAGTTGAAGAACTGCGGCAGCTCGTCGATCGAGGTCTTGCGGATGAAGCGGCCGACGCGGGTGACGCGCGGGTCGTTCTTGGTGACCGTCTGCTTGGCGGTCGGGTCCGACCTGTCGGTATACATCGACCGGAACTTGTAGACCTCGATGACCTCGTTGTTGAAGCCGTGGCGCTTCTGCTTGAACAGCACCGGCCCCTTGCTGTCGAGCTTGATGGCGATCGCGGTGGCGAGCATCACCGGCGAGAAGACGATGATGCCGACAAGCGAGAAGATGATGTCGAAGCTACGCTTGGCGACCGAGTCCCAGTCGTTGATCGGCTTGTCGAAGATGTCGAGCATCGGCACCGAGCCGATGTAGGAATAGGCGCGCGGGCGGAACTGCAGCGCGTTGGAATGCGCCGAGAGCCGGATGTCGACCGGCAGAACCCAGAGCTTCTTCAAAAGCTGCAGCACGCGCGATTCGGCCGTCAGCGGCAGCGACACGATCAGCATGTCGATGCGGGCGATGCGGGCGAACTCGATCAGCTCGGAAATGGTGCCGAGCTTCGGGTAGCCGGCGACGATCGGCGGCGAGCGCTTGTCACCGCGATCGTCGAAGATGCCGCAGATGCGAATATCGTTATAGGGCTGCTTCTCGACCGAGCGGATCAGCATTTCGGCCGACTTGCCGCCACCAACGATGAGCGCGCGGCGCTCCATGCGCCCGTCGCGCGCCCAGCGCCTGATCAGCCTGGACATCACCAGTCTGAGCCCGAAGATCAGCACGAAGCCGACCACGAACCAGCTGCCGAACAGGAGGCGCGAATAGTCCTCCGAGGCCTTCATGGCGAAGGCCGTGAGAGCCATCAGCGCGAAGGTGCCGGCCCAGACGAGGAGCACGCGGCCGAAATTGGCGAGGGGGCGCATCAGCGCCGCGATCTGGTAGCTGTCGCTGACGTCAAGCAGCACCACCGCCAGGAACGAGGCTGCCGCGATCGTCAGCGGATATTGCCAGGCGAGATAGTTGAAGAACCCGACATAGTAGAAATAGAGGCACATGCCTGACACGAAGAGCACGGCGAATTCGACCATGCGCAGCACGCCGCTGACCATGATCGGCGACATCGTATCGCGCCGGTACTGCGAGGCGACCTGTCGCGCCACGTCATTGATACCGGGCACTTGACCTTCGGCCGGGCCGTCGAATTTGCGCACCGCCTCCATCGAAAAGCGGTGCGCGGGGTCGATCTCGTTCATGGGGATTGTCCGCGAGCTTCGCGCGAGTGAATAGCAAAAGAGAGCTAAGAAAGCCTTGAAACAACAGGTGGCTTTGAATGCGTATTGTTGCTTGCGACGACTGGTGGCTTTTTCGCGCGTATTGCTGGATTAGTAAATTCTAAAGCTTTAGCGCCGCGAAGTAAGCCTTCTCGATCTCGGCCGCCATCACGTCGGCCCCGAATCGCGCCTTCAACTCGGGGTTCTGCGGCATCAGCTTGCGGTAGGTGCCGCGATCGTCGAGAGCCGTTCTGAGCCTGTCGGCGAGCTGGCGGGCATCGGGCCGGATCAGGGCAGGGGAGTCTTCGCCGAAGATCTCGGGAATGCCGCCCACGGCGGTGGCAATCATCGGCATGCCGGCTGCCAGCGCCTCGAGCACGATATAGGGCATTGCTTCCGCGCGGGACGGGACGACGATCAACTCGGCCAGGGCGAAGGCTTCTCTGGCCGGCATCGGCGGCAGGAAGCGGACATGGCCCTTAAGTCCTAGTCGCTCCACCTGAGCGTGGTAGCGTGGCAGGTCGTCGCCGGCGCCGACCATCACCGCGCTTAACCGGCGGCCGAGCGCCCTGCCGGCCCGCGCCAGCGCGTCGATGAAGATGTCCGGGCCTTTGAGATCGCGCATCATGCCGATGTATATGAGATCGGCCGCATCGGCCGCCGGCGCCACCGGTTCGAACTCGACGGCCCGCAGGCCGTTATAGACCAGCCTGTTGGGGATGGGCGGCTCGCCGACCTTCCGTCGATAGGTTGTCCGCTCATAATCGGAAACGAACAGAAGGCAGTCGCTGAAGCGGGCCATGAAACGCTCCAGCGCGAAGAACAGCCTTCCGGTGGCCGTCGTTTCGTCATAGTGCAGCGAGCCGCCATGCGGCGAATAAAGGCGGGCCACGCGAGACCTTGAAACCCGCAACAGTGAGCCGAACAGACGGGCATAGGCGCCACCCTTGGCGCCATGCCCGTGCAGCACGTCCGGCCGCAATTCCTTGATGATTTGATAGGTGCGCCAGGCCGCGGCGATGTCGCCCGGTCCGATATGGCGCTGCATGGGCGTGCGATGGATGCCGAGCGCCAGGCGCTCCTTCATCGCTCCGAACAGCCGCTCCTCATAGTCGCCGCCCGTGGTCGAATCGCAGACGATACCCACGGAATGGCCGGCGGCGACCTGCGCCTCGGTCAGGTCGCGCACATGCCGGAAGATTCCCCCGACAGGTGAGCGGAAGCAGTGGACGATCCGAAGGTGAGCCGCCACGTTGATTTTCAGAACAGGCGTTCGCGGACGTAGACGGTGTCGCCGGGCAGGAGTGGATCGGATGTCTGCACCCTGCCGGTCATCACCTTGCCGTTGATGTCGCGGGTGATGTCGACGCTTTCCTGGTTGGCGCGCGGTGTGAAGCCGCCGGCGATCGCGATCGCCTTCTGCACTGTCAATCCGGGCACATAGGAATATTGCCCTGCGGCACCGACTTCGCCCATGACGAAGATCGGCCGGTAGCGGTCGATCTCGACCGAGACGTCGGGATCGCGCAGATATCCCTGGCGCAATTTATCGGCGATTTCCTTCTCGAGCTGCTGGGCGGTGTGGCCGCGCGCCGGCACGGCGCCGACGAGCGGGAAGGAGATGTAGCCGGACTGGTCGACGCTGTAGGTGTTGGTCAGCCCGTCCTGCTCGAACACCGTGACGCGGATGCGGTCGCCGGCGCCGAGTCTGTATGGCTGGTCGAGCACTTCATGAAAGGCGGCGGGCGCCGGCCGGTAGCTGGAACAGCCGGTAAGCAGCGACAAGGCGAGCATGGCGCGAAAGAGATGAGCAGTGCTTTTCATGATCGGACACGAACCTTCGTCGCTCTCGCCACCGGTGAGGCGGCCAACCCCAGGAAGTGCGCCCGTTATCATCCTGTTAGGGTTAATGGTCGGTAAAGGATGGGCCTTAGACTCATCGGCTGCTGGCAAAAAAGCCAATTGTTCTATTGCTTTCGCAGGACGTTCTTTGAGTGCGTTCTAATAAGTACGCATCCTGATCTTAACGGCTGAGTTACCATAGTTGTTTACGGTCCATCCTCGACTCAAAGTTCGGAGCAGGATGCATGTCCGTTCAGTCCGCGGCCGCAGATGTCGATGTCGACCTGAGACAGCTCTTCGCCAGCCTGGCGAGGAATTGGCTGCGTATTGTTCTCGTCGCGCTTGTCGTGACCGGGCTGGCGTTTGCCTTCGCCTGGCTGGCCACGCCGCAATATAAGGCAGTGGCCAAGCTGGAGATCGGGCCGCGCGAATCGGTCTTCACTCGGCCGGCCGGCACAACGAACGACGACAAGCCGGCAACCGATGAGGAGGCGGTGGCCACCGAGGTCCAGATCATATCGTCGCCCGATATCCTCAAGAAGGTTGCCTCGGACCTCAACCTGGAAAAACTGCCGGAATTCGACGAAGCGCTGAAGATGTCGGCGCTCAGTCGCGCGCTTGTGCTTGTCGGGCTGAAGAGCGATCCCTTCGACATCCCGCCGGAAGAGCGCGTGCTCAAGGCAATGCACGATAAGCTCAACGTCTACGGCGTTGAAAAATCCCGCGTAATCGCCGTTGAGTTCTCCTCGAACGATCCAAAGCTCGCCGCCCAGGTCGCGGACGCCATTGCGCAGGCCTACCTTGCCTCAAAGGGCAGTGCAAAGATGGAATCGAACACCGCCGCCACAGGCTTCCTTGGCCCGGAAATCACCGATCTGCAGAACCGGGTGAAGGATGCCGAAGCCAAGGTTGCCGCCTATCGCGCGCAATCCGACCTGTTGATGGGCGGCAACAATTCGGTGCTCGCGACGCAGCAGCTCTCGGAACTGTCGAGCGAGCTTTCACGGGTGCGCGCCAACCGCGCCGCCGCAGAGGCGACCGCCGACAGCGTGCGCAAGGCGCTGCAGAATGGCGGCACGCTGGACAGCGTGCCGGAAGTTCTGTCTTCCGAGCTGATCCAGCGCCTGCTCGAGCGGCAGGTAGAGCTCAGGACCAATATTGCCGATCTGTCGACGACGCTGCTCGACAACCATCCTCGCATCCGGGCGCTGAAGTCGCAGCTTGCCGATCTCAACGGCCAGATCCGCAACGAGGCGCAGAAGATCCTCAAGGGATTGGCGACTCAGGCACAGACCGCCAAGGCTCGCGAGGACCAGCTGGTCCAGGAGGTCAACACGCTGAAAGCCGCTTCGGCCCGCGCCGGCGAGCAGCAGGTGGAGCTCGATGCGCTGCAGCGCGACGCCAATGCCCAGCGCCAGCAGCTCGAATCCTATATGGCAAGCTACCGCGAGGCGGCCTCGCGCGCGGACCGCAACTATCTGCCGGTCGACGCCCGTCTGCTTTCCAAAGCACAGGTGCCGACCGAACCGTATTTCCCGAAGATCGGCCCGATCACTGGTGCCGCCGCCGCCGCGTCGCTGCTGCTGATGGCGATCAGCACGCTTCTGAGGGAATTGTTCTCCGGCCGTGCCATGCGTCCGGCCGCCGGAGCCCGATTCGAGCCGATCGAACAGGTGGCGATGCCGGTGGCGCGCACCGAACCGGCGCTCGCCGATGCCGAGGATGAAGCTAGCGACGATTCGGTCGCTGACGAGCGGATCGGGCAGGGCACCGTCATGGAGGCAGCGCCTGCCGAGCCGGTAGATCCACCAGACCCGGCACAGCCCGAAGCGCGCCGGTCATGGCAGCCGAGGCTTGGCGAGATCGATGTCGAGAAGGCGGCGGAAAAGCTGATTGCCTCGGGTGCCGCGCGCGCCATCTTTGTCTCCCCGGAAGGCGACGAGGCCGCCGCCACCGCCGTGCTGGTGGCGCGCGAAGTGTCGGATGCGGGCCTCCGGGTGCTCCTGCTCGATCTCACCGCCTCGGGCGCCGCCTCGCGCCCGATGCTGGACAGCGGACTGCTTCCCGGCATCACCAATCTGCTGGCCTCCGAGGCGCAGTTCAGCGACGTCATCCATCCCGATCTCTATTCGGACGCGCATGTGATTCCGGTCGGTACCGCCGATCCTATCCGCGCCATGCGCGCCGCCGACCGGCTGCCGATCATCATGCAGTCGCTGACCACGGCTTACGACCTCGTCGTTGTCGAATGCGGCCCTGCCGACGCACAAGGCATTGGCCGACTGGTCGGCGATGGCACGGAAGTCTTCCTGTCGATGCTTGAAGCCGATGACGAGGTGACGCAGGCGGCGGTCAAGCTGATCGAGAACGGCTATCCGGATGTCACGCTGGTCACGCCGGTTGGCCATGAACCGGGAGATCCATTGCCCGGACGCCGGTCGGCAGCCTGAACAGATATCGCCCGCGAAGCGCTCGGATTTTGAGTCTCGCGCTGGCGGACGACGGTCAGGCGTCGTCCTCGGCAACAATAGGGGCGGCCTGTCCGGCAGCCTTCCGTCGCAAGCTCTTGGTCAGTTTCCACACCGTCGGACTGTTCTTGATGAAGGCCTTCGCCCGCGCGCCTTGCCGTAACCCTGTGGCTAGCACGCGACCTTTCAGCGTCAGCGGCATCAGCACCTCGAAATGCTGGACCTCAATGTCGCACCAGAGCCGCTTGTAGGGCTCGTCGCCGACCGAGAAATCATAGAGGTCGAAGCCTTGCTCGCAGGCTTCCTGGATGTTGTCGAAGAACAGGAAGTCGCCAGGGCTGGTGAAGGCGAGATCATCCTCGGCGATCGCGCCGAACTCGCAGATCAGGCGCTTGCCTGAGCGGCTGGAGCTGGTAACGGCGCGAAGTTTTCCCGCTACCTCCAGCCCATGCAGCAGGAAGGATGGCTCCTGCTCGGCAAGCGCATCGGCAAACAGCGCCCGGAAGAAGGCGCGCACGCCTTCATCGCCGAACACGTTGGCGATGCCCATCTTGGCGAAGCGCGCCTGCTTCATGTCGAAGAAAGCGTCGAGCAACCTGTCGACCTCCTTGCGGCTTCGCCCCTCGATACGGCGGAAGCTGCCGACGGCCTCGAACTTGCGCGTCTGCGAGCGGTGCTTCTTGCGCTTCCGCTTGCCGCTCGCGCGGCTGAGCAGCGCGTCGAAGCCGCCATCGAGGTCGACGGCCAGCGCAAGGTTAGGGCTCGGAAAATTGGGCAACGCGGCGAGCGGGTTGGCGGTGCCGTCGAGATCGGGCAGCAGCCGCTCCAGCGAAACGAGGTCGATGTCGGGCCGTGCCGTGGCGATTGACGAGAGCAGGGAGCGGATCGCAGGACCGTTTACAGCAGGCAAAAGCCGCGGGTCGGTTGCGGGGAAATTGCCGTTGGCATGACGTCCGCCGGTGAAACGAGCGACGCGGAACGGGCCGTTTCGGACCACTTCCAGCGCCAGCGAAAGAGCCGGTCGACCCTCGATGCTTAGCGTGGCGACCGCCATATCGGCTTTGGTCTTGGCCGCCCAGTTGCTCACCCAGGACGCGCTCTGCGCCGGAGCAAACAGCGCCGAAGCGCAGAATTCTGCATAGCCCGCAAGACCGGTGCCGTCGGTCACCGCCGCCGTCAGTCTGCCTCGGCTCGAGGCAGGCGCACGCGCCGGCGCTTCGTTGGCAGCGACGCGATTGCCGTCAAATGACGCGGCGGCGTCAACCATCCCTCAATCCTTAAGACGTATTGGTTGCAACCTGGGGTTCGCGTAGGTCCTTGGATGAGCCTAGGCGCAAAAGGTGAAGGAATGATCGACGGGGCCGAGGCAATCCGGAAGCTGGCGTTGAACGTTGCCCGCTACACCGGTCTCGCTCCGCTGGCGAGGCCGTTTGTCGGCGGCATCGGTGCCATCTTGATGTTGCATCGCGTGACCGCGACGCCCGAGAAGCCGAACAGCGTCAATCGCCATCTGAACATCGCCCCTGCCTTCCTCGACAAGCTGATCGCCGACATGAAGGAAAGGGGCTATGCCTTTGTTGCCCTTGATGAAGCGATCGAACGCATCGAAGCGGGCGGCAAACACGGCCAGTTCGCCACCATCACCGCCGACGATGCCTATCGCGACAACATGACGGAGGCGCTGCCGGTATTGGAGAAGCACGGTGCGCCGATCACCATCTATGTCGCGCCCGGCCTGATCGACGGTGCCGTCGACCTGTGGTGGGAGGTCATCGAGGATATCGTCGACACCGGCTCGCACCTGACGCTGAAGACTGCGAGAGGATCGACGGTCGTCGATTGCTCGACACCCGGCCGAAAGATCCAGACCATTGCAAGGCTGAACGCGTGGTTGACCCTGGAGGTCCCGGAGGAAGAACAGGGCGCCGCGCTGCGTGAACTGGCGCGCTCCAACGGCATCGAGCTCGGCACCGGCCGCCCCGGCACCCTGATGAGCTGGGATGAGATTCGCAAGGTGGCCGCCCATCCGCTGGTGACGATCGGCGCGCACACCGTCAACCACCGCAACCTCAAGCGGCTGTCCGAGGCGGAAGCGCGTCACGAGATCGGCGACGTCCGCCGTATCCTCATGGAACGGCTGGGCGCAGAGCCGCGCCACTTCGCTTACCCCTACGGTTATCCCAGCGCGGTCGGCTGCCGCGAGGTCGGCTTCGCTCGTGATGCCGGCTATGTCTCGGCGGTGACGACCCGGCATGGCGTCCTGAGACCCGAGCATGCCGGTTTCCTGCATGCGCTGCCGCGCATCTCCGTCAACGGCCGCTACCAGAGCGTCGCCCATATCCGCACGATGCTGTCGGGTGTGACGACGCCGCTTGCCAATGCCGGCAAGATGGTCGTCACCATTTAGCCCGAAGGCGCGTCAGCATCTGTGGAAATAGCGGTAGGTGTCCGGCGCGTTCATCCATTTGAGCTGTGACGCAAGCCCGCCATGCGCGTTGATCCAGCCTCGGATGTCGGCAGCATAGGCATTCCACAAGACGGCGGTCATGTCGGTGCGGTGCGCCAGATGGAAGCCGAAGCTTGCCGCAGGCATCACGCAGATGCGGCTGCGGCGAATATAGCCGAGCAGCACCGTGCAGGCCGACTGGCATTTGCCTGCGGACATTGACGCCGCGCGCGGCGAGCCCCTTCCAGCGCTGGCTGTACGCGGCGACGCTGCCGCCATGATCGTCCGACACGTTGATGGTTTCGGCGGCTGCCATCGAGGCCGCCATGCAGGCGATGATCAGGATCAATCCCGCGAACGAGGCTTTTGGCATGACGCAAGCCCTCCCTGCCATGCGGTCAAGCCAGGCAAGTTACTCCCAAGGCGCAATCAGGTATGAATCACGTTAGCGTTGGCGCGGCCGCGCTCAGCCCTTCTGAGGCGGCTCCAAGATCAGCCATTTGATGATGCCCATCGCCGGCAGCACCCAGAGCAGGCCGCTGAGCAGGAAGAACAGGAAATGCGCCAGGGAGCCGTATTCGGCGAGCCTTGTGACCGCGATGGCCGAGGCGATCAGCGCGTAGATGACGACCAGCGCCACCAGCAGGATGGTTCCGATCAGCTTTTTCAGGCGAATGGGCATGTCGCGGTCCCGTTGACCCGCCTCGCTTAGGCCGATCGGGGAGCGGGCGCAACCGCCGCGGGCCGGCGCGACGGCGTGCCGCGCTGTCCGGTCTTGCCAGCCGGGCGGCCATGGTCCACCAATCCCGCGATTTCAACTGCCGGGAAACTCCCATGGCCGCCATACCCACCACGGCCCCATACGCCGCCCGCGACCGCGATCTGCACAACCGCGCGCTGGTGCGCGGCTGGCTTTATTTTGTGCTGGTCGTGCTGGCCGCGCTGGTGCTGGTCGGCGGCGCCACAAGGCTCACCGGTTCCGGCCTGTCGATCACCGAATGGCAGCCGATCCACGGCGTGATCCCGCCGCTTAACGATGCCGAATGGCAGGAGGAGTTCCAGCGCTACCAGCAGATCCCCCAATATACAGAGCTCAACAAGGGCATGAGCCTAGATGCGTTCAAGTCGCTCTTCTGGTGGGAATGGGTGCACCGCATCCTCGCCCGCAGCGCCGGCGCGGTCTTCGCCTTGCCGCTGCTGTTCTTCTGGGCGACGGGGCGCATCGAACGCGGCCTCGGGCCGAAGCTTCTAGGTATACTTCTGCTCGGCGGCCTGCAGGGCGCCATCGGCTGGTGGATGGTGGCCTCGGGTCTGGTCGACCGTGTCTCGGTCAGCCAGTACCGGCTGGCGACGCATCTGACGCTCGCGGCGCTAATCTTCACCGCCACCATGGTTGTCGCGCGAGGATTGGCGCCGCACTCCGAGCGCACCGCCGACCGCTCGACCCAGCGGCTTGCCGGCGCGATCGTGCTCTTGGCAATGATCCAGATCTATCTCGGCGGCCTGGTTGCCGGCCTCCACGCCGGCCTCTCCTACAACACCTGGCCGCTGATGGACGGCAAGGTGATCCCGGCCGATCTCCTGCTCTTGAAACCCGCCTGGCTGAATTTCTTCGAGAACCCCAAGACTGTGCAGTTCGTGCACCGGCTCGGCGCTTACACGCTCTTTGCGGTGGCGCTCTGGCACATGATCGCCACCTGGCGGCGTCAGCCCGGCACCACGCATGCCCGCCGCGCCACGCTGCTGTTCCTGCTGGTGCTGGCGCAGGCCTCGATCGGCATCGGCACGCTTTTGATGCAGGTGCCACTGCATATGGCGCTCACCCATCAAGGCGTCGCGCTGATCGTGCTCGGCTTCGCCGCCGCGCACTGGCGCGGCACCAAGGGTGCCTATCCGCTGCCGACCGAGATCGCCGTCAGAGGCTGAGGCGCGCCTTGCGCATTGTCGCTCAGTGCTTGATGCCGAGCATCAGGTCCAGATTCTGCACGGCAGCGCCGGAAGCACCCTTGCCGAGATTGTCGTAGACGGCCAAAAGCAGCGCCTGCGCCCGCTCGTCATTGGCGAACACATAGACCTTCATCCGGTTGGTGCCGTTATAGGCCTCCGGATCGATCTCCGGCATGCGCTCCATATGCGTATAGGGCGCAACCTCGACCACGCCGCCGCCGACCGACGCATAGTGATCGGCGATCGCCGCATGAAGCTCGGCGCCGCTCGGCACACGGTCGAGGCCGCCCAACTGCAGCGGCACCACCGTGATCATGCCTTGCGCGAAATTGCCGACGGCGGGCTGCATGATCGGATCGTGCGACAGCTTCGCGTAGGTCCTGAGCTCCGGCACATGCTTGTGCTGCAACGTGAGCCCATAGGGCAGGAATTCAGGCGCGTCCTCGCCCTTGCCGACATAGTCCTCGATCATCGGCCGGCCGCCGCCGGAATAGCCGGAGATGCCGTTGACGGTGACGGGGAAATCGGCAGGCAGCAGGCCGGCCGAGACCAGCGGACGCAGCGTCGCGATAGGGCCCTGCGGCCAGCAGCCGGGATTGGCGATGCGATTTGCGCTGGCGATCTTGTTGGCCTGATCCTTGTCCATCTCGGCAAAGCCGTATTCCCAGCCTTCGGCCACACGATGCGCAGTCGATGCGTCGATGACCTTGGTCGTATCGTTCTCGATCAGCGATACGCTTTCCTTGGCCGCGGCATCCGGCAGGCAGAGGATCGCGACATCGGCGGCGTTGAGGAATTCGGCCCTGGCGGCGGCTTCCTTGCGGCGGTCGGCGGGAATGGAGATGATCTCCAGATCGCCGCGGTCGGCCAGCAGCGCCCTGATCTGTAGGCCTGTCGTGCCATGTTCGCCGTCAATGAAGATTTTCGGTTTCATCGGTTGCCAAAATCCCTGCGATTCCAGAGCTATATGCCTTGAGCGTTATGTAGGACGGCATGAGTGCCGTTGTTCAGGTCGTCGAGCCGCGCCTTCCTTTCGGCCACCAGGCCGAGATAGTGCATGGCGATGATCGATCCGGCGATCGCCGTAATATCGGCATGATCATAGGCCGGCGCAACCTCGACGACGTCGGCACCGACGATATCGATCTGGCCGAGTTGGCGCAGCGTCGAAAGCATCTTGGCCGAAGACGGGCCGCCGGCCACAGGCGTGCCGGTGCCCGGCGCGAACGCCGGATCGAGGCAATCGATGTCGAAGGTAAGATAGGTCTTCCTGCCGCCTGTGCGCTCCACGATCGCGTAGGCGATGTCGGAGGCGCGCATCTCCTCGACTTCATGGCCGTAGATGATCTTGATACCGAACGTGTCCGGCGCATGGGTGCGGATGCCGATCTGGATCGAGCGGTCTGGATCGATGACGCCTTCTTTGACCGCGCGGGCGACGAAGGAGCCGTGATCGATGCGCCTGCCGTCGTCCGGCCAGGTGTCCTGATGCGCGTCGAACTGCACCAGGGCCAGCGGCCCATGGATCGCTGCATGCGCCTTCAGCAGCGGCCAAGTGACGAAATGATCGCCGCCGAGCGTCAAAAGAAATGCGCCTGAGCTCAGGATCTTGGCCGCCTCGCGCTCGATCGTACCGGGCGTCTTCTGGTGGTTGCCGCTGTCGAGCAGGCAATCGCCGTAGTCGACCACGGCGAGCTGTTCGAACAGGTCGCGCGAGAACGGATATTGCGGATCGTTGTCGAGGATCGCCGAGGCGCGGCGAATCGCCTGCGGCCCGAAGCGCGCGCCGGGACGATTGGTGACCGCGGCGTCGAAGGGAATGCCCCACACGACGGCGTCCGCGCCCTTCGCATCCTTCGTATATTTGCGTCGCATGAACGACAGCGCGCCGGCATAGGTCGGCTCCAACGAAGCGCCCGTTTTGGAACGGGCGGTGAAGGCGTGGTCGATCTCTTGGTTCGCCATTACGGGTCCTCGGTTGTCATCGGGGAGCCACAACTACAGAACCGGCACGCAACTTGCCAGTCACAGCTTGCCGATATCGAGCGGCGCTCGAGGAGTGCCACGGCAACACAGGATTTGTCTCGCCATGACGCCTCGCCAGGCGGATTTGAGCAAACACCTAGCCGGCTTCGTTCACCTCCCTGTCATGGGCATCGCCTAACCGGGTCCCGACCCGGAACGGAGCGATTCCCCGATGCGAACACTCTGGCTGAGCCTTCTTCTGTCCGCCGCGCTTGCGACGGCCTCGAGTCAAACCTTAGCCGGTGAGACGCGCGCCGCCCAAATCCTCGACCGCTTCGAACACGCCAACCAGTGGCGCGACCATGTGATGATCGCGGCGCATCGGGCCGGCAGCATGCAGGCCGGCAAGACGCTTTATGCCGAGAATTCGCTTGCCGCGGTCGAGGGCTCGATCGCGATCGGCGCCGAGATAGTCGAGGTCGATGTGAGGCGCTCGAAGGACGGCGCGTTCGTCATCATGCATGACAGCTGGCTCGACCGTACCACGAACTGCAAGGGCGAGGTGGCGGAATATACGCTGGCGGAGCTGAAGAAGTGCCGGCTGGTGATCGAGGGCACCGGCGCCGTCACCAGCGAGCCGGTGTCGACGCTGCGCGAAATGCTGCTGACGACCAAGGACAGGATCCTGATCAATCTCGACAACAAGCTCAAGGTGACGGATCTGCCCGGAATGATCGCGGTCGCCCGCGATCTCGGCATGGCCGATCAGGTGATCGTCAAGGAGAACCTGTGGAACCAGGCGCGCATTGAAGCCGCGAAGGCCGCGCTCGCCCAGGCGGGCGGCGGCTTCCAGTTCATGCCGATCCTTGCCGATGACGCCGTGCACGATGCCGCCTTTGCCGGCCAAGTCGACAAGGCGTTCGCGCCACGCGCTATCGAGCTGATCAACTGGCGCAACGGCGCCGAGACGCTGACCGCAAACGGCGGCCCGCTGTTCAGCACGCGCATGCGGGCTACAGCCGTCCGCGGCGACTGGCACCTCTGGGCCGATACCTATGCCATCGTCAACAAGCCGGGCGGCTTCCTTGCCGGCGGCCGTGGCGACGAGCTGGCGGTCGCTGCCAGCCTGCCGCGCGAGGCTTGGGGTTTCTGGGTCGATCGCGGCGCCACCATCATCCAGACCGACGAGCCAAAAGCGGCGATCGAATGGCTGGCTGCCAATGGCTATCGCGTGCCGTACACGACGGACATCAAGCAAGCCGAGTCGGCGCATACGGCCAGTATTAACTAAGCTGACGTCGGCGCTTCACCCCGCCCGGCGCTTCGCGCCGACCTCCCCATCGAGGGAGGTAGAGCGTCGTGCCAGCCTGCCATCGCCGCATGCCTGCGACATCCATGAAATGCTAAACCAGCGCTTGAGCGTAAAGCGCGGCGCCTTACCTCCCCTTGATGGGGAGGTCGCGCCGCAGGCGCGGGCGGGGTGCTGCGCCGACCTACGCCGCTTTCGCCACCCCATCCAACTCGCGCAGCACATCCGCCGACAGCTCCAGCTCCGCTGCCGCAAGGTTCTCCCGCAGATGCCCGACCGACGACGTGCCCGGGATCAAAAGGACGTTGGGCGAACGCTGCAACAACCACGCCAGCGCAACCTGCATCGGCGTCGCGCCGAGCCGCTCGGCCACGCCGGACAGCGTCGACGATTGCAACGGGCTGAAGCCGCCAAGCGGAAAGAACGGCACATAGGCGATGCCGTGGCGCGCCAGTTCATCGATCAGCGCGTCGTCGTCGCGATGCGCCAGATTGTACTGGTATTTAGGACAATGGCGGCCGAACTCAACGACCTCCAGGCATTCATGGCCGTGGCCCGCGCCGGCGGCTTTCGCGAAGCAGCTCGCGCCACCGCCGGCAGCGCGTCAGCGCTCAGCGAAGCCATCCGCCGTCTGGAAACTCAACTCGGTGTTAGGCTCTTCAACCGCACCACGCGTAGCGTTGCTTTGACCGAGGCTGGTGCCAGCCTGCTGGCGCGGCTCGGCCCCGCATTGGGCGAGGTAGAAGCTGCGCTCGATGTGGTGAACGGCTTTCGCGACCGGCCCGCCGGAACCTTGCGTCTCAACGTGCCGATAAGCGCCTCGCGGCTGGTGCTGCCCAAAATCGTTCCGGGATTTCTCGCGGCCTATCCCGCCATTCGCCTGGAGGTGATCGCCGAGGAGAACTTTGTCGATGTGCTGGTGGCCGGCTGCGACGCCGGAATCCGCTATGACGAGCGGCTGGAGCAGGACATGATCGCGGTGCCGATCGGACCGCGCGCGCAGCGCTTCACGACCTTCGCCGCGCCGTCCTACCTTGACCGGCACGGTCGGCCGCAGCACCCGCGCGACCTGCTTGGCCATGCCTGCGTGCGCGGCCGCTTTCCGAGCGGGGTCATGACGCCCTGGGAGTTCGAGCGGGACGGCGAGGTGGTGCGGGTCGATCCCACGGGGCCATTGGTCGTCAGCATCGGTGGAGGCGTCGATCTCGCTGTCGATGCGGCGATCGCCGGCGTCGGCATCCTTTGGCTCTTCGAGGACTGGGTCCGCCCGTATTTCGACAGCGGCGTCCTGGAACCTGTGCTCCAGCCGTGGTGGCAAAACTTCTCGGGGCCGTTTCTTTATTACCCTGGCCGGCGCTTGGTGCCGGCACCGCTGCGCGCGTTCATCGACTACATAAAGACGCCGGCCGGGCACTGGTGACGGAAACAAAAAAGCCGCCCGGAGGCGGCCTTTTCGAAATGCTTGGACTTCGCAGCGCTTAGCGCTTCGAGAACTGGAAGCTGCGGCGGGCCTTGGCCTTGCCGTACTTCTTGCGCTCGACCACGCGGCTGTCGCGGGTGAGGAAGCCGCCCTTCTTGAGCACCGAACGCAGGCCCGGCTCGTAATAGGTCAGCGCCTTGGAGATGCCGTGACGCACGGCGCCCGCCTGGCCGGAGAGACCGCCGCCGATGACGGTGGCGACGATGTCGTACTGGCCGGCGCGGTTGGCGGCGACGATCGGCTGGTTGAGAATCATCTGCAGCACGGGACGCGCAAAATAGGTCGCGAATTCCTTGTCGTTGACGATGATCTTGCCGGAGCCCGGCTTCACCCAGACGCGCGCGATCGCGTTCTTGCGCTTGCCAGTGGCATAGGCGCGGCCCGACTTGTCGAGCTTCTGGACGTGGACAGGCGCGGCCGGCTGCGCGGCGGTCGTGACAGTCCCGAGTTCTGCGAGCGAGGAAAGCTCAGCCATTACGAGGCCCTCTTGTTCTTGGAGTTCAGCTTGGCCACGTCGAGCGTGACGGGCTGCTGGGCCGCGTGCGGATGCTCAGTGCCTGCATAGACGCGGAGATTCTTCATCTGGCGGCGGCCAAGCGGGCCGCGCGGGATCATGCGTTCGACAGCCTTCTCGACGACGCGCTCGGGGAAGCGGCCCTCGAGCAGCTGGCGCGCGGTGCGCTCCTTGATGCCGCCGGGATGGCCGGTGTGCCAGTAATAGACCTTGTCGGTGTACTTCTTGCCGGTGAACACCACCTTGTCGGCATTGATGACGATGACATTGTCGCCATCATCGACATGCGGGGTGAAAGTGGGCTTGTGCTTGCCGCGCAGATGGTTGGCGATGACAGTGGCAAGGCGGCCGACGACGAGACCCTCGGCGTCGATCAGCACCCACTTCTTCACCACATCCGCAGGCTTCTGCGAAAAGGTAGCCATGGTTTTGCTCTCAGGTTGACCGTCCTGTCCGCGAACGGCAGGAACAGGCGTTTTTTGTTGCTTGAATTGACGGAGAGGCCAAGCCGTCCGGCAATAACAAAACGGCGGCCCTTGCGGCCGCTGTTTCGTGACGGCTTATAGGCGAGGGTGCCGGATGCGTCAAGCCAAGCGGAAACTCTACTGGCGCTGAAAATAAAGCAAAAACAATCAATTGGCGAAACGGTATTATTTTACCTCATCCATTCGCTTCGGCGGGATCGAATAGGTCCCGGTGGCGTGGGCCACCGTGTGCCGGTCGGCCCCGGCGACGATGTCGATGTCGAAGACCATCAGGCTCTTTCCGAGCTTAAGGATACGGCAATGGCCGTCGATCGGTCCGGCCTCGGCCTTGCGCATGAAGTTGATGTTGAGATTGGTCGTCACCGAAAGCGCATCCGGCCCGGCATGGCTGAGCACGCACACATAGCCGCCGATGTCGGCAAGCGTGAACAGGGCTGGACCCGAGACGGTGCCGCCGGGGCGCAGATGGCGCTGGTCGGCATTGAGCCGCACCGTGCAGCCGCCCGGAAACACTTCCAGCGCCTCATAGAAGGAGAACTGGTCGTTGAGCTGCGGATAGACGTTTGCCATCAGCGCGTTGACTTCGGCCGCGGTCAGCACCGGCTTGAGCTTGCTTTGAGCGGGCATGCGCGATTCCTATATACGGGAAGTTCCAGGCGGCGCGCCTGGACCAAACGGTGCCACGGAGAAAACACGTCTCGCGGCTGTTCTTCAATCGGCAGCATGTTAGTTCTGTTGCTCCATAACCCGGGACCGCTGATCGAGAGGTTCAAAAATGGCCGAAGTCGTTGCCATCAAGCCCGCCGTCGCCGACGGCCCGGTTCTTGTCAGCCAAGACAAGGGCGTGCTGCGCCTCACCCTTGCAAGCCCGCCGGCCAACGCGCTGTCGCTGGCGACGATGGCGGCGCTGGAGGCCGAGTTCGACCGCGTGAAGGACGACAAATCCGTACGCGTCATCATCCTGGCAGCGTCAGGCAAAGTGTTTTGCGCCGGCCACGACCTCAAGGAAATGACGGCGCACCGCGCAGAACCGGATCGCGGCCGCGCCTTCTTCGAAAAGACCTTTGTCGCCTGCGCAAAGCTGATGCAGACCATCGTGCGCCATCCGAGGCCGGTGATCGCCGAGGTCGACGGTCTGGCTACCGCGGCCGGATTGCAGCTTGTCGCGAGCTGCGACCTCGCCATCGCCTCGCACGAAGCGACCTTCTGCACGCCCGGCGTCAATATCGGCCTGTTCTGCTCGACGCCGATGGTTGCGCTGTCGCGCAACGTCTCGCGCAAGCAGGCGATGGAAATGCTTCTCACCGGCGAGACGATCGATGCGGCGACGGCCAAGGAGTTCGGTCTCATCAACCGGATCGTGCCGCGCGAATATCTGAATCAGGTTGTCAACAGATACGCGCAAACGATTGCTTCAAAATCGTCTTTGGTGGTCAAGACCGGCAAGGAGGCGTTCTACGCCCAGGCCGAAATGGGCCTGGCCGACGCCTACGCCTATACCGGCCGCGTGATGGTGGAAAACATGCTGGCGCGCGACGCCGAGGAGGGCATCGGCGCCTTCATCGGCAAGCGCAAGCCGGAATGGGCCGACGAATAATTGACCCGAGAATGCAGCGCGCTTTTTCATGATTGAAGGTCCGACGTGGCTGCCCGCAAGCAACTGACGCGGCTGAAAGCGCCCTATCTCAAGCGCATTCTGCTTGAGCCTTCGCGCGTCGCGTATTGGGACGGATATCCATGGAGCCTGCCGATCTTCCGGGATCGCGAATTCGAGTTCGAATTCACGTCGGCCATCACCATCATCGTTGGCGAGAACGGCACCGGCAAATCGACGCTGCTCGAAGCCATCGGCGCGCTGGCCGGCTATGACGAGGCCGGCGGCGGCAAAGGCTATATGCCCGTCGACCACTCAGGCGCCATCGACAAAAGTGGTGCTGCACTTGCCGCTGCGCTGCGCTGCCATTGGCTGCCGAAGGTCACCGCGGGCTGGTTCTTTCGGGCGGAGTCCTTTTACTCCGTGGCTCGTTATCTTGACCAGGCGGCGCTGGAGTCTGGCGGAGCGCCGCCGGACTTCCTGTCATGGTCGCATGGCGAAGGGTTCATCCGCTTCTTCGAGGAACGCTGCCGACGACAGGGCATCTACATCCTCGACGAGCCCGAAAGCGCGCTCTCGCCGACGCGCCAGATCGAGTTGCTGAAGCTGCTTCAGCGCATGGAGCGGTCCGGCACCGCGCAGGTGATCATGGCGACGCACTCTCCGTTGCTGATGGCCTGCCCGAACGCGCGGCTCTTCCGCATCAGCCGCATCGGCCTCGATCTGATTGATCTTCAGGACACCGATCATTTTCGCATGATGCGTGACTTCTGCAGCGATCCGGCTGCCTTTCTCGCCGATGCGCTGTATGAGGACGAGCCATGAATCACGACGCCTACGACAACAGCTACATTGCTGGCATTCTGAACTCGGTGAAGACCATTGCCATGGTCGGCGCCTCGCCCAACGACGTGCGGCCGAGCTATTTCGTGCTGAAATATCTGCTGGCCAAGGGTTTTTCGGTGTTGCCGATCAATCCCGGTCATGCCGGCAAGCAGATCCTTGGACAGACGGTCTATGCCAGCCTGGCCGACCTGCCGCATCCGGTTGACATGATCGACATTTTTCGCGGCTCGGCCGCTGTCCCTGGCATCGTCGAGCAGGTACTGAAGCTCGATCCGCTGCCGAAGGTCGTTTGGATGCAACTCGGCGTTCGCCATGACGAGGCCGCCGCGCGCGCCGAGGCAGCCGGCATCAAGGTGGTCATGAACCGCTGTCCCAAGATCGAATATGGCAAGCTGTCGGGCGAGATCGGCTGGACCGGCGTCAACTCCGGCGTGCTGTCGTCGAAGAAGCCTTTGATGCGCAAGGGTTTCCAGAGTTTTGGCGTGCGCCAGAAATAGGCGGACCACCATGGGCGCAAAATTCCGGGAAGAAACGGATTTTCCCGGGCGTTCGACGCAGATCGCACGCCGAAAGGTATTTTGTTCTTTGCATTCACGACCGCGCTTGGCCAAGAATGCCCGGGGATTTCCGCAAGTTTGAGAGGGAGGCTTCGATGACCCGTACGCCCGGTTTCAACACGCTCGCCGTCCATGCCGGCGCCAAGCCGGACCCGGCGACCGGCGCGCGCGCCACGCCGATCTATCAGACCACCTCCTATGTCTTCGATGACGCCGACCACGCCGCCTCGCTGTTCGGGCTGAAGGCCTTCGGGAACATCTACACCCGCATCATGAACCCCACGCAGGCTGTTCTCGAGGAGCGTCTCGCCGCGCTCGAAGGTGGCACTGCCGCGCTGGCCGTCGCCTCCGGCCACGCCGCCCAGGTCATCGTCTTCCACAATCTGATGCGGCCGGGTGACAATTTCGTATCTGCCACAAAGCTTTATGGCGGCTCCATCAACCAATTCGGCCACGCCTTCAAGAATTATGGCTGGGAGGTTCGCTGGGCCGATACCAACGATCCATCGACCTTTGAGAGCCAAATCGACGACAACACCAGGGCGATCTTCATCGAAAGTCTCGCCAATCCGGGCGGCATCTTCGTCGACATCGAGAAGATCGGCGACATCGCTCGCAGGCACGGCCTGCCGCTGATCGTCGACAACACGCTGGCCTCGCCCTATCTCGTGCGGCCGATCGAGCATGGCGCCGATATCGTGGTGCATTCGCTCACCAAGTTCATCGGCGGCCACGGCAATTCGATCGGCGGCGCCATCGTCGACGGCGGCACCTTCGATTGGTCGAAGTCGGGCAAATACCCGATGCTGTCGGAGCCTCGCCCTGAATATGGCGGCCTCGTCCTGCACGAGACTTTCGGCAACTTCGCCTTTGCCATTGCCGCGCGCGTGCTCGGCCTGCGCGACCTCGGCCCGGCGATCTCGCCCTTCAACGCCTTCCTGATCCTGACCGGCCTGGAAACCTTGCCGCTCAGGATGCAGCGTCATTGCGACAACGCAGCGAGCGTCGCCGCCTGGCTTTCCAACCATCCGAAAGTCGCCTGGGTGAACTATCCCGGACTGCCGAGCGACAAGAACAATGCGCTGCAGAAGAAATACTCGCCGCAGGGTGCCGGCGCCGTTTTCACCTTTGGCCTCAAGGCCGGCTACGAGGCCGGCGTCAAGTTCGTCGAGGCGCTGGAACTGTTCTCGCACCTCGCCAATGTTGGCGACACCAAGTCGCTGGTCATTCACCCGGCTTCGACCACGCACCGGCAACTGTCCGACGAGCAGAAGGTAAAGGCCGGTGCCGGCCCGGACACGGTCCGCCTGTCGATCGGCATCGAGGACGTCAACGACATCGTCGCCGACCTCGAACAGGCGCTGAGCAAGGTCTGAGCGCGATGTCCGCCTTTCTCGCGGTTGATCCCGAAACTGTCGAGCCGGAGGCCGGCGCGCCGGCCCCGGACCGCTTGATCTCCGGCGATCCGAAATTCCGCACCTGGAATGTCGAGGAGCGGGACGGCAGCCTTTATGCCGGCATCTGGGAAGCGACGCCGGGCAAGTGGCGCATCGTCTATGACGAATGGGAATTCTGCCACATCCTGTCCGGCGTCTCGGTGATCGCCGAAGACGGCGGCGACGCGCGCACGGTCAAGGCCGGCGACAGTTTTGTGCTGCGGCCGGGTTTCAAGGGAACCTGGGAAGTGCTGGAGACGACGCGGAAGGAATATGTGATCAAGCTGTGAAGCGCGCTCGCCGGGCTGTTAGAGCAGCCGGTCGACATCCGCATCGGAGAAACCGAATCCGGCCATCAGGTCGCGGTGCCAGCGGCTTCCAAGCAGGTCGCCCAGACCGTCATCGACACGCCGCCTCAACGCGTCGTTGCCTTTGGCGACCGCAAACGCGCCGGCGGCGGGCAACCGTTCGGACGCGGGAACGTCAATGACATCGGCCAGCGCAGCCGGTCGCCGCGCGATGTAGCCGCGATGCGCCATGGCAACGCTGGCATAGGCCTGCACCATGCCGGTAGCCACCGCCTCCGCTGCCTCGGCCTGCGTGGCGAACACACTGATCCGCTCCGGCGGCAGGCCATTCTCAAGGGCCGTCCGATGCTGGATCTGGTTCGATATCACGCCAAGCCTCGCGGAAGGGTGGCCTGCAAGAGAGCGATAGCCCTCAAGGTCGAGCGGGTTGCCCTTGGCGACCATCAAGCCGTCCGGCAGCGACCAGATCGGGCGACTGAAGTCCACCAGCTTGCTGCGCTCTTCTGAGATGAACAGACCGGTGGTCATGTCCCAGCGACCGTCGGCCAATCCCGGCAGCAACTCGGCGAATTCAGTCTCGACGGGCGTGAAAGCCATCGTTTCGGACATCGCGAAGATCTTCTCGGCCAGCATAGCGTCGCAGCCGCCGACTTTCCCGGATGCATCGGTGAAGCAGAAGGGAGGTTCCTGCAGAAATGCGAATCTCATTTTCCAGGCCTTCGGATTTTTGCGGCTCAGAAGCGCACCGACAGCGCTTCCAATCCATGAAAATGATAGGTGTCGCGGAAGCGCGGCTCTTCCGTCAGGCCTAGATCCGGCAGCCGGTCGAACAGCGTCTTCAGCGACACCTGCAACTCCAACCTGGCCAGCGGCGCGCCGATGCAGAAGTGGATGCCGGCGCCGAACGACACGTTCTTCTGGTCCGTCCGCGCGGGGTTGAATGTGGCCGGTCCGGCGAAAGCCAGCGGGTCGTGATTGGCCATGCCGAGCAGCAGCGCCACCGTCTCGCCGGGCTTGAGCAAAATGCCCGGAGCAGCTTCCATCTCTTCATAGGCATAGCGCAGGAACATGTGCAGCGGCGCATCGTAGCGCAGGCATTCCTCGACCGTGGCGGCATTGGCCTCCGGTGTTGCGAAGAAGCGGCGCGCATCGCCGCCCTGCGCGAGGATCGTTCTCACGGCATTTCCGGTCTGATGCACAGTCGCTTCGTGCCCTGCGTTGAGCAGAAGGATAGCTGAGGAAACCAGCTCGTCCTCCGAGAGCTTCTGGCCGTTGTCCTGGGCCTCGATCAGCAGCGAAAGCAGATCGTCGCTGGGTCTCTTGCGCCGCTCGGCGACATAGCCGCGCAGGAACGCCGCGAAATCGCGCGCGGCGCGGTTGGCCGTCTCCTCGGTCTCGCGCGTGCGGCCGTGCATGTACATGGCGACCATCTGATGCGACCAGTCGAGCAGTTGCGGCCCCATCTCGACCGGAACGCCGAGCATTTCGGCGATGATGGTGATCGGCAAGGGCGAGGCGTAAGCGGGCAGAACATCGGCGGAGCCCGGCTCGAAGCGGTCGATCAGCTCATTGGCCAGAGCCTCGATGCGCGGCCGCAGCCGCTCGACCTGGCGCGAGACAAAGGCTCGATTGACCAAAGTTCTCAGCCTAGTATGCACCGGCGGCTCGAGCTCAAGCATCGAATTGGCTTCGATGGCGTCGAAGGCTGTCAGGTGCGAACGGTCGTCGCCAACCCCGCGGCTGTCGGGAATGCCGGCCGGGTTCTGGCGGCCGAAGCGACGATCGCGAAGCAGGCGGTTGACGTCGTCGAAGCCGCCGAAACACCAAAAACCGTAATTCTCCCAGAAGAAGGCGTTCGAAGCGCCGTGCAAGAAGGCGTAGGCCTCATACGGGTTCTGCACAAAGGCAGGTTCATGCGGGTCGAGGCGCAGGCGGCGGCTGACGGGATCGAACGTGAGATAGGGTGGCATCATGTTCGACCAATAGCGCGCCTTGCCGGCCCGATGCCAGACCGCATCGCCGAGCCGGTCGTGCCGATATATTGAGCCAGGCTGGCCGCTGGAGAGGAAGAGCGGGGTGGCGCGCCATGGCTCCGGCGGAGCGCTTCAGCGTCCCGTTTTCAGGATACCGGCCACCTTGGTGGCTATCGCGGCATCGAGCGCCTGCCAGTTCCCGAGCAACTCGCGCGGGAAGCGGTAGGTGAGGCTGAGATCGTCGCCGACCTGGATGTCGCGCTCGCAGGGGGCCAGCGAATCCTCGGCAGTTGGGCCGCTCAGGCAGCGGGCGACGAACGGGTCTTTGCCGGGGCGCTCGGCGACCGCCAGGACCTCGTTGAGATAGCCCGATTTCTCGGTGAAGCCGTAGAGCCTTGTACCGCCCGGGCCGGGCGTGCCCGGCGTGACGATCAGGGCGCTGTAGATTGGGGCGAAACGGCCGCTCATGTCGCGCGACATCATCCGCGGCTCGAATGACAGGAAGATGATCTTCCTGGTCGTGACGTGGTTGAAGTCGTCGCGCGCGGCGGTGCTGTAGCCGTCCATTTCGGGATAGCGCAGATAAAGGTCGAAGCGCGAGGCGATGCCGTCGCGCCTGGCCTGGTCGAAGCGGATGAAGTTGGCCGGCACACTGATCACATTGTTGTCCATGACGACCTGGCGCACGGTCGTGTCGTCGGTATAGCCGGCCATGGCGATCGACCGGCCGAGCCATTTGCCGCCGAGACTGATAGCCACTGAAAGCAGGGCGAGCGCCGCGAAGACGTAGAAGACCCGCTTCATCAAGGTCGAGTCGACAACCTCGAATTCCTCCGCGGCGGCTGCCTCTCTCATCGCGATTCCCCGATCCGCTCACCTGTCCTCAGGTGGCACAACTGGCGCGGCATGGCTCTTGCAGCGCGTCGGCACGACTGTGCGGTCTCATGGTAAACGGTTGGTAAAGATGGATCTCATGCTGCTCCCTCTCTACGCTTTTGCGGTCGGCCTGACGGCTTGCGGCCTCGCCGGCTCGGCGATGGAAATCGTCTGCGGCCGCCGGCTGGCCTTCGCCGATCCCTATGTCACGCCTGCCCATATTGTGCGCTCGCTCGCGGTGACCGCCTGCGCCGGCCCGTTCATGCTCACCAATGATGCTCTGGCTGCGCGGCGCGAGGGGCGCATCGGCACGCTTGCGCTGCTTTCCTGCGGCTGCACGGCGATTGCGTGGGCACTGGCGCTCGGGATCGTGCTGATCACCATTGCTTCCTGGGCAACGGGTCTCCTAAGCTCCGCCGAATTCTCGGCTTGAGAGACGAATCGGAGAAAAGATGCCGATCTATGCGATCGACGGGAAGGCGCCCCGGTTCGAGGACGCTGAAACCAATTGGGTGGCGCCCGACGCCACGCTGATCGGCGATATCGCGATAGGCCGCAATGCCGGCTTCTGGTTCGGCGTCGTCATCCGCGGCGACGGTGAACCGATCACCATCGGCGCCGACACCAATGTGCAGGAACATACGGTCATGCACACCGACCCGGGCTATCCGCTCACCATCGGGCAGGGCTGCACGATCGGCCATCGCGCCCTGCTGCATGGCTGTACGGTCGGCGACAACAGCCTGATCGGCATGGGCGCCATCGTGCTCAACGGCGCGAGGATCGGCAAGAATTCGCTGGTCGGTGCCGGCGCTTTGGTGACGGAAAACAAGGCTTTCCCGGACAATTCGCTGATCGTCGGCTCGCCCGCCAAGGTGATAAGGGTGCTGGATGACGCGGCAATCGAGAGGCTGCGGGTATCGGCCGCGCACTATGTCGCCAACGGCAGGCGCTTCAAGGCCGGATTGAAGGAGCTCTGAGAGCGGTTCGGTCTGCCGTTTCGCCTGCGGCCTATTAATTGCGTCTGGACATCGCCTCACGCAGCAGCGACGCGCCCGCTTCGAAACCGGCGTGGTCTGCACCTTCCAGGGCGGTTTCATAATCATCGATGCGCGTCCTGAGCGACGGATCCGCGCCCGACGCCAGCAGCAGGCGGATTGCCTCGGCGTCGCGCAGCGCCACGGCGTAATGCAGAGGCGTCCAGTCGTTGACCCCGCGCATGTTCGGGTCGGCGCCCTGCTCGAGCAGGATTTGGATAAGCTGCAGCCTGTCCGGCCGCTCGGTGGATAGCGCGGCGATGACCGACGGGAAGCCGGCGGGATCCTCGTAATTCGGATTCGAGCCTGCATCAAGCAGCGTGGCGATGAAGCCGGTCGGGCTCCAATAGATCGCATATTCCAACGGATGGCCGAGGCCGAGCTCGAACGGCATCCTCTCGTCGTACCATCGTGCGGAGCCGCCCAGCGCCTTGCCAAGCCCCTCGAAATCGCCCGCCTTGAAGGCGTCGTCTATCGCCTTGAACAGCTTGGCGCGCTCATAGCGGTCGTCAGGGATTTCCAGCATCGCCGTCCATCCAAAAATAAACGGCGATATTGCTCCGGTCTGCCGCTACGAGAAAGGCCCGCAGGCGGCGGCAAAAAAAGCGGAGCCGGCCCGGGGACAGGGCCGGCTCCTAAAACCCGGTCGTTGGGGACGGGGAGGGTG
>NZ_NSGD01000060.1:0-1052 GCF_002294955.1 Mesorhizobium sp. WSM3864
TAAAGCACGTCGCCCTTTAAAGGATTCGGGATTCCCAGAGTTACGGTTTGATGATTCATTGCGGTGGAAGGGAGAACCGCGATGGGCAAGCCGTTACCGATGGCGTTGCGTAAGCGTGTTGCGGCGTTTGTGGATGAGGGCAACAGCAATCGTGAGGCGTCGCGTCATTTCCGGGTCTCGCCGAAGTTCGTGAACGATCTGATGAAGCTGCGCGCCGAGAGGGGCTCGCTTGAGCCGCGCCGGCAAGGCCATGGCACTGGCGGCGGCAAGCTGGCCGCTCACGCCGATTTCGTGCGCCAGCGGATGGCCGAGAATGGCGATCTGACGCTCGACGAACTGTGCGTGGAACTGGGCGGGCGCGGCGTCACGGTGCACCGGTCGAACGTGGCCCGCCTGCTTCACCGGCTGGGCCTCAGTCACAAAAAAAGACACTCCGGGCGAGCGAGCACCAGCGTCCCGACATCCGGGAGGCGCGCGAGCATTGGCGGCGGCGGCGCAAACCGTTCTTCGACAAGGCCTTGACGCGCCTCGTCTTCATTGACGAGACCTCGACCAACACACGGCTGACCAAGCGAACCGGCTGGGCGCCCAAGAGCCAACGGTACCGAACAGCCGCACCGTTCGGCGGCTGGAAGACGCAGACCTTCATCGCCGGCTTGAGATGCCATGCCATGATCGCGCCTTGGATCGTCGATGCGCCGATGAACAAGGCGCGTTTCGAACTCTATGTCGAGACCCAGCTTGCACCCGAACTCAAACCGGGCGACGTCGTCATCCTCGACAATGTCGCCTTCCACAAGAGCGAGCGGGCGGCCGAACTGGTGCGCCAGCGCGGTGCCTGGCTGCTGCCGCTGCCGGCCTACTCGCCCGATCTCAATCCAATCGAAATGGCGTTCTCGAAACTCAAGGCGCTGCTCAGAAAGAAGGCCGCGCGATCCTTCGACGCGTTATGCAGCGCGCTCAAGGACATATGCGACCTGTTCGACCCGCTACAGTGCAGAAACTTCTTCAAAGCTGCCGGATATGAGGCCAATTAAACGCGACGTGCTTTA